>NYVS01000091.1 GCA_002684755.1 Phycisphaerae bacterium
GACGTCGAGGTCACGCCCGCCCGCGGATTCGACCTCGGCAACGGTCCGGGCAAGCCCGTGACCCGCAACGTCCGGGGCGGAGCGGCGGGAATCATCCTCGACGCCCGTGGCCGGGCGCTGCAGCTTCCCGAAGACCCGATGGAGCGACGGCAGGCGGTGACCCGCGTGGTCGAGTCCTCCGGCATGTACGACGATCTGGAGCTTGCGCCGACCGGCGCGTGAACGAATCATGGCCAAGGCCTACACCCCAGGACTCAAGGTTTCCGCCCGCACCACGCATCGCACGCGTCGGCTTCTGCCGATCCCCGGCGAGGTGAAGGTCGCGGTCGGTGACGTGGTGGAAGCGAACGACGTGGTCGCCGAGACGTTCATGGACGGCGACATCACGCCGATGAACATGGCGAACCGGCTCAGCTGCTCGGCCGGCGACGTCGCGGGCCTGATGCTGAAGCAGATCGGCGACCCGGTGAAGGAGGGCGAGCCGATCGCCCGCAGCAAGGGGATCTTCGGGGCCTTCAAGACCGAGGTCGCCGCGGATGCGGACGGCACCCTGGAACAGGTCTCCTCGGTGACCGGCCAGGTGATGATCCGCGGGGCGGCGATTCCGGTCCAGGTCCGGGCCTACCTTTCCGGCACGGTCGCCGAGGTCCTGCCGAAGGAAGGCTGCATCATCGAGAACGACGTGATGTTCGTACAGGGCATCTTCGGGATCGGTGGTGAGACCGAAGGAGTCATCCGGGTCGCCTGCGGCGGCCACGAAGAGACGCTCGACGCGGACGCGATCACCGCGGACATGAAGGGTGCCGTGGTTCTCGGCGGCGCGCGGATGACCGCCGCGGCCCTGCGAAAGGCGATCGAGGTCGGGGCCGCCGCGGTGGTCTCCGGCGGACTCGACGACCAGGATCTCAAGGAACTCCTCGGCCGCGACCTCGGGGTCGCGATCACCGGCAGCGAGAACATCGGGATCACGGTGATCGTCACCGAAGGATTCGGCGACATCGCGATGGCCGCTCGCACCTGGCGACTCCTCGCGGACCGGGCCGGACGGGTCGCCAGCGTCAACGGCGCGACGCAGATCCGCGCCGGCGTGATGCGACCGGAGATCCTCGTGCCGCTCGAAGCGGGCGAGAACGAGAACGAGGTCGATCCGACGCTGGCCCGCGAGGCCGGCCTGCTCGAACTCGGCACCACGGTTCGCGTGATCCGCGATCCCTACTTCGGACTCCTGGGCGAGGTGTCGGCGCTGCCGGCCGAGCCCGCGGTCCTCGGCTCGGGCTCGCGGGCCCGGGTGCTCGAGGTCCGCTTCCCAGGCGGTGACACGGCGGTCGTCCCCCGTGCCAACGTCGAACTCATCGAGGGCTGACGCATGAAGAGACCACCATCGCTTCCTCGTTCGACACCCCTGTCCGCCCTGATGGCGGTGCTGTCGATGCTGTCGATCGCGACCGCGGCCTTCGCGGCGCCACCGGCGCCGANCGACGTCGTGGCGAAGGATCTCCCGGCGGACGGCGGCGGTTCGGCGCTGGTCACCTGGAAGATCCCCGCCGAGGTCGAAGGGCTCGAGGGCTTCCAGGTCTGGCGGACCGAATCGGTGTCCGAGTCGGACAGCCGCGGTGCGAACGAACGCGCCGCGTCGCTCGAGTCGATCCGTTCGGCGGCCTACGAGAACGAATACCGACGACTGGTGGATGTCGAGGGCATCGCGCCGGAAGACGCCGCGATCCAGGCNCGCGCGGTCGCCCGCGAGGCGATCGTCGGAAACCAGGGTGACGTGACGCCGGCGGAGACCGGGCCGCACGGTCGGTTCTGGGTGCTGGTCGACACGGTCTCCCCCGATGACGACAGCCTCCTGGTCGGCCAGCTCTCGGTGTCCGACGAATACCAGTTCATCGTCTACACGGTCGTGAAGAACGCGGACGGCTCGGTCGAGAAGAGCGTCGCCTCCGCGGCGACCGGCATGGTGCTGCCCGTGGCGAGCTTCATCGACGTGAAGCGACTGCCGCTGCTGGTGATCCTGGTCCTGCTCTGTGGTGCGGTGCTCTTCTTCATCTTCTGGGCCCGCAGCGGTCGGCCGATGACCATCCGAAAGATCGCCGGGCTGTCCGCGGTCGATGAAGCGGTGGGTCGGGCGACGGAGATGGGGCGACCGATCCTCTACGTCCCGGGCATCCAGGACATGGATGATCTCCAGACGGTGGCCGGCGTCACGGTCCTCGGCCGGGTCGCGAAGACCGCCGCGGAGTACGACGCGAAGATCGAGGTCCCGGTCAGTCGTTCGCTGGTGATGAGCGCGGCCCGGGAGACGGTCCATTCCTCCTACCTCACCGCGGGTCGGACCGATGCGTACAACCCCGACCTCATCTACTACGTGACGGACGAGCAGTTCGGATACACCGCCTACGTGTCGGGGCTGATCGTCCGCGAGAAGCCGGCGGCCTGCTTCTACATGGGCTGCTTCTACGCGGAGAGCCTGATCCTCGCCGAGACCGGCAATTCGGTCGGTGCGATCCAGATCGCGGGCACCGCGATGCCCAGTCAGCTTCCGTTCTTCGTCGCCGCCTGCGACTACACCCTGATCGGCGAGGAGTTCTTCGCCGCGAGCGCGTACCTGTCGGGCCAGCCCGATCAGCTGGGCAGCCTGAAGGGGCAGGATGTCGGAAAACTCATCGTGGCCGCCGTCCTCATCATCGGCTGTCTTCTCGCCACCGTGGCCGTCGTCACCGACAACGAGTCGCTCGCCGGAGCGATCGCCTGGTTCAAGGACTCGGTCCTGAGCGCCTGAGGAGCTACACGTGAAACGACTCGTTCCAATCTGGATCACGGCCATCGTCGGCGTCGTGCTGATCGTCGCGAACTTCCTCCCCGGGGCCCGTTCCTGGGGCGAGGAGGCGACGACCTGGTTCGGCATCATCGCCGCGGTCGCGTTCGTCCTCGGCGGCGGCAGCCTGCTGAAGGTCCATCTGAAGAAGATCTCCGACCGGAACTCCGGCTGGGCCTACTCGCTGATCGTGCTCGGCACGTTCTCCGCGACGCTGGCGGTCGGTCTCTTCAAGATCGGCGTCTCGCCGAATCCCGCGTTCCCCGACGTGCCCTGGAGCGGTGACGTCCAGGGCCAGGGCACGCCGTTCTGGTGGGTCTACGAATACGTCTTCAAGCCGCTGACCGCGACGATGTTCGCGATGCTCGCGTTCTACATCGCGTCGGCCGCCTTCCGGGCGTTCCGGGCGAAGAACTTCGAAGCGGTCCTGCTGCTGGGAACCGCGTTCATCATCCTGCTCGGCCGCACGTTCGCCGGGTACTTCCTCACCAGCTGGATTCCGGTCGACGGCCCGTTCAGCGGGCTGCGGATCGAGGAGATGAGCGTCTACATCATGCAGGTGTTCAACACCGCCGGAAACCGCGCGATCATCATCGGCATCGCCCTCGGCATCGCGAGCACGAGCTTGAAGATCCTCATGGGTCTCGACCGCTCCTATCTCGGTGGAGGAGACTGACCCATGAATCTCATCGACCGCATGGCGAACATCGATCGCCGCTGGATCTTCCTGATGATGGGCCTCGCGGTGGGGATCCCGATCATCGTGATCGGACTCACCGGCCGGACCCTTCCCGAAAAGGCGACGCCGCTGGCCCAGGCGGCCTTCGACGTCCTCGACGACCTCGAGCCCGGTTCGAAGATCCTCATGGCCTGGGACTTCGATCCCGCCAGTGAAGGCGAACTCGGACCGATGGCGACCTCGTTCATCAACCAGTGCGCCCGCAAGGGTCACAAGATGTACTTCATCGCCCTCTGGCCGGTGGGGGCCCAGATGATCCGGTCGAGCACCTCGCGGGTGATCGGTGGTTACTACCCCGAGCTCGTGTACGGCGAGGACTGGGTCGATCTCGGCTTCAAGGCCGGGAACGAGGCGGTCATCAAGACGATCGTCACCGACTTCGAGCAGTACTTCCCGACCGACGCCCGCGGCACCGCGGTCGGGTCGATCCCCATGATGTCCGGCATCTCGAGCCTCGCGGATTTCGACGCGATCGTGAACGCGAGCGCGGGCTACCCGGGCAGCAAGGAATGGGTGCTCTACGCGGCCACCCCGCTCAAGATGCCGCTGGTCATCGGCTGCACCGGCGTGCAGGCCCCCCAGATGTATCCGTACGTGCCGATCCAGGTGCAGGGCCTGCTCGGTGCGATCAAGGGTGCGGCGGAGTACGAGTCGATCGTCAACAACTGGGTCCGTGAGGACCGGATGCGGGAGACGCTCCAGACCGGAGGCGTCCCCGACGCGCAGGCCGAGACGCTCGCCGCCGGGTTCCTCGCCGATCCCGGGGCCGCGGAGACCTGGACGACCGGAGCCGAAGCCGCTTCCATGAGTCCGGCCGCGAAGACCGACCTGATCACGCTGGCGACCGAACCGACGCCCGGGATATTCCTCGAGGCGCAACGGAGGATGGGGCCGCAGCTCGTGGCTCATCTGCTCATGATCGGCCTCATCATCGCGGGCAACGTGGTGTTCTTCGCGACCCGCCGCCGGGGAGGTGCTCGATGAATCGACAGAAGCTCACCATCGCCGTGCTCATCGGCATCTTCGTGATCCTCCTCGGGATCCGCGCCTTCTNCGGGCACGGTCTCGGCCGGATCTACGTGGAGCGTGGCAGNGCATCNTTCGTGAAGGTCGACGTGCCGGCTCCCGGCTCGGACGGGTCCGACGCGNAGGCCGCCTGGGTGCCGTCGGTCTCCGACGAAGCGGTCGACTTCGCCAGGCCGACCTCGGAACGGATCGAATGGACGGCCGTGACGCCCGTGCCCCCGCGGGTCTACTTCGAGGCGCAGCTCGCGGACCAGGCGCTCGAGGCCGCGCTCTCGAGCGCCGCCACGACGGGCGTTTCCGGGTCCGATCTCGAAACATCGCTCGCGAACTGGAAGTCGCAGGTCCTGGCGGAGGCCGCGAAGCGCCTCGACGGCCGGGCCACGCCCGAGGTCGTGATCGACTGGTCCGCGCTGCGGACCGCGGGCTATCGACGCGACTCGGCGGTCGACGCGGAGACCGACGGCGACTTCCGCAAGACGCTCGACGCCATCCTGNAGGCCGGTCGGACGGGTGCCATCGTGGATCCGGCCACCACCGTGGTGATCACGGACGGTCGACTGGTGGTGACCACGCCGGGCGATGCGCCCACGACGTCGATCGGTCTCAGCTGGCCGCGGACGATCGGGCTCTGGCTCGCCGCGCTCTTCACCCTCGCGATCTTCTCGTTCCTCTACAAGGACAACGCGCTCTACAAGCTCGCGGAATCCACCGTGGTCGGCGTGTCCGCCGGGTACTGGATGGTGATCGGACTCTGGGACATGATCGTCCCCAACCTGTTCGGCAAGCTGCTTCCCGGCTTCGTGCAGGGGAATCTCATCCCCGGGCTCTCCGCGGCTGGACCGAACTGGGCCTACCTCGTCCCGCTGATCTTCGGGTTGATGCTCCTGATGCGGCTCGCGCCCAAGGGGCAGTTCTTCAGTCTCTGGACCCTCGCGTTCATCGTGGGCACGACCGCGGCGTTGCGGATGGTCGCCTACATCGAAGGTGACTTCCTGAGTCAGATCAACGCGACGGTCACGCCGCTCTACCAGCAGGTCGTCAACGCCGACGGCACCGTCAACGGCTATTCGAGCTTCTGGGCGAGCGTGCGACAGATCACGCTGGTGGTCGGGGTGCTCGCCTGCCTGACGTACTTCTTCTTCTCGGTCGAGCACAAGGGTGCGGTCGGGAAGGTCGCCCGGCTCGGCATCTGGTTCCTGATGATCACCTTCGGGGCGGCGTTCGGTTTCACGGTCATGGGTCGGATCGCCCTGCTGGCCGCCCGATTCGAATTCCTGTTCGACGACTGGCTCTGGATCATCGATCCCATGAATCAGCGAACGGTGGCCGCGGCCGCCGGCCTGCTCTTCTAGTCCGCCTCCGGATCGCCGACGTCGACGATGAATTAACGCGGCACCTCCGAAAGGAGGTGCCGCGTCGTCGTAGGGTGAGGCCGGAGCCACGGGCGTTGGAGGCGGGGCGGGTCCCCGCATGGACGACATGCGAAATCGAAGCGAAGCAGGCACCGAGCCGCGAGGCAACCGTGATGCGTGCGGTCGGATCGGCCCCGGCGATGTCCGGTCCGGGGTCGTACGGACGGTCTCGGGCATCACCTGGTGGGGATCCCCTTCGAATCAGGATCGGCCTCGTCCCGTCGGAGACGGCGTTCGCGGCGCGTGGGCCGGGCCTCGACGATCGATGGGCGTGGTCGCGGCGGCGGTGCTTGCGACGATCGGCGAATCGAGCCACGGAGATCTTCTCGTGGGATGGGATTTCAACGCCGTCGACACCTCGGCGGGATCGCTCCTCGCGGATGTCGGTTCGGGGCGACTGGAGTTCGACTCGATCTCGGACCAGCACGATCTCTTCGGCGGAACCTCGATGAATGCCTGGGGTGAGGCGGATCCGGGGGAGGCGTTGGGATTCCGGGGCCCGGCCGCGGAAACGGGTTCGCTCTTCCTGGAATGGGATCCGACGCCGGCGATCAGCGGTGGGCCGGGGGATCTCCACTGTTCATTCGCGATGCGGCGGAGTGGTACCGGGAGCGCGTTGGTCGATGTCGACGCCTGGTCGGGAAGCGCGTGGATCTCCGTCGTTTCGATCACGACCACGACCGGATGGTCGACGGCCGTCTTCGGTCTCGATGACGTGCACGAGGCCTCGACGACGCTTCGGTTGAGGCTCACGCTTTCCGGCGCCTCGAGTCCGCAGGGAACGGTTCGATTCGACAATCTTCGGATCGACGGCGTCGCGGTCCCGGCCCCGGGGGTGCTCGCGTCGATGCCGTTGCTGGTGCCGCTCTTCACACCGCGGATCCGTCACCGACGCCGTCGCTGACCCGTCGGGCGATCGTTCACGGGCCTTCCCACCGGGGGTGGCGGACCCTCCGGGCCGTCGCCCCCATGGATGCCCCGGTGGCTCGGCGTCATCGTCGTCCCCGGGACGCGGCCATCGGGAGGTCCGGTCGGTCAGGAGGACTTGGCGGCGCCGTCGTCGCCGGCGGGGAGCGAGTCCCGGGTCGCGAGGTCGAGGGCGAGATCGATCGCGGCCCGCATCGATCCGGCGTCGGCCTTGTTGCGGCCCGCGATGTCGAAGGCCGTGCCGTGGTCGGGGCTGGTTCGGAGAATGGGCAGGCCGAGGGTGACGTTGACCGCCTCGTCCCAGCCGAGGAGTTTCACGGGGATCAGGCCCTGGTCGTGATACATCGCCACCACGAGATCGAACCGACCGTTCGCGGCGCCGATGAAGATGGTGTCGGCGGGGTGCGGGCCGGTCGCCTTGATTCCGTGCTGCACCGCGACGTCGATCGCCGGGGCGATGACCCGCTGGTCCTCGTCGCCGAGAATGCCGTTCTCGCCCGCGTGGGGATTGAGGCCGCACACCGCGATCCGGGGCCGCTGGATTCCGAGCCGTCGGCAGAGATCGTGACCCAGTTCGATGGACTCGTGGACGCGGCCGATCGTGAGGACGTTCTTGACGTCCATCAGCGGAACGTGTGCGGTCGCGAGCACGACCTTGAGCCGAGGCGAGACGAAGGCCATGGCCTGTCGTTTCGAGCGGGTCCGGTGGGCCAGCAGTTCGCTGTGACCGGGCCACTTGAAGCCGGCGACCGACCAGGATTCCTTGCAGATCGGGGCGGTCACGATCGCGTCGACGTGCCGCGGATCGGTGTCGGGAAGCATCGCGTCGGCGATGACTTCCTCGACGAACCGCTTCGAGAGGTGGCCGCCGGCACGGGTCGGGCCGGGCTCCTGCGGGAGATTGAGATCGACGTCGTCGAAGTCGACCACCGTCACCGGAGGCAGCAGATCACCGCGGGCTCGGTCACTCGACTGGGCGACCCGGTACCAGTAGGGCCGGATGCCGGCTCGATCCGCCGCGAGATTGAGGAGTTCGTTGCGGCCGTGGATGACGAACCGGGCCCGCTCGTGGAGGCGGGGATCCGCAAGCGCCTTGACGACGACTTCGGGTCCGATCCCGGCGGGATCACCCATGCTGACGCCGATCACCGGCTGGTTGGAGGAAGACGAATCCATGCCCTGATTCTAGTCGTCTCGACGCTCCGATTCGACGGCCCGGGGGCCGAACCCGTCCGGTTCTTCAGTCCCGGATCTCGATCGTCGACGAGGGGTGGGTCAGGACTTCGTAGACCAGCTCCACATCGTCCCCCAGCATGCGGACGCAGCCCATCGACATCTGACGGCCGATCGATTCGGGTTCGATGGTGCCGTGGATTCCGTAACCGTCCACATCACGATTGGCGTCCTCGATCCCTTCCAGTCCGATCCAGTGCTCGCCGATCGGGTTGGCGGGATCGTTGGCCTCGTACTCCTTGCGGGTCCGCGGATTGATCCAGTGCGGGTTCACGAGCTTGGAATTCACACGCACCCGGTAGAGGCCGGTCGGGGTGGCGTTGAACTCCCCGAGCCCCACGGGCAGCGACACCAGCATCGTTCGACCAGACTCGTTCCGCTGGAACAACGTGATCGTGTAGTCGGACTTGTCCACGACCGCGTCGAAGGTCCCGGTGGGCAGTCGAAGTTCCTGGCCGATGCGGATCGCGTTCGGGTTCGAGATGTTGTTGATCCGCGCGAGGAACATCTTGTCGGCGTCCACGTTCTCGCGACGGACGATTCGTTCGAGACTGTCTCCGCTTCGAACCTTGTAGGTCGTGATGAACGGATTGTCGGGGAGGTTGGGACGGTCGAGCAGGGTGAGGGCCGCCAGTTCCCGCGCGAGGACCGTGGCCGACCGGCGATCGGCGGCGGAGAGTCCGCCGGAGACCCAGGCCGTGGTCAGGGCCTTGCGGGCCGCGACGGGATCGGTTTCGGCGAGACGCCGGGCGTCCGCGAGCGACCCGGAGGCGGTCTTCGAGGATGCAGGATCGGGGCGGGTGGCAGGGGTCACCGGAGTGGGGCGGGATGTGGTCGGACGCGACGTCGCCGGCCGCGTCGGGGCGGGGGTCGGCGACGTGGAGGCGCTGCCGCTCGGGACGTTCGTATCCGTGGCCCGGGCGGATCGAGTCACGTCGGCAGGTCGCCGGGTCTCGGGCCGGACCGCGGCCCGACCGGGGCCGGGATCGAGGGTGATCTCGCTGGGGACTGGAGCACGGGAATCGGATGAATCCACATCGCCGTCCACGACGTCACTGGTCGTGCCGGCGACCTGGTCGCCGCCTTCCGCGGCTTCGTCGTCGCGGAGCCACCACCATCCTGCGGCGACCACGCACGCCACGAGGAACAACAGAAGCAGGAGCCGTCGCCGCTGTGGTCTCCGACGGCTGCTCATGTAGCTGCGTCGGCTGGATGATCGACCGGACTGACTTGCAAGGGCCATCGAACGGCCTCCTTCGGCATCCGCCGAACTGAGTCGAAGAGAAAACGAGCGCCGCGGGATACGCGGGGGCCTCGGAACGAACCGATCCGCTCATCACCCGCTCCGAAGCGATCCGGAGGGAGACGATGTTCGAACCGACGTGACAGCCTAGACACCCACCGTCGACGTCGTGTTCAATCGACCGGATCAGGGGGAAAAGTGGAAAAACAAGGCGGTCCGAGGCGGTTCAGGCTTCGTCCGCGACCATGACTTCATGGACGCGGACATCGTGTGCTTCGCTGGGAAGGTCGTCTCGGACCTGGCGGGAATGGCAGATGCCGATCAGGTGCACGGTCGATGGGAGCGCGGCGAGAAATCGGTCGTAGTAGCCGCCGCCCCGCCCCAGCCGCCGTCCGTCCCGGGCGAAGGCGACGCCGGGCACCAGGACGACGTCGAGCGACGCCGGATCGAGCTCCAGGACCGGCGGGGCGGGGCTCCGGAGTCCGTATCGATCGATCACCAGACCGGCCGCATCGAGTCCACGGAGTCTTCCGCAGGTCATCCGTCCGGCGTCGAGCGAGACCACCGGCGACGCCACCTCGATCCGGTCGTCTTCGAGCAGCGCCTCGATCGTCGGGTCCAGATCGATCTCGCCCGGGTCGGCGAGGTACGCCATGATCCGTGTCGCGGCCCTGGATCGAATGATCTCGAGGCAGCGCGTCCGGGCGGCCAGGCCATCTCGAACACGTGCTTCCCGATCACGATCGAGCATGGCGCGGCGAACTTCATCGCGGATCACCGACTTCGCCGTCATGCGTTTCTCGCTTCGGGGTCGTCGTCGGCGGATCGTCTTCGTCGTCTCAGGTCCTCGAGCGGTGCACGTTGATCGGCCTCGAGTCCCTGGTCGGTCGGCTCGTAGAAGACGCGGTCGACGCCGAGGTAACCGGTGGTTCCGACGCCGTCCTCGGCCTTGTGGGGTGAGCGGTACGCCGGTGCGTCCGGAGCACGACCCTTCTTCATCCCGCTGATCAACTCCAGCGGCACCGGCTGGGTGCGTCCCTCGCGAACTTCCTGCATGGCCGACCAGATCGCGGTCGCGGTGGCGTTGCTCTTGGGCGCCATCGCCATGTGGATCGCCGCCTGGGCCAGGGTGAGCTGTGCCTCCGGCATGCCGATCTTCTCCACGAGATTCCACGCGGCATCGGCGACGGAGATGGCGCTTGGATCGGCCTGCCCGATGTCCTCGCTCGCGAGGATCGCGATCCGGCGGGCGATGAATCGCGGGTCTTCACCGGCCTCCAGCATCTTGGCGAGCCAATAGACCGCGGCGTCGGGATCCGAGCCGCGCATCGACTTGATGAACGCGCTGATCGTGTCGTAGTGACCGTCGCCGGATCGGTCGTAGACCACGGCACGCCGACCGATCGACGCTTCCGCGACCGCGAGATCGACCACGACGGACGTACCACCGCGTTCGGCCGGTTGGAGACTCCGGACCGCGACTTCGAGGGTGTTGAGGGCCCGTCGGGCGTCGCCTTCACATGCGTCGGCGATGTGTTCGATCGCCTCGGCGGTCGCCTCCACCGCGAGGTCGCCGAAGCCATGAGGGTGTTCGATCGCCCGCTCCAGCAGTCGGACGATGGCGGATTCGTCGAGCGGCTTCACTTCGAGCACGGTGGACCGACTGGTGAGCGCGGCATTCACGGCGTACCAGGGGTTCTCGGTGGTCGCGCCGATCAGCGCGATGCCGCCACGCTCGACGCTCCCCAGAAGCACGTCCTGCTGACTGCGGCTGAAGCGGTGGATCTCGTCGAGGAACAGAATGGTCCGACGGCCGTCGTCACCAAGACGCCGATCGGCGGCTGCGAGGATCTCGCGGATCCGCGGCACGCCCACCTGAGCGGCGTTCTCGCGTTCGAGGTGGGCGTCCAGCCGGTCCGCGATGAGCAGTGCGAGGGTGGTCTTTCCGGTGCCGGGAGGCCCGTACAGCAACAGCGAGCCCACGATTCCGGCGTCGAGCATTCGTCGGAGCAGACCGCCCTCCTCGAGGAGGTGTTCCTGTCCGAGAACCTCGTTGATGGAATCGGGGCGCAAGCGATGCGCCAGGGGCTCGGCGGCCCGTCGGTGCCGGTCTCTTCCGTCTTCCCAGAGGTCTTGCACGGTCGGATCGTACCGTCGCGGGATCACCGTTCGCGTCGCGAGGCCCGCAGGCGAGCGTCACAGGGGGACTTTTTTCACATTTGGAACCGCAACTGAGCCTGGATCCCGGTCTGGTCGATGGAAAACGGGACCGAGTACGGCGAGAATGCCCTGCTACCTCAGACCAAGCACTCGCTCGAGTGCACCTCGAACCGGAGACAGTCGACCATGTGTGGCATCGTCGCGTACATCGGACATCGTGAAGCGACCCCCATCCTGCTTGAAGGTCTGAAGCGGCTTGAGTATCGGGGATACGACTCGGCGGGCGTGGCGGTGTTGCGCGACGATCGAGACGAATCCGAAGCCCTTGATCTCGTGAAGAGCGTGGGACGAGTCCGCGTCCTCGAGGATGCGATCACCGAGCACGGCGGACTTCCCGGTTCCATCGGCATCGCCCACACCCGGTGGGCGACCCACGGCGGTGTGACGGAGGCGAATGCGCATCCGCATCGTGACGACGCCTCTCTCGGACACGGCATCGCGATCATCCACAACGGAATCATCGAGAACTACCAGTCGCTCCGGACCTGGCTCACCGACAAGGGCCACGTCTTCGAGAGCGAGACGGACAC
>NYVS01000092.1 GCA_002684755.1 Phycisphaerae bacterium
ATGACCGACATGGACTTCCAGCTTCGCAACTGGCAGCACATGAACTGGCTCTCCGGCGACATCATCGTCGAGCAGGCGGTGCACAGCGTCGACAAGATGAACTGGGCGATGGGCAACCGCCCGCCGGTCAAGGCCACCGCCCTCGGTGGCCGCGGCCTCCGCGAAGGCGCGGANCGCGGCGACATCTTCGATCACTTCGCGGTGGTNTACGAGTGGGACAACGGCGCCCGCGGTTTCCTCACCTGCCGNCAGGTGCCCAACTGCTCGAACGACAACACCGACTGGATCGCCGGCACCAAGGGNATCGGTTTCGTGAACGGCTGGGCGCCGCGGCAGTCGAACCTCAAGTTCGCCGACGGCTCGAAGGAGTTCCGCTACAAGGGCGGAACCCCGAACATGTACCAGACCGAGCACAACGAGCTCTTCAAGGCGATCCGCGACGGCGAGCTGCTGAACGACGGCGACTGGATGACCCAGTCGGTGGCGATGGGCATTCTCGGTCGGGAGGCCGGCTACAGCGGGCGGACGATCACCTGGGACGAGATCATGAACTCCGACAAGGCGATCGTCCCCGAAGATCCGAAGTTCGGGCCCATGCCGCCCCTCGAGATCCCGCAGCCCGGCGTCTACAAGTTCAGTTGATCGAGTCTTCACGGCCATCGCCCCGCATCGTCCCTGCATGGATGGGAGCCACATGCGTCAGTTCGCGATTCTCGTCACCGGCCTTCTCGGCCTCCTTGGCCTCCTTGGCCTCCTTCTCATGTCATCCGGGTCGGTCCATGCCGCCTCGGAACCTCCGGCGAGTCCGACCATGAAGAAGGCGGTCAAGATCGAGATGGTGAAGGAGGGTGGGACGCTCGAAGAGAAGTTCCGGCTGCTTCGATCGCTCGGTTACGACGGCGTCGAGCTGCCGAGCCCCAATGCGTGGAGCGTGGAGGAGGTCGTCGCGGCCTCGAAGGCCACCGGACTTCCGGTCCACGGCGTGGTGTGCAGCGAGCACTGGAAGAGTCCGCTCAACGATTCGAACCCCGAGGTTCGGGCGAAGTGCGTGGCGGCGATCCGCGAGGCGATCGCCGATGCGAAGGCCTACGGCGCCTCGTCCGTGCTGGTGGTGCCGGCCGTGGTCGGAAAGAATCGCTCGTACGAAGACGCCTGGCGACTGAGTCGGGCCGAACTTCTCAAGGTGATTCCGGACGCCGAGGCGGCGGGGATCGACATCGCCTTCGAGAACGTCTGGAACAACTTCCTGCTGAGTCCCCGGGAGGCCGCGGAGTACGTCGACTCGTTCGAGAGCGACCGGGTCGGGTGGTATCTCGATGTCGGGAACCTCGTCGCCTACGGCTGGCCCGAACAGTGGATCAGGGTGCTCGGGCCGCGGGTCATGAAGGTCGATGTGAAGGAATACAGCCGCAGCAAGCTCGACAAGGAGGGGCGTTGGGCCGGCTTCGACGTCCTGCTGCTCGAGGGTGACTGCGACTGGCCCGCGGTGATGACCGCCTTGCGGGAGATCGAATTCGATGGATGGATGACCGCGGAGATCGGCGGCGGCGATCGGGCCTGGCTGACCGATGTCGCGACACGAATGGACCGGATCCGGGAATCCGCCGAGTAGGCGACCCGGGAAGACGACGGTGGATCCACCACCGAAAAACCAAGATCGGAGCGCCTTCGATGAATGACCGGAATCTTGCTCGACGTGACTTCGTCCGCGCCGTCGGACTCGCCGCCACCGTTCCGGCGATCGTCTCCGCCGCGCCGACGATCCTCGGGTCCAGACTCGGTCGCGAGGACGTCATCAACGTCGGTCTCATCGGATGCGGCGGGCGAGGCTCCGGGGCGGCGGTCAATGCGCTCGAAGCCGGTCCGGACGTGCGGATCCACGCGATGGGCGATCTCTTTCCCGATCGTCTCCAGAGCAGCCTCGGGAACCTGCGCAAGCGGGAGGAGGCCCGGGTGGATGTTCCCGAGTCGAGACAGTTCACGGGATTCGACGCGTTCAAGAAGGTGATCGGCACCGATTGCGACGTGGTGATCCTCGCGACGCCGCCCGGCTTCCGTCCGCAGCACTTCGCCGCGGCGGTGGAGGGCGGCAAGCACGTCTTCATGGAGAAGCCGGTGGCGGTCGACGCGACCGGGATCCGCACCGTGATGGAGGCGGCCGCGGCCGCGAAGGATCGAAATCTCTCGGTCGTCGCAGGCACGCAGCGCCGTCATGAACAGTGCTACCTCGAGGCGATGGAGCGGCTGCACCGGGGCGATCTCGGGCGGCTGCTCGCGGCCCGCTGCTACTGGAACATGGGAGGCCTCTGGAACGTCGCCGCCGAACCGGATCGAAGCGAGATCGAGAACCAGATCCGGAACTGGCTCTACTACACATGGCTGTCCGGCGACCACATCGTCGAGCAGCACGTGCACAACCTGGACGCGATCAACTGGGCGTTCCAGTCGCCACCGACCGAGGTCTTCGGCGTCGGCGGTCGGCAGTCGCGGACCTCCGACGAGTACGGTCACATCTTCGATCACTTCGGTCTGGAATATCGATACCCGGACGACCGTTTCGCGATGAGCATGTGCCGGCAGCAGGCGGGGACCACCGGCCGGGTGGAGGAGGTCATCACCGGTGCCGACGGGATGGCGACCCTCACCAGCGGACGGGCGGTCCTGACCGGACCGAACGCCTGGCGATTCAAGGGGCCGCAGCGGAATCCCTACGTCCAGGAGCACATGGATCTGCAGGCGTCGATCCGGGGGACCGGCGACTATCTCAACGAGGGGCAGCGGATCGCGGAGAGCACGCTCACCGCCATCATGGGACGCGAGGCGGCCTACACCGGCAAGGTGATCACCTTCGAGGACGCCTTGAACAGCGACCAGGATCTCATGCCGAATCCGACCGACTTCACCGACATGCCGACGCCGCCGGTGCCGGTGCCCGGTCAGACGAGGATGAATCGAAGCGACGACGCCCGCCCGACCGACGCATGAGGGCCGACCGGACCAGGGAGCGAACGACATGAGCGGAACCGAATCAGCGGGGTCTGAAGCGGGTGGGATCGAGCGGCGGGCCTTTCTCGGCGCGGCGGGCGGGGCGACGGTGGCCGGACTGGCGACCGGGGTCGCGGCCGGCGATGTCGCGGTGCCACCCGTGGCGGAATTCAATCTGAAATATGCGCCGCACTTCGGCATGTTCAATGCAAGGAGCGGGAACGACCTCGTCGACCAGCTCCAGTTCGCCCACGACCACGGATTCCGGGCCTGGGAGGACAACGGAATGCCGGGGCGATCCGACGCCGAGCAGAAGCGGCTGGGAGAAGCGATGCGTCGGCTGGACATCGAGATGGGGGTGTTCGTGGCCGAGGGCGACTTCGGTGCGGAGACCTTCGTCAAACGCGATCAGGCCATCACCGCACGGTTGGAAACGAAGATGGCGAAGGCGGTCGAGATCGCCAGTCGGTGCGGGGCACGCTGGATGACCGTGGTTCCGGGCCGGTACGGCCTGTCCGATTCCTGGGATTTCCAGACCGCCAATGTGATCGAGAATCTCAAGCGATGTGCGGCGATTCTCGAACCGCATGATCTGGTGATGGTGCTCGAGCCGTTGAATCGTCGTGATCACTCGGGGTTGTTCCTCACCGGGATACCCCAGGCCTTCATGATCTGCGAAGCAGTGGGCAGCCCGAGCTGCAAGATCCTCGATGATCTCTACCACCAGCAGATCACCGAAGGGAATCTCATTCCCTACATGGATCAGGCGTGGAACGAGATCGCCTACTTCCAGGTCGGTGACAATCCCGGTCGTCGCGAGCCGACCACCGGAGAGATCGACTATCGCAACGTCTTCCGTCACATTCATCGGCGGGGATTCGAGGGCATCGTGGGCATGGAACACGGCCTGAGCCTGGGTGGCAAGGACGGCGTCGATCGGTTGATCAAGGCATATCGCGAATGCGACGAATTCCGAGCCTGAGCCACGGGCGTCGTCCTTCCGTGACGCGACTGCTGGCGTTGCTCGCCATGGTCGTGGCCGCGTCCGGAACGTCGGTGTCCTTCGCCGGTGATGACTTCGTCCGAGTGGTCGACCGCCGCGTGGTGATGGGAACGTCGGCGACCATCCAGGTCTACGCGCCGGACGAGGCGACGGGATATGCCGCGACGCGGGCGGCCTTCGCCCGCATGGCGGAGGTCGAGGATGCCCTGAGCGACTACCGACCCCGAAGCGAGGCGATGCGGCTCGTCGAACGGGTCGGCGAATCGGTCGAAGTGTCTTCGGATCTGGCGACGGCGCTGCGGCGGTCCATCCACTGGCATCGACTGAGCGGGGGTGGGTTCGATCCCACGGTCGGCCCGCTCAGCCTGCTCTGGCGGACGGCGCGTCGGGAAGGCGAACCGCCATCGAGGGCGAGCGTCGATTTCGCGAACGACGTGGTCGGCCTCGAGAAACTCGAATTCGATTCGAAGACTGGCAGGGTGCGGTGTCGGACGGCCGGGCTCCGGCTCGACTTCGGCGGCATCGGCAAGGGCATGGCTGCGGATGCCGGCCTCGCGGTGCTGCGTGCGCACGGGCTCGTTCGGGCGCTGGTCGAGGTCGGCGGCGACCTGGTGGCGGGGTTTCCGCCGCCCGAGTCGCCGGGATGGCGGGTTCGCATTCGAACCATCGACGGTGACGACGACGAGATCGTGATGCTGGAGAACGGCGCGATCGCGACCAGCGGGGACGTGGAGCAGTTTCTCGACGTGGAACGGAACGGCGGGATCGTCCGGCTGAGCCATCTTCTGGACCCCCGCACGGGAAGACCGATCGAAGCGCGGCGGGAGGTGACGGTGCTCGTCCGGGGCGGCGTTTCGCCCGGCGCCGACGCTGATGCGCTTGCGAGTTGTGCGAGCGTGCTCGGCTTCAACGGATCCATGCGACTCGCGGACGGCACCACCGATGGATGGATCCGTTTCCACGAGATCCCATCCGGCGGCGAACTCGGACGGACCCGACGAATTCCACTGGCCGCCGACCCGACCTGGGCGCGAGTCGGTCCGGCGGCGGTCCTCGTCGAAGGTTTCGAGTTCTCCGAGGGGCCGGTGTTTCTTTCGAATGGTGATCTGCTCGTGACGGATCAGCCCCGCGATCGAATCGTCCGCGTCGATTCCACGGGTGGGGTGTCGGTGATGCCGCTGGCGGCGCGACGGGCGAACGGACTGGCGGTATCCGGCGATGGCCGGCTCCTCGGCTGCGCCGAAGCGGACAATCAGCTCGTGGCGTGGGCCGACGACGGGACCGTCGAGGTCCTCGCCGACCGCGATTCGAATCCCTTCAACGGCCCCAACGATCTCTGGGTCGGACCGTCGGGACGGATCTGGTTCACGGATCCCTTCTACCGTCGGCCGTGGTTCGCGGGCGGAAGGAAGGGGCTCCGGGCGGACGTGCATCGACTCGATCCGGACGGCACCTGCACGGTCGCGGCGACTGGATTCGTGCGTCCGAACGGCATCGTCGGCCGACCGGACGGAAGCCGTCTCTACGTCGCCGATCTCGACGGTGGGCGCACCGATTCCTTCGCGATCGATGACACCGGGGCGTTGGGTGATCGACGGGCGTTCTTCCCACTCGGATCGGACGGCATGGCGATGGCGTCCGACGGCGCGGTGGTGCTCACCGGCAAGGGCGTGCACGTGGTCTCGGCCGACGGGGCCCTCATCCGCACCCTCGTCCCGGACGAGCGATGGATCTCGAACGCATGTTTCGATCCGGCGGGCGAGCGGCTGGTGGTGACCGCGGTCGATCGGGTGCTGGTCTTCGAGCTCGCGCCCGAGGTCATCGGAGGGCCCTGAGGCTCTTCAGGCCGTGACGGCGTTCTTCGCCGACTTGAAGGTCTCGATCGCGCGGACCCGGGCGGCCTTCAGATCGACGATCGGTTTCATCGATGCCGGACCGTCGTATTCCGGAACCCATCGCCGGATGTAGGTCCCCGCGGCGTCGAAGCGTTCCGCCTGACGATCGGGATTGAAGATCCGGAAATACGGTGCCGCGTCGGTTCCGGTCGAGGCCGCCCACTGCCAGCCGCCGTTGTTGCTGGGGAAGTCGCCGTCGACGAGCTGTTTCATGAAGAACCGCTCGCCTCGGCGCCAGTCGATGAGCAGGTGTTTCGCGAGAAAGGTCGCCGTGATCATGCGGACGCGATTGTGCATCCAACCAGTCGCGGCGAGCTGCCGCATGCCCGCGTCGACGATCGCGATTCCGGTTCGGCCCTCGCACCAGGCGGCGAAGCCGGCGTCATCATCACGCCACTGAACGCGATCGGTCCAGCCGTGGAGCGGGCGGTCCATCGAGAGTTTCGGAATGCCGTCCATCACGTGGCGATAGAACTCGCGCCAGATCAGTTCGCTGAGCCACGTGGAGGGACCCTCCTGCCACGTCGCGGGGTCCTCGCCGAATCGGTCCATGAGTTTCCGGAGGATCCGACGCGGTGAGATCGAGCCGCAGGCGAGCCACGGGGAAAGCGTGCTGGTTCCATCGAGCGACGGTGGGTCGCGGTCGTCGTGATATCGCTGCACGGGACCGTCGAGGAATGCGTCGAGGCGTCGAAGCGGTTCGGCTTCGCCGGCCTCGAATGCCGACTCGGGCGCGTCTGCGAGCGCGGCCTCGAGCGTGATCTCGCCGGGGAAGGCGTCGGTCGTCTTCGGAACCACGCCGGATCCGTGCGGTGGCGAAAGCGGCGCGGGAATGCCGGCGTCCGTGAGAAGCGCGAGCCACTTCCGCTTGAACGGGGTGAACACGGTGTACGGGGTGCCGGCGCCGGAGCGGATCTCCTCGACCGGCAGGATGGTCTGGTCATGGTGTCGTTCGAACGCGACGTTCGCGTTCGCGAGTCGGTTCGCGACCGCATCGTCGCGACGGTTTTCATCGACGCCGAATTCCCGGTTCGCATGGACTTCGGTGGCGCCGGAGACCCGGCAGGCTTCGGTGATCACGTCCTCGGCCGAACTCGATGCGGTGGACAGGGCGCGGAGATCGATTCCGGCGTCGGCGAGTCTCGGGCGCATCGCGGCGACCGCGCGAAGGGTCATGCCTCGTCTGGCCGGTCCCCAGTGGTGCTTCGACCAGAAGGCGTCGTCGAGGAGATGCACCGCGGTGCATCCATCCGTTCCGCGTGCGTGGGCCGCGGCCAGCGCGGGGTTGTCGTCGACCCGGAGGTCGCCGCGAAGCCATGCGATGGTCCGTCGAGTCGTGGTCATGCTCGATCTCCCGAGGGTGTTGATTCGACCAGGCGGGCCGCCGCCTCGATGCCGCTTCGAACCGCAGTGTCGATCGACGGCTCGCCGAGCCAGTCGCCGGCGATCTCGACCCCATCGGGGCTTTCTGGTGGTGTGGTCGGGGGCGGTCCGGTCGGAAGGGCTCGGCGAACCGGGGTGGTCGCGAGGTGACGCCAGTTCGTGCTCTCCACGCCGATCATCAAGGCCGCCTCACGTCCGATCCCTTCGAGATCGGCATCGTCGAGTTCGGTGGGCCCGTCCGGACGAAGGCTGACGGTGAGGCTGTGACGGCCCGCCGGCGCGACTCCATCGGCCACCGCGGTCGAGCTGGCGACGAGGTTCACTCGACCGGAACCGCTGCCGTTCAGGACGATGATCGGTTCGAGGATGGTGGCGGTGGGTGTCTCGAAGTGGACGGCGACCGTCGACGACCAGTGCGACTGGCCTTCTTCGTCCCGCTCGGTGACGCGGTCTCCGTGGAGGAGGCGCGTCGTGGTGTCCCGATCCGCGGCGAGCACGACGCCCGCGACGTCACGCCGCGACCCGTCGTCGAGGATGACCGAGTCCGGATCGAGTCGATCGACGGTCCGGCCGAATTCGACCCGATCGAGGATCGGCGCGGCCATCGCGTCGGCGATCGCCTGCATGCCTCCACGCGGAAGTTCGGCTGAACCGTTCGAGAACCGATCGAGGGTCCTGAGAAATCGCCCCGCGGGGACGGACAGCGACTCGTCGAGGAAGACCCCGCCGAAGAACGGGCGAAGAAAGGACTCTCGGAACCGCTCGCTGAAGCCGGCGTCCCGAATGAACTGGTCGGCCGAGCCGGCCGGATCGGTGCCGGAGTTCGCCTGGGCGGCGGCACGGCGGCATCTCGTCGCAGCGCGGAGATCTCGCCAGCCGGCGAGCCTTCGAAAGACGGCCTGGAACGCCCCGAGTGGGGTTCGACGGGGGTCGGCGACCCGGATCCGCTCGGCCCCCGTCCAGACGATGGCGCCGGGAACGTAGGGATGTCGGGGAAGCGACTTCCGGGGTACCAGCGTCTCGAGAAAGGTGTAGTTCGACATCGACACCTGGAAGCCGAGGTCGCAGACGAAGCCGTCCACGTTCATCGACCCCAGCCTCCCGCCGACTCGTTCCGAGCCCTCGAGGATTCGGAACGGTCGGTCTCGGCGGTGAAGTTCTCGTCCTGCGGCGAGCCCGGAGAGCCCGGCACCGATGATCAGAATGGGGTCGTCCGAGGACATGTTCGATCCAGAGAGGGGGTCGGAATCACTTGCCGACCATCATCTCCTGAATCTCGCGGCGTGTCGCGGCGTCCCGTTCCCAGCGCCCGCCCACCGAGCGGGTCTTCATGGACGCGCCGTGTGCCTTCGCCCCGCGGATCTGCATGCAGGAGTGCGTCGCTTCGAGCATGACGAGGACGCCGGCCGGGTCGAGGTGCTCCTCGATCGCCTCACGCACCTGCTGGGTGAGACGCTCCTGCTGCTGGGGGCGTCGGGCGAGGATCTGAACGGTCCGGGCGAGCTTCGAAAGTCCGACCACTCGTCCGTGCTGCGGCTGATAGGCGATGTGGGCGACGCCGGTGAACGGAAGGAGATGATGCTCGCACATGCTGGTGAAGGGAATGTCGGTGACCATCACGGGATCGCTCCCGTCCTGCGGGAACTGGCGTGCGAGGTGTGCGGCGGGAGACTGGTCGAGGCCACCGAACATCTCGCCGTAGGCCCGGGCCACGCGGCTTGGCGTGTCGAGCAGGCCTTCACGGTCGGGGTCCTCGCCGATGGCGAGCAGGATCTCCCGGACCGCGGCTTCGATCCTCGGCTGGTCGAAGGAGGGGGTGCTCCGGTCGTCACTGTCCGTGGTCGCTTCGATTTCGCGGCAGGTTCGGGCGTCGTGGATCATGTCTTGGTCTCCGTTCGAAAGCTTCGCAGCGTCGTTCGGGCCGCCACCCCATCGATGGCGTCCTAAGACGATTTTCGCGTCGTCGCGTCGATCGGATTCACCGATCGCGCACGAGTCGAAGTCGAATCGGGCCCCGTGCGGTATCGGGGTCGACGGCGCGGCCGTTCTGCAGGATTTCGATCCGGCCGGCGGCGACGAGTCGTCGTGCAGCGCACCGGACCGCTTCGAGGTGGTCCCGCCAGGCCGCGGGATCGATCGCTCGGGCGATTTCGGAGGGACATGCGGTGCTCCGTCGGGAACGGGCGTCGAGCCCTTCGATGATTCGTTCCTCGATCCGGCGGTCCGCCGGTCCGGTTCCCGAACGTCGGCATCGATCGGAGCAGTACCGCACCTGTTCCCAGTCCCGTGCCCACTTTCGACGCCACGCGAAGGTCCGCCCGCAGCATTCGCAGGTTCGACGTGGAAGCGGTGATCGGCTCACCGCGGCAGCCCCGCGAACAGACCGTCCTCGACGACGTCGGATCGTCCGGGTGCGGCGAAGGCCGGATCGCGAAGGAGCTGGCCGGCCGCGGCGACGCCGCTCTCGAAGGCATGTTCGACGCGCCCTCCGAGACACCAGTCTCCGCAGGCGATGGCGCCGCTCGACGCATCGACGTGGACCGGTCGCCCCAGCGGAGCCTCGACGAGTCCGTACCGCCAGCGGTGGACGGTGCCGGCGCGATCGACCGCCGCGCCGAGCACGGCCGCGGCGGCGGTCCGGAGCCGCTGTTCGACGGCTTCGGGTGCCGCTTCGAGATTCTCACGGGACCACTCGGGGGTTGCATTGATCGTCCAGCAGCCGGCGTCGGTGCGGCCGGGACGAGAGGCCTCGCGTGCCATCCAGCGAATCTCGGGACCGGGGTCGACCGCGACGTCGAAGCCGGGATCGTGCTCGACCCCGTCGAGCAACAGGGTCCAGGTCGCATCGAACCGGACCGCNTCGAGGGGATCGGCGTCGAGGTCCGCGGTNCGNAGCAGGGCGGCCGCCTGCGGCGCCGGTGCCGCGACGATCACCCGGTCGGCCGCACCGACCTTCGAGCCCGCNTCATCGAACGCGATCCAGCCCGAGCTGGTCTTCTCCAGCCGGGTGACCCGGCATCCGAATTCAACCGTGAGATCTCGCTGGAGGTGCCGGACCAGTTCGTTCATGCCCGGCGTTCCGACGAACCATGGATCGCGGGGACGGGGNAGCACCGAACCGTCCTGGAGGATGCGCGGGTTCCAGCGGGCGATCACGCCGTCCTCTTCCCAGCTCTCGGCGGGTCGACGAAGGGCTTCGCCACGCAATCGGAGCACCTGGCAGCCGTGGTCATGACGCGTGCCGTCGCCACGGCGGCTGCTGGACCGGCCGCCGGGACCCCGGCTCTTGTCGAGGACGGTGACCGCGTGCCCATGGTCGTGCAGGANCCGGGCCGCCTGCGATCCCGCGATGCCGGCACCGATGACGAGCACGGACTGGCGGATGATGCCTCCGTGAACCACCGATCGGTATCGATCGAGGTCGAGTCGTTTCGCGTGGTCCTTCGAACTCCGGCCGCGGATCGTTCCGGCGATCGGTCGCTCCGGCTCGAAGGCCCGGTCGAAGAGGCCGAGACACCAGAGCAGGCCACCGATCGAATTCGCGTCGGAGCCGTCGAGGGCGTATCGATCGTTGAGGTCGAGAAGACGATCAAGCGCCTCTTCGGGCGAGGCGGTCCACTCGAGCAGCATCTTGCCCCAGGTCATCCGCACGTTGTTGTGCAGTCTGCCTCTCCGTTTCAGGGAATCCTGGGCGAGATCCCAGAGTCGGTCACCGGTTCCTCCTCGTGCGAGGGTCTCCCACGTGCGGCGATGCGTGCGTTCGTCCCGGCGATGGTGCTCCAGCGTCTTGCTCGCCCAGGTCGGCAAGGCACCAAGGGAATCGTGGCCGGGGTGATGGAGGCAGAAGTGATGCGAGAGTTCCCGCCAGACCAGAAGTTCGTCGAGGAACTTCTCGCCCCCCTCGCCGCCGGCATGGTGGGCTTCGCGTGCGACCCGCATCGGCGAGATCATTCCGTGATGAAGATAGGGCGAGAGCCCGCTCACGCCGTCATCGTCGACGGCGTCGTTCCTTCGTCGGTGGTAGCGGTTCAACCCGTTTTCGCGGAAGGCGTTCCATCGTGCATCGGCGGCCGCCATCCCACCCGGCATGTCGTGGACGGGGCCGACGGCATGGTCGATGTCCCACCCTCCGACGAGGTCGCCGAGATCCACGGACGCGAGATCGATCGTGTCATCCGGAAGATCCGCGGTCCGGGCTTCCGGTGCCTCCAGAGATGCCTNCGGCCAGTCTCGGTGAAGTCGTTCCTTCCAGGCCTTCTTCGCTGCCGANCGGAATCGGAACGCTCGATCATGGGTTCCGACGATCGAACGGGCCGGGGCGATGCAGGCGGTGTCGACCAGCGCGACTTCGCCGGGGACCGCGTTCGCGATCGCCGTCGTCCAGCGGGGCCAGGGGCGGACCGGTTGGTCCTCCGCCAGCAGGAGGCGAGCCCGGGCCGCGAGACGTCGCAACCCGGAGGAGGCGTCGTTCGAGGTCGGNGGGGTCACGGACATTCGGACCCCGTGTGAGGCGAGCGCGGCCTGCGTNTCGCGGAGCCCCTCCAGCATGAAGATCGTGTGNCGGTCGTTCGCGTGNGGGTGGCGTCCGCCGAAGCCCGCGTGAACCACGAGCGGGAGACCGAGGGTTCGAGCGGCTTCCGCGGCGACCTCGAGGAGCGGATTCTCGTCGACGCGGTTGGCATGATGCATCCAGCAGACGACGANATCACCNGCGCGGCCGTGNTCCGCGAANGNGTGCACCCGCTCCCGAAGGTGCGGGGGAAGGCGATGNATGATCTCGTCGAGACTCANGATGCCGGCACTCGAAGGGCGCCGAGNCCNCCNTCGATTCCGATCGTCTGGCCGGTGATCCAGTCGGCGTCNGATGACAGGAGCCAGGCGATNGCGGGGGCCACGTCGTCCGCGACGCCGATCCGTCCGAGCGGATGCATCTTCCGCGAGTGTTCGAGCGCCCGCTCGCTTCCGGTGATCTTGGAGGCGAGCGGCGTGTCGACGAGGCCCGGTGCGACGACGTTGAATCGAAGGCCGCGGGCCGCGTAGGTCGCGGCGGCCGCCCGGGCGAGACCCTCCACGCCGGCGCCCGCCGCGGCGATCGCCTCGTGGTTCGACAGGCCGGTCCCGGCGGCGACGGTGGAGACGAGCACGACGCTTCCGCCGGCCTTGAGATGTCGCCCGGCCGCCTTGACGCATGAGAAGGCCGTGGTGAGCTTCGTCGCGATCGTCTCGTTCCATTCGTCGGTGGAGACCATGTGTGCCGGTTTCAGCGAAATGCAGCCGGCGAGATTGACGATGCCGTGCAGTGCATCCTCTCGGTGAAGACTTCCGACCAGGGCTTCCGTCGCGTCGGGATCCCGGGCGTCGAGCTGGTGTCGGGATTCGAGCCCCTCGACCGAGCCGAGGGCGTCGACATCGCGGGCGGCGCCGACCACGGTGTTCCCCGCGGCCAGAAGACGCCCGACGAGCGCTCGACCGATGCCGCCGCCGGCGCCGACCACGAGGATGCGGCGGGTTGAGGGTGCGGATGATTCGGGAGATCGATCGATCATGGACTCGCTCCGGTTCCGTGGTGGGTCGACGGCCTCGCCAGGAATGCGAACGCCGCTTTCGATTTCGTCGAAAACAGCGGTGGGTTTCAGAAGGAAGGGCGGGACAGGAACCGGCTGACATGGGAGCATGTGGGCATGACCGACGACCGAACCGAACGTGCGACGCTCGACGAGCAGCTTGCGGATGCCTGGCGGGGACTGGCGGAAGCCGTCGGCAACGGCCGGCACGAGTGGCACCTGCCGGTCATCGCCTCGGTCGGTGTCGATGGTCGGCCCGAGGCCCGGACGGTGGTGCTTCGAGCGGCGGACTTCGAGTCACGAACGCTCGTCTTTCACACGGATCGTCGAAGCCCGAAGATCTCGGAGATCGAGGCGTCGGGTCGACTGGCGTGGGCGTTTTATGACCGAGCGAGCAAGACGCAGCTTCGCATCTCCGGCGTCACGACGGTCCATTCCACCGATGAGGTCGCGGACGCCGGCTGGGCGCGAACGGCCCTGTCCAGTCGCCGCTGTTATCTGGCACCGCATGCGCCCTCGGGGGTCCTCGAAGCGTGGCACCCGAATCTGCCCGACGGTCTGCATGCCTCCCGACCGGATGCGGAAACCAGCGAGGCGGGGCGGAGGAACTTCGCGCTGGTCAGAACCCGGGTCGATCGGCTGGAACGTCTTGAACTGCACCACGACGGGCACCTTCGAGCCGCCTGGTCGTGGGATGGATCAGGGCGGTCCGAGGGCCGCTGGCTGGCGCCGTAGCCCGTCAGCCCGAGGTTCCGCGTCGGCCGACCGCCGAGCGACGGGCGGCGACGAGGATCATCCCGAACGGCGCCCACCAGATCAGATCATTGGTCAGGATGTTCAGGCCGAAGATCCAGTCGATCCCGCCCTGGGCCGCCGTCCAGACGAAGCCGATCGGTCCGAACACCTTGCCAAGGAGGCCGACCATGACGATCGGCCAATGCCGAAGCGGATTGCTCGCGGCGGCCAGGTACCCGAGTCCGTACACCCCGATCACCATGCCGAGGCATTGCCAGATCGCCCTTCCGGGGTTCTCCAGGGGGGGCATCCCGAGGATTTCGAACGGAAGGTCGGGCGCAAGAATGATCGGGAGGCCCCAGATGAGGTTGTAAACACCTGCGGCGATCAGCCAACGTGTCATCCAACGGGGGTGATTCGGGGGGATTTCGGCCATGAATCTCTCTTCGGCGGTGCTGATTCGTGGATGCCGGCGGATCGCGGATGGGACTGGAACGGGATTTTTATTGGAAAAAGATGCACCCGTGAGTTGCGAGCCTCGAAATAAGTGGCATAGTTGTGCCAGTCAGCCGTAGGGAAGCTGACGTGACGGATAGGGATTTTTAGGAAAAGGGTTTTAAAATATGCTGTTCAAGACCGTTTCAGGCGCTGCCATCGCAGCGCTGAGCATTGGTAGCGTCGCATCCGCGGAGTTTGTTGGAATCGTCGGGGGCCAGACCAGCGTCCTCCTCGATCTCGAACTCATCGCGTCAGTCACCGACCTCGATCTCACGGGTGTGAGTGGAGGCGTGATCACGCCGGGCAATCTCGGAGCCGACTCGGTCGCCTTCGCGATCACCTCTCCGTACGCCGGTGCTGCCGGTAGCGACTTCATGTACGACACCGACGATTTCTTCGGTTCGTTCTCCGGCACGATCGCCCATCGCGGAACGATCACGTTCAACGATTCGATCACGCTCGGCAACTTCGACATCGCTTACGACGCGGGTCTCGAAGCCTTCACCGTTTCGGACACGGTCTTCGACGGCACGGGCCTCGGTGCGTTGTTCGCCGTCGGCATCACCGATGCCTCGCCGCTCGAACAGACCTTCGACGTGATGGGGGATCTCCTGATCACCCAGAACTTCGCGACGATTCTCCTCGACCTCGGTCTGACGGACACCGACCTGACCGGTGCCGACGTTGGAGACGCGTTCGTCCAGGGCTTCAATCAGTCGATTCCCGGCCCCGGCCCGATCGTGCTCGCGACCATCGCCGTCGTCGGCGCCCGCCGTCGTCGTCGCTGAAAGACATTGATTCCGAACGCTCGTCGGGAATGACGCATCGGATTCCATGAATCCGGATTCCCGCACCGAGCGATTCCGATGGGGGGAGTCGCCGTACGTTCGGCGGTTCAGCAAGCAGAAAAAGAGATCAAGAAAAGGGATTTGAAAATGCGTATGCAGATTGGTTCTCTCTGTGCGGTCATCGCCGCCTCCGGTTTCGCGGCCTCCGCCAACGCGGACATGGTCGAAGTCGTCGGCGGCCAGACGAGCGTGCTCCTCGACCTCGAGTTGATCGGCAGCGTCACCGACCTCGTCCTGACCGGTGTGAGCGACGACACGATCGTCCCCGGCAACCTCGGTCCGGACTCCGTCGCCTTCGCGATCACGTCCCCCGACGCCGCCTCGAACCCGACCACCTTCATGTACGACACCGATGACTTCTTCGGTACGTTCTCCGGCGTGATCGGCCACCGCGGCACGATCACCTTCAACGATTCGATCACGCTCGGCAACTTCGACATCGCCTACGATGCCGACCTCGAAGCCTTCACCGTGAACGACACCTTCTTCGACGGCACCGGCCTCGGCGCGCTCTTCGCCGTCGGAATCACCGATGCCGCCCCCGGCGAGTCGACCTTCGACGTGATGGGCGATCTCCTGATCACTCAGAACTTCGCCACGATTCTCCTGGATCTCGGTCTCACCACCAGCGATCTCACCGGCGCCGACGTCGGTGACGCGTTCGTGCAGGGACTCAACGTGCCCGGCCCCGGCGGTCTCGCCCTGGCCGGCCTCGCACTGTTCGGCACCCGCCGACGNCGCGGCTGATCCCAGTTNGAANGACAGTCCTGATCGCGGCTCGCCNTCGGCGGGCCGCGATCTCTTTTTGNTCATCTCNCCATCTCTTCANNTGTCCGTCTCCACATCTCTCNAGCTNTCCATCCTGCCAACTGATGCAACGCGATTTCCAGNGCNTGCGANCCGAGTCGGCNGGACCGTCCGCTCGTCATCGGATCGNNCGGCCGATGACGCGTCAGGTTGCCGAGCCACCGGTGACGATGAGCTCCGNGGAGACGTCGATNTCGGATGCGAGTGCGGCCTCCCACGGACGCAACGCCGAGACGTTCCTGGATCACCGGCGAACAGCGNGCAAGATTGATGGGTCAGGNAACATCGGTCCGCTGATCTCGACGGANCGCCGACGTCCGCATGGCGTCGACGGGATCNGGTCCGACGAACCGTCTGATGCGACCGGTGCACCCGGGGCACCAGGTGTCGCCGATGATTCGGATGAACCCGATGAACCCGATGAGCCCGATGATGACGTGGTGCCAGGTTCATGACGGCACTCGGCGTGGTCGATCGGCGGCGTCATCAAAGGATCCTGCGCCATGATATGAACGACACCGCGTCTCCAATCAGAGACGCGGTGCCTTCGGTTTCACGGACGGGCCCGGTGCCTGCGCGGTCGCTTCACNTCGTCTTGGNNGCATTCGNCAGAGGCTGGATGTCGGCGGCCTTGAAGGCGGCGGGCAGGTCGACGTGGCANGACCGGCCGGTCTTCATGATGTAGTCCTGGTGATAGTCCTCGGCGGGCCAGAAGGTCTTCGCGGGTTCGACCTCGGTGACGATCTTCCGGCCACTGAAGCGGGCGACGGTGGCGAGTTCGGCCTTCACCTTCGAGGCGACCGCCTGCTGGTCGCCGCCGACGGTGTAGATGCCGGACCGGTACTGCGTGCCGAAGTCCGGGCCCTGCCGGTTCAACTGCGTCGGGTCATGGAGGAAGAGGAAGAAGCGGACCAGCTTCTCGTAGGAGACCTTCTTGGGGTCGAAGACGACTTTCACGCTCTCCGCATGGCCGGTGTCACCATTGCAGATCTGCTTGTACGTCGGGTTGTCGATGCGTCCCTGCTGGTAGCCGCTCTCGACGGAGATGACACCGGGGATCTGCTGGAAACCGTGTTCCACGCCCCAGAAGCAGCCTCCGGCGAAGTAGCCGGTCTCGACCGCGAGCGGCCGGCTCTCGGCGGGCACCTCCTCGCCGTCCTCGACGAAGGCGAGGGCTTCGCTGTTGAGGCAGTATCGCTGGCCGGAGGGCGGTGGGCCGTCGGGGAACACGTGCCCGAGATGGGCGTCGCATCGAGCGCACTCGATCTCCACGCGGACCATTCCGAGGGATTGGTCGGTCGTCTCGATCACGTGGTCGGTGTCGAAGGGGCTGAAGAAGCTCGGCCAGCCGGTTCCCGACGTGAACTTGTGCTCGCTCTTGAAGAGGGGCAGGCCGCAGACGACGCAGACGTACATGCCTTCCTTCTTGTTGTCGAGAAGCGTGCCGCAGAAGGCTCGCTCCGTACCCGACTTCTGGGTGATCCGGTACTGCTCGGGGGTGAGTTTCGAGGCGAGTTCCTCGACCCGTGCACGCGAGAGTGGTGTGACGTCGTGGCCCGAGGCGGAGATGCGGCGGTCGGTTTCGGAGTTGGTCATGCTGGTGGCGTCTCTTCCCGGAGGGGTGAGGTTCGGGGCCGCGGCGAGTCCGAGGCCGATCACGGCGGCGGCCGCGGTGGTGAAGAGGGTGATGCTGATGGTCGGGTGCATCGAGAGGTGCTCCAAGGGGCCTTGCGGAGGGAGGCGGGGACGGCTCCTGGTCGAGCTCGACTCCGAGGCGGTTGACGTGATCGCCCGATCGGGCGTCCGGACCGATCAACTGACCGGATCAGTTCGTCGAAGAACCGCCCGTGGATCCATGATCGGCCTTCGTGGGCTCCGATCGCGATGTTTTCAGGTACCGCTCGACGCCGCCGAGGTTCATTGAAATCCCGCCGTCGTTGAGATAGGTCCTTCGGGCGGCGTCGGCGACCCCGTCCGCGGCCGCTCGTTCGTGGAGTCGGTCCCGATAGGCCGCGATCCGACCCGGCTCGTCGAGCCCGGGATCCTCGAGCAGCCGGATCGCGAGGGAGGTCTCCCAACGCAGCTGATCCCGAACCCGTTCCAGATGATCGCGGGGCGTCTCGACCCGCCCGAAGTGGGTGAGCTCGAGGGCATCGAAGCCAAGTGCGTCGATCCGGTCGAGGGAGGCGTTCCACGCCTCGGGATCGAACTCCGGCGGGGCGAGCGGCAGGATCGGATGGTCCGTGCCGGGGACCCGCATCCCGGCGACGTCGCCCGTGAAGCAGGTGTGGCCCTCGTCGAGGGGAATCGACCAGGCGTGGTGGTGCCGCGCGTGACCGGGGGTCTCGATCGCGGTGAACCGGTGTCGGCCGTACCGGACGACGTCTCCGTCCTCGGCCGGCCGGATGCTCGCTTCGGGGCAGGCGTGCATCTCGCCGAAGAGATGGTCGAGCGCGTCGCCGTAGATCCGTCGAGCGCTGGCGTTCAGCTTCGTCGGGTCGGCGAGGTGGCGAACGCCGAAGGGGTGCACATGGACGGTGGCGCCGTGGTCCGCGAACCAGCCCGCCGCACCCGCATGATCGAGGTGGATGTGGGTGAGGATGACCGCTCGAATCGATGTGGGATCGACCCCGGCCGCCGCCAACCCGGCGTGAAGCGTTTCGAGCGTGCTGCTCGGACCCGACTCGAGGAGCACCGGCCCCTCGTCGGTGCGGAAGAGAAAGGAGGCCGCGGCCTCGGGGATCCCGCGATACTCGAGGTCGATGGTGATCGGCGACGTGGTCATGACGCCGAGGGACCCGGCGAGGCATCGCCGTCCGCCGTCTTCTTCCCGCCACGCCCGAATTCAGAGGCGCGTTGCACCACGGTGTACAGGACCGGCACCATCAGGAGGCTGATCACCGTCGCCGCCAGCATTCCACCGAAGACCGTGGTGCCCATGGTCCGACGACTCGCCGAACCCGCACCCTCCGCGACCAGCAGCGGAATGACGCCGAGAATGAAACTGAAGGCGGTCATCAGCACCGCACGGAATCGGAGTCGCGCCGCGAGGATCGCGGCTTCGGCGGGGGCCACGCCCTCGTCCCGTTTGCTCTTCGCGAATTCCACGATCAGGATCGAACTCTTGGCGGCGAGGCCGATCAACAGCACGATGCCCACCTGCACGTAGAGATCGATCGGCAGTCCTGCGAACATCAGGGCCGCGACCACGCCGAGCAGAGCGGTGGGGACCGAGAGCACCACCGAGACCGGCAGCGACCAGCTCTCGTACTGGGCGGCGAGGACCAGGTAGACCAGCAGGACCGCGAGACCGAAGATCGCGGACATCGCGCCCGACGAGGACTTCATCTGGTAGGCCATGTCCCGCCACGCGAAACCGGTTCCGGGGGGAAGTTCGGTGTTGCCGATCTGCTCCATCAGGTCCAGGGCCTCGCCACCGGAGAATCCCGGGGCGGGTCCGGCGGTGACCCGCGCGGACGGATAGATGTTGAAGTGGAAGACGTTCTCCGGACCGAAGGTCTGCTTCACCGTCGCCACCGCCGACAAGGGCAGCATCTCCCCTTCGCGGTTGCGGATCTCGAGGGCCTCGATGTCCTCGGGCCGCGATCGGAATCTCGGTTCCGCGGAGGTCCGCACCTGGTAGATGCGACCGAAGGCGGAGAAGTCGTTGACGTAGTAGGAGCCGAGGTTCGCACCGAGGGCCTGGAAGACGTCCTCGATGGCCACGCCGCGGGAGAGGACCTTGTCACGGTCGATGTCGACGAACACCTGGGGGACGTTCGCGGAGAACGTCGAGAAGGCCTTGCCGATGCCGGACTGGGCGTTGGCGGCGAACACGTACTGGTCGACCGCCCCCTGAAGCACGTCGAAGCCGAGACCGGCCCGGTCCTGGACCTCGAGGGACAGGCCGGCGCTCGCGCCGAGGCCGGGGAGCGACGGAACCGGGAAGGCCACGACCGCGCCTTCCTGGATGCCGGCGCCGATGCCGTTCAANTGACGGACGATGCTCGTCTGTCCGAGGGCTTCGGTGGTCCGAGCGCTCCAGGGATCGAAGACCACCACGATCGTCGCGGCGTTCGCGGAGGCGGCGCCGGAGAGCAGCGAGTAGCCGCGGATCGCCAGGACTTCNGCGACGCCGCCGACCTCCTCGGCGGACGCGGCGACCCGGTCGAGCACCCGCTGGGTCCGTTCGGCGCTGGCCGCGTCCGGGAGCTGGATGTTCATGACGCAGTAGCCTTCGTCCTCCTGCGGAACGAAGCCGGTCGGGAGCTTGGTGAACATCCAGCCGGCGCCGACCACGAGGGCGANGAACGCGATGACCGTCAGCGGCCAGATCGCGATCAGACCCTTCACGGTCGCGGCGTACACCGAAGTGACCCGGGCGAGGAACGCGTCGAAGCCGCGGAAGACGATGTTCTTCCGGTCCGAGGTGGGCCGGAGCAGCACGCCCGCGAGGGCGGGGCTCAGCGTGAGGGCGTTGATCGAACTGAAGACGGTCGCGATCGAGATGGTGAGGGCGAACTGCTTCAGCAGGCTGCCGGTGATGCCGCCGATGAAGGCGGCGGGGACGAACACCGCGAGGAGGACGATGGTGGTCGCGATCACGGGACCCGACACCTCCTTCATCGCCTTGAGCGCCGCTTCGCGTGGTGGGAGCTTCTCCTCGTCGAGGATCCGGGTCACGTTCTCGACGACCACGATCGCATCGTCGACCACGATGCCCACGGCCAGCACGAGTCCGAAGAGCGTGAGGAGGTTGAGGCTGAAACCGAGCGCCAGCATCACCGCGAAGGTGCCGATCAGCGAGACCGGAATGGTCACCGCCGGAATCAGGGTGGCCCGGAAGTTCTGGAGGAAGACGAACACCGTCAGGATCACCAGGCCGATGGTGATCAGCAGGGTCGTCTGGAGTTCGGCGAGGCTGGTCCGGATGATGAGGGTGCCGTCGTAGACGATCTTGTAGTCCACGCCGTCCGGAAAGGACTTCGACAGACGCTCGAGGGTCTCCATGCAGCCGTCCGCGACGTCGATCGCGTTCGCGCCGGGCAGCTGGTAGATCGCGAGGGTCGCGGCGGGGCTGCCGTTCAGGGACGAAGCGAGGTTGTAGCTCTCGGAACCCAGTTCGATGCGGGCGACGTCGCGAAGCTTGACGAGCGTGCCGTCCTTGCCGGTCCGGAGCACGATCTCCTCGAACTCGGACGCGGTGTTGAGGCGACCGGTGGTGGTGACCGTGTAGTCGAAGACCTGGCCGGCGGGCGCCGGCGAGGCGCCGATCCGGCCTGCGGCGACTTCCGCGTTCTGGGCGCGGATCGCGGTGACCACCTCGTTGGTGGTCATCCCGAGGGAGCGGATGGTCTCGGGGTCCAGCCAGATCCGCATGCTGTAGCGGCCGACGCCGAACGTCTTGATGTCGCCGACCCCGGAGACCCGGGTCAACTCGTCGCGAAGCTGGGCCTCCGCGTAGTTGTTGAGGAACAGCGCGTCGTACTCGCCGCCCTTCTCCGCGACGATCGAGGCGTAGAGGATGATGTCGGTCGACTGCTTCTTCGTCAGGACGCCCTGGCGCTGGACCTCCTCCGGAAGCTTGGGGATCGCCGACGCGACCTTGTTCTGGACCAGCACGTTCGCGGTGTCGAGGTCCGTGCCGACCTCGAAGGAGACCGTGATGACGCAGGAGCCGTCACTGGCGGAGACGCTGCTCATGTAGAGCATTCCGTCCACGCCGTTGATCTCCTGCTCGAGCGGGGTCGCCACCGTCTCGCCGATGGTGGAGGCGCTCGCGCCCGGGAACACCGCGGAGACCTGGATGGTCGGGGGTGCGATGTTCGGATACCGCGCCTGCGGAAGCGCGGTGTAGGCGATCGCCCCCATGATCAGGGTGACGATCGAGATGACCGATGCGAAGATCGGCCGCCGGATGAAGACGCTGCTCAGCATGGGCTCAGGCGTCCCCGTTGGTGGGTTCGGTCGATCCGTGCATCGCGGCGGCCGCGGGATCGATCAGTTCGAGTGCCTTCTCGAGCGAGACGGTGGCGGGGGCGACGGTCGAACCGGGTCGGGCCCGGAGGATTCCGTCCACGATCACCAGCGAGGTCTCGTCGAGCCCCGCTTCGATCTCCTGCAGTCCGTTCAGGGCGGCGCCGACCGTGACGCCCTGGCGGGCCACGACGTCGTCCTTGTCGATCACGTAGACGTAGGATCCCGCCATGTCGACGAGCACCGCCGATTCGGGGATCGCGAGCGTGTTCCGCGCCGGTTCCGCGAGTCGGGCCCGCACGAAGAGTCCGGGACGAAGCAGTTCGCCGGGGTTGGGCAGCACGCCTCGGATCGACACCGTTCCCGTTTCGCGATCGATCTCGGGAGCCGCGAAGTCGATCACGCCGGGATGCTGGTAGACCTGCCCGTCCGGGAGCACCACCCGGAACTCGTAGTCGCCGCGCCGGTCGCTTTCGCGTCCGGCTTCGTTCATCCGCCGGCGGTACTCGAGGTACGCCGTCTCGGGAAGCGAGAAATACACGTTCATCGGATCGATGCTGGTGATCTTGGCGAGCAGGGTCGGCTCGCCGCGGCCCACCAGGTTGCCGACGCTGACGAGGTCCTCGCCGATCTGGCCGTCGATCGGCGACACGATGGTGGTGTAGGCCACGTCGAGCCGGCTTCGCGTCACCTGGGCCTTCGCCTGTTCGACCTTCGCGGCCGCGACTTCCACGTTCGCCTCGGCCTCGAGGATCTCGATCTCCGTCGCGGCGCCCTTGTCGAACGCGGCCTGGTACTTGGCGAGCACCTGACGGCTCAGCTGCAGGCTCGCTTCCGCGCTTCGCAGATCGGCGTCGGCGATCGCGAGGTTCGCGTCGTATTCATCGGACTCCAGTCGAAACAGGGTCTCGCCCGTCTCGACCTTGTCGCCGGGCATGAAGTCCCGCGACTGGAGAAAGCCGGAGATCCTCGCCCGGACCTCGACGGTCTCGAGCGGTTCCACCGTCGCGACGATGTCCCGGTAGGGCTCGAACTCGCGCATCTCCGGATGGATGGCCGTGACCTTCGGCGGCGGCGGGGCGGCGAATGCGTTTCGCTGCTCCTCGCACCCCGAGCAGGCGATCGAGGTCGCGAGTGCCGGAATCGCCACGGCCGGAAGGACACGCCGGGCGGTCGGGCGGAGAGTTCGATGGAGGAGTGATATCACGCCGGGCATGATATCCGGGGCTGATCATTCCGTCGGTTCGAGCAGATGCGTCCGGAACAGATCCCGGATCCTTCGATATTCATCGAGCCAGCTCGACGGCGTGCGGAATCCATGTGGTTCGACCGGATAGATGGCGACCTCCCAGTCCTCCTTCTCCAGTTCGATCAGGCGTTGGGCCAGGCGAACGGTGTCCTGGAACGGGACGTTGTCATCCACCATCCCGTGGCAGATCAGCAGCGGGTGTTCGAGTCCCGCCGCATGTTCGATCGGCGAGCTCCTCCGATACGCCATCGGGTCGTCGTCGGGGGTGTTGAGGATGTTGGCGGTGTAGCCGTCGTTGTAGTGGGCCCAGTCGGTCACCGGTCGAAGGGCGGCGCCGCAGGCGAACTGCTCNGGGCGGGTGAAGAGTCCCATCAGGGTCAGGAATCCGCCGTAGCTGCCGCCGTAGATCCCCACGCGGCGGGGATCGACGTCGTGGTTCGCTTCGAGCCAGGCGATGCCGTCTTCAAGGTCGTCGAGTTCGGGCGGTCCCATGTTCCGGGCGATCGCGGTCCGCCAGTCGCGTCCGTATCCCGCGCTCGCCCGGTAGTCGAGGTCGAGGACCACGAATCCCTCGCGGGCGAGCAGNTCGTGGAACAGGCCTTCCCTGAANTAGCGGCTCCAACCGCCATGGGCGTTCTGCAGGTAGCCGGCGCCGTGAATGAACAGGACGGCCGGCCGGCTCGACCCGGAATCGTCGGCCGCCGCCTCCGGCGGAAGATGGAGCCGCCCCCGGATGGGCCGACCGTGGCGGCCGGGGATGTCGACCAGCACGGGGGGGTGGCGCTCCATCGAGTCGAAACGATCGGTGGTGGAATGGGTGAGGGCGGGCGTGCCGGGTGCCGGTGCGTCGGACGGCCGGACGTGGAGTTCCGCGGGCGCCTCGATCGTCGAGTGAAGGAACAGGAAGCGTTCGCCGCTCGGGCTGATCGAGAACGATTCGACCATGCCGGGGTCGTCGACCATCGTCTCGGCCCAGCCGGTCTCGGGGTCGACGCGTTCGACCTTCCAGTGACTCGGATCACCTCGATTCGATCGGAACCAGAGCGTGCCGTCGGTGGGATGACGCCGCACCGATCGGACCTCGAATCGGCCGGCGACCAGCGGATCGACGCGGCCGGTGGGGCCTTCGGCCGGTGCCGCCTCCGATTCGGCGTCCGCGTCGGTGATCGCGGCGTCGGTGGCATCCGTCGTCGTCGTCTCCGGTTCGGTCGGTCGCCAGGTCATGAGATCGGACCACCCCAGTCCTTCGCTGAGGAACCANAGGGTGTCGTCGCCTCGCAGCCAGCCCATTTCGTTGAATCGCCAGCCGATCCAGGCCGGATCGTGAAGATGCTCCACGACGGTGGTTCCGCCGCCCTCGATCGCGACCTCGGGCGCGAGCACCACGATCCACCGATCCTTGTTGTCGAGGCTGCGGGCCTGGATCGCCGCGAGCGAGCCATCATCGGACCAGATCACCGTGCTGATCGAGAGCGGTCTCGGATCGACGACGGTATCGNCGGTANCGGGAGTCTCGGAATCCGAAGNGACGTCGGTGGGCGTCGCGAGTCGCTCGATCCTCGACCGCAGNGACGGCGGGGTCTCCGCCTCTTCGACGGCCTCGGAGCCGGGTTGCTCGGTCTCCGTCGAGAGCGCGTCGCGCCACGCGGCGTTCTCGGCGCGGATCGACGCGAGTCGATCGAGGCGGCGATCGGGAAGTTCGTCGAGNTCGATCTCCCGGACGGCGCCGTCGACGAGATCGATCAGGAAGAGTCGTTCCNGTGTCCGAGCGGAGGTTCCGACCTTCGGTCGGATCGAACGAACGTCGACGTAGCCATCGTCGGTGACGAAGACCGGCATGTCGTCGTTGGTCCGGGTGGAACGCCCGGCNGGCGCCGTCTCGAGCAGCATCCATCGCGCATCCGGCGAGAGGTGACGTCGCGTCTCTCGAAGGCCCGGGTCGAGTCGGATCGGACCGAANACGTCGTGCTCGCGGGTCTCGCGAATCGCCTCCGACCGGATCCGCGCGGTCTCCGTGGCCTCGGCTCGCGCCCGCAACGTNTCGAAGAGCCGNCGNTGATCGGCGGCGAGNCCGNTCGGNGCGGNCGGCGCTTCNGNNGNNTCTTCGAANCGGATGNNNGCNGGNTCGNTCTCGTGTCCGNGNTCGAGGTCGCGGANGATCGTCCGGCCGTCGCGNTCGAAGGCGATCCTNCCNTCGNCGAGNAANCGNGGGTTCGATTCCCGACTNGTNGTCCGGGTGATCTGNGTGAANTCGNCNGTCGNCGGNTCGAAGNGGANCAGNTCGCCGTNCCGGGTGGTGATCATCGANGTNCGGGNGGGATTCCAATCNCCGANCNCGANGATNCGNTCCGCCGNNGCNTCNTCGAGNCGNATNGTCTCNCCNGTCGTNGGNTCGAGNTNGAAGNNGTCNCGNNCNCGGGTCGTGCCGCGNCGTCGATCGAAGTGGANCGATCGNCCGTCNGGNGACCAGCGGGGNCGTTCGGGGGCGGCGCCGATCCANGCCGGATCCGACATCACCGTCTCNAGGGTGAGNATCTCCTCGGCCGCCNTGGCCNCGGGTGTGCCAGGCGTCGGNGGTGGGNCNGGTNNNTCGGNGNGNGANGNCTGGAGGAGGANCGNCANNAGGATGNCGANCGTGTTCATGGGGGCGGTCCAGTCACANCCGGTGNNCGTGGATTCGNCCTCCGNNGCCNCGAGGGCGNGANGTGCATCATGNACGAGGACCGGNTTCGTTGCACGGNCGANNCGANNNCNCNTCCGGTNGNGANGCNNGAGCGAGTAGCATNCTCGANCGTGGACCGNGACCCNCCNNNCCCCGAGCTCGACGANATCGCCNCGNTGTCNCCACGCCGGCGAGCNNTGATCCTGGTCGCGATGACCGGNTCNNTGTCCATGATCATGATGGACACCACCGTGGTCGGNGTCGCGNTGGCNNAGATCGGNNGGGACCTNGGNCTNNNNGAGTCCCANCTCGCNTGGGTGGTGAACGCGTATCTCCTCGCCCTCGCGGCGTTGATCGCCCTCGGNGGNCGGATCGGCGANCTCNTNGGNAAGAACCGNGCGTTCATGNTCGGNGTNACNGTNTTNGCGNTCGCNAGCCTGNNGTGCGGCCTCGCGACNTCCGGGNCGATGCTGATCGNNGCNCGNGTGCTGCAGGCGGTGGGGGCGGTGCTGATGCAGCCCGCCTCNGGTGCGATCGTCATCTCGACCGCGGCNCCCGGNCGNGANGGNCGGACGATGGGNATCTACATCGGNATCTCGATGCTNTCGCTCGCGATCGGNCCGGTGCTNGGNGGAATCGTCACNGANCGCTTCGGCTGGNACTGGATCTTCTTCATCAACCTGCCNATCGCCGCGATCGCCCTNGNNCTCGCGGCCTGGGCCCGNCCGCCGGCGATNCGGTCCNCNGANCGNGCNATCGACGCGCCGAGCATCGNNATGCTGGTGGTGTCGCTNCCGCTGCTCGTGGGNGGNATNCAGGAGACGGGGNCNNCGGAACTCGGCCGNTGGATCCCGTNCGGNATGATCGTCGCNGGGTNGCTGGGGCTGCTGGNCTTTCTCCGNCGGCAGGGCCGCGTCGANAATCCGGTGCTGNAGATGAANCTGCTNCGNGATCGNGGNTTNCTCGCGGANGCCNCNATGCTCGGCCTGATGCAGTTNGCGCTGACCGGCACGGTGATCCAGNTGTCGGTGCTGCTNCAGTCGACCTTCGCCCTCGATCCCGAGGCGGCGGGATACGCCACGCTGCCGTTGATGCTTCCGGTCCTGCTCTTCGTGCAGGTCTCGGGCCGGCTCTACGACCGGTTCGGGGTGCGCCGGCTCGCGATTCCCGCCGCGATCGCCGCGTCGGGCGCGGTGGTGCTGCTCGGGGTCGGGTCGCTGACCATGTCGATGTCCATCCTGGTGGCCGCGATGTTCCTGCTCGGATGCGCGATCCCGTTCGTGAACATGCCCAGCAACACCGACGGCATGCGTCGGATCGATCCCATGAACCGCGGGCAGGCTTCGGGCGTGCTTCAGACCTTCAGGATGTTCGGATCGACGCTCGGGATCGCGTTCATGACCGCGATGGTCGGAGCGGTCGGCCGACGTGACGTCGACTCGGCGGCGGTCTGCGACGGCGTCGACGCCGACGTGGTCGAACGGGCCGGTCGAGGCGACCTCGGCGATCTCGCGACCCTGGTCGAGTCCGCGTCCGACGCCTGCCTCGAGTTCGTTCGCACCGAGATCGCGCGAGGCATCGGCTGGGGCTTCGTCTTCGCGGGCCTCGTCGCGTCGCTCGCCACCGTGGCCGCGATCGCCTGGCGACCATCGTCTTCGCCGGCGGCGTCGACCGAGGAGTGACCGGCGACCGCCGTCGGCTCAGGCCGTGGACGCGGGCGGAAGTTCCTTCGGCCGCCAGGTGCCGAGATGCGTCGCCGCGTCGCCGGACCAGTCGCCCCATGCCGTGAGGTCGGCATCGGGGATCCGGAACACCGACAGCGTCGCGGTCGGACAGTCGATCGAGGTCGACGCGAGCCGGCTCATCAACGTCTGCATGCCGGGATTGTGCGCGACCACGAGAAGTCGTCGGGCGTCGCCACCGAGTTCACGAACGGTTTCGAGAATCGATTCCGGCGACGCGAGGTAGAGCGTTGGGGTGCTGGTGGTCGAGCCGTCGAAGCCGCTGGCCTCGGTCAGGCCCGCCACCGTCTCGCGGGTTCGGCACGCGTCGGACGTGAGGATCCGGTCGGGGACCAGGTCCAGTTCACGGCAGAGTCGTCCCATGCGACTCGCCGCGGCGATGCCACGGGCGTTGAGCGGGCGATCGTGGTCCGCCATGCCTTCGTCCGCCCAGGAACTCTTCGCGTGGCGAAGAAGCAGCAGTTCGATCGATTGTCGCGGCATGAACGAAGGGCTCCCTGGTCAGCGGGGACAGGCGCCCCACGCACCGATCAGGATACCGACGTCGGCGCCGTCGACCGTGCCGTCGCCGTCGAGGTCCCCGGTGCAGCTTCCCATCGCGGTCTGGATGAGCTCGAGATCCGCCCGGTCGACCACGCCGTCGTAATTGAGATCCTCGCGGGCGAAGTGAACGGTCGGGTCGCAGTTCGTGGCGGTTCCGACCGGGCAATCGCCGGCGAATCCCATGGGGAGCCGGCCGTTCATGAAGCAGAAGAAGTTCTTGTAGTCATGGACCACGATCGGATTCGCCGCCATCGCGGAGGCGTGGCCGCCGGAGGCGAGGGTGGCGATCGCCAGATCGACCTGGGCATCGAGGTAGGTGATGTTCCCGTTCAGGTTCGGCTGGCCGAAGGAGATCTCGTAGGCGTTGGCGACGGTCGGATCGGTCTCGATCGCGATGGAGAACTCGCCGGCCCCGTTCGCGGCGCCGTCGGCGAAGATGGTCGACCACGCGATCATCCCGTAACAGTCCCGCATGTCCGAGACCTGCCGGTTCCAGCAGTGGAGGCAGATGGTGGCGTCGGTCACGGGTTCGCAGATCGTCTCGTAGCAGGCGACGTTCCGGTAGGCCATCAGGATCGACGCGTCGAGGTAGTACTGCTGCAGGCAGTCCGAGACGAACATCGTCCGGGTGCCGCCGCCGGGCAGCGGGCACGAGAGGTGGAAGTCGTCGCCCTTGGTCCCGGCGTGGAGTCGCATCGGCAGGAAGGCGGTGAGTCGGAGCTTCAGGCCGGTCGTCTCGGTGGCGTTGTACTGATCGACCTTGTTCCGAATCGACGCGAGCGCCGCGAAGTAGGTCGGCATGTCGCCGGGCGTCGAGGGCTCGAAGTCCATCCACATCTCGAGGTGACCGCCGAGGTTCGTCGCGAGCGTCGCCGCGTCGGCCGGGGCCAGGTTCGCGAGGTGGTCGACGATCGCCTCGGCGTCGGCGACGCCGCAGTCCGCCGTGCCGCAATGGATCATTGAAAAACCGGGTGAGACCCGGACCGGCGGGGTGGCCGTCGCGAAGTGGATCGCGGCCTCGGTGAACGCCGCGGCGTAGTGCTGGAAGTATCCGTCACTGCAGTCCTTGTAGATCGTTCCGCCGAGGCCGGCGGACGCGTCGCCGATGAAGTCCTTGAACTCCTTCCACGCGTTGTCCGCCGCTGGCGCCGCGGCGAGCCCGAACGCGGTGTTGTCCCACACGATGATGCCCTTGCGGGTCGACGGCGGATCTGCCGTCGCGGGCACCGCGGGGTGGAGCAGGGTGACGAGAAGCATCGTGAGAAGGGATCGGATTCGGATCGTGGGCATGGGGGCTCCGGTCGACGTGGTGACTTGACCGTTGTGGTATCGACCCTCGGCCCGCGCGACGCCCGTGGATTCCAGCGGTCGATCGGAAAACCTCACTCATCGAGGCGTCCCGGGGGGTTGCAGCCCGCGATCAACCCGGGCAGGGTCCCCAGGCGGCGAGGATCAGGCCGAGATCGGCACCACCGGTGGTTCCGTCGCCGTCGAGGTCGGCGTTGATGGTTCCCCACGCCGCCAGGAGCAGGCCGATGTCGCCGCCGTTCACGATCCCGTCGCCGCTGAGATCGGCGGGGCAGGGATTCGCCGGTGGCGTGTAGCGAATGGGCCGATCGCTCCAGCGGATCGCGATCAGGTCACCGCTCACCGGGTCGGCGGTCATGCTCACGATCGCGCCGGCGGACTGATCGAACATCCGGATCGAGGTCGGGCGACCCTCCTCGTCGAAATCAAGAACCCGGATCCAGCGATGGATGTAGTCCGCGAAGAAGAGTCCCCGCCATTCGGCGGGCCAGCGTGGGTCGTCCTGCAGCACGCCTCCGGTGATGGAGTTCGAATTGAACGGCACGCCGGTGATGGGGCTCTCGGGGTCGATCACCGAAATGGTGGTC
>NYVS01000011.1 GCA_002684755.1 Phycisphaerae bacterium
TGCGTGATCACCACGACGACCTCGGCGACCGACTCGTCCTCGCCTGATCCTCGATCGATCATCACCCGAACATGACGTCCCCGCGACGGCGACCCCGCCTTCGCGGGGACGTTTTCGCTGACGACGGCCATTCCGCCGGACGAAAGGCCGACCGATGCGAGCCTCGCTCGAGCGAGGTACGGGCGGAGACGTGAGGCCGAAGGGGAAGATCCCGCCGGTCATGCTCCCGTCACCCGCGATCCCCACCCGAACCAGGCCTGATTCCGGGTTCCCCCGGACGGACGCGGCCGATCCGGGCGAACCGCCGACGACCCCGTCGGCCGGACGATGCCCTAGAATCCTCGCCCGCGATCCCGATCGGGATCGCGTTCGTGAACAGCCCCTGGAAGCACCGAGATGTCCTCCCCCACGATCATCTACACGCACACCGACGAAGCGCCCGCCCTCGCCACCCACTCCTTCCTCCCGATCCTCCGCACCTTCGCCGGCGCCGCCGGGGTCGAGGTCGAGACCCGGGACATCTCGCTCGCCGGTCGGATCATCAGCCGGTTTCCGGATCGCCTGAAGCCCGAGCAGCGGATCGACGACCACCTCGCGGAACTCGGAGAGCTCGCGACCTCGCCGGATGCGAACATCATCAAGCTTCCGAACATCAGCGCCTCGATGCCGCAGATGAAGGCCGCCATCGCGGAGCTCCAGTCGCAGGGATTCGACCTCCCGGACTATCCCGACGAACCGACCACGGACGAGGAACGCGACTTCAAGTCCCGGTACGACGCGATCAAGGGAAGCGCGGTCAACCCGGTCCTCCGCGAAGGCAACTCCGACCGTCGGGCCCCCGGCGCCGTCAAGGCGTATGCGCGGGCCCACCCCCACCGCATGGGCGTCTGGTCGAACGACTCGAAGAGTCACGTCTCGAGCATGACCGGCGGTGACTTCTTCGCGAACGAGCAGTCCGTCGTGATGGACCGGGCCACCGAAGTCCGCATCGAGCACGTGGGCACGGACGGTGCCGTCACGGCGCTCCGAACGCCCGTCGCGCTCGAAGCCGGGGAGGTCATCGACTCGACGTTCATGTCGAAGCGAAGGCTCGTGTCCTTCCTCGACGAGCAGGTGGCCGACGCCCGCGAACGCGGCGTGCTGTTCTCGCTCCACATGAAGGCCACGATGATGAAGGTCTCTGATCCGATCATCTTCGGCCACGCGGTCCGGGCCTACTTCAAGCCCGTCTTCGAGAAGCACGGCGAGACCCTCGCCGGCCTCGGCGTCGACTGCAACAACGGCTTCGGCGACGTGGTCTCGAAGATCACCCCGCTGCCGGAAGCGGACCGCAAGGCGATCGAGCAGGACGTCCAGTCGGTCTACGCCGCGGGCCCCGGCATCGCCCAGGTCGATTCCGATCGCGGCATCACCAATCTGCACGTTCCCAGCGACGTCATCATCGACGCCTCCATGCCGGTCCTGATCCGGGATTCCGGGAGGATGTGGAACGCCGCGGGCGAACTCGAGGATGCGAAGGCGGTCATCCCCGATCGCTCCTACGCGGGCGTGTACCAGGCGGTGATCGACGACTGCATCGAACACGGTGCCCTCGACCCCGCGACCATGGGCAGCGTCCCGAACGTCGGCCTCATGGCGAAGAAGGCCGAGGAGTACGGATCACACGACAAGACCTTCGAGATCGGCGCCCCCGGGATCGTCCGCGTGGTCGGCCCCGACGGCAAGGTCCTGATGTCGCACGAGGTCGAGACCGGCGACATCTGGCGGATGTGCCAGACCAAGGACGCTCCGATCCGGGACTGGGTGAAGCTCGCCGTCTCCCGCGCCCGGGCCACCGGATCGCCCGCGGTGTTCTGGCTCGACGCCCATCGCGCCCACGATGCGAACCTGATCACCCGGGTGAACGCCTGCCTGGCCGAGCACGACACCGACGGCCTCGACTTCCGGATCCTCGCCCCCGCCGACGCCTGCCGGTTCAGCCTCGAACGGATTCGCAAGGGCGAAGACACCATCTCGGTCACCGGCAACGTCCTCCGCGACTACCTCACCGACCTCTTCCCGATCCTCGAGGTCGGCACCAGCGCGAAGATGCTCTCGATCGTCCCGCTGATGAACGGCGGCGGCCTCTTCGAGACCGGTGCGGGCGGCTCCGCCCCGAAGCACGTCCAGCAGTTCGAGAAGGAGAACCACCTTCGCTGGGACTCCCTCGGCGAGTTCCTCGCCCTCGCGGCGAGCTTCGAGCATCTCGCCTCGACGACCGGAAACGCTTCCGCCGGCGTGCTGGCCCGAACCCTCGACGAGGCGACCACCCGGTACCTGATGGAGAATCGATCCCCCAGCCGGAAGGCCGGCGAGCTCGACAACCGCGGCACCCACTTCTACCTCGCGATGTACTGGGCCCAGGCCCTCGCCGGACAGACCGACGACCCGGGGCTTGCAACGCGATTCGCCCCGATGGCGGCGGCGATGGAGGACCGGGAGACCGTGATCGTCTCCGAGTTGAACGACGCCCAGGGCGTTCCGATGGACATCGGCGGCTACTTCCAGCCGGACGTCGCGAAGGCGGCCGCGGCGATGCGACCCAGTCCGATCTTCAACACGCTGCTCGAAGGCCAGTTCGCCGACGCCTGAAACCGTGACGATCCAGGTCCCGGTGAGCCTCGACGCCACCGGGTGAACCGATGTCCGCCGGTCGTTCAGCGGCCGGGCGAGGCCTCCCGCACCCAGGCGCGGACCAGGGTCTCGAGATCCGATTCGCCGGAGGCGCCGGCCGGCCCGAAGTAGCGTCGTTCGATCTCCGCGATCTCGGTTCGAAGCTCGGTTCGCCGCGCCGGCGCCAGGCGATCGCCGTACCGCTCGTCGATCCGCTTCAAGGCGGCGACCGACGCGAACGGCGACCACCGCGATGGAAGCAACGATTCGACGTCGTGGGTGGAGCCCCGGTCCGCTCGCCCTCGCCGCAGAAGCAGCAACGCGAGGGCGACGCAGATCGCCGTACCGGCCCCGAGGATCACCGCGAGCGCCCACGGACGAACGCCNCGGCGGAGCGGNACCGTGTCACCTTCGGCGGCCACGAGATCCATGTCCTCGAACACCCGGACGGTGAGATCGCCGTCGATCCCCGCCNCCAAACGCGGAACCTCGAAGTCGCCCGACGTCGTCGCACCGGCCTCGGGCTCGTAACGGATCGACCATCGCCGTTCGGTCATCTGACGCTGCACGCCGTCGGCATCGGGCGCCTGGTAGGTCTTCTCGTCGTCCGCGTTCGCCATGAACCGGAAGACGACCTCGTCGTCCATCGACGCCTCGACCATCGCGAGCGGAAACGCCTCGACCCCGTCCTCCGTGATCCGGTGACCGGCGATCGCATCCTCGACCCCCACNAGGATCTCNTCGAGCTCCCCCACGACCCCGCGGCCCCGGGCGGTGATCTCGAGGAGGATCGCCCCGTCCGGATCACGAGCGTCGAGCACCTGGTCCACCGTGAGTTCGGAGAGCGGACGATCCGGCGCCACGGAAGCGGCGTCGATCGGCGGTGAGTTGGATTCCACTGCGAGGATCACCGGCCCGGTCTGGTCGATGAAGTCGAGGTCCATGCGGATCGGCGGGATTCGCTCGAGGCTCGGGTCCGTCGCCCGGAGCACCAGGTACGCGAGCGGCTTCTCCTGCCAGCCCGCCTCGCCGTTCTCCCGGACCTCGACGGACGGATGCATCGAATCGAAGAAGCCGATGCCTTCGAGTTCGAATCCGTCCTGCAGNGAATCGCGGATCGATCGCTCCAGCCGGTCCCGGTAGTTCACCGACGTTCCGCGGTTCCCGAGATTGACGTANACCCCGTTCTGCAGGTACTTCGCGAAGCCGTCGGTCTCCCGGTCGACCGCGTTGGTGTAGCGAAGGGCGAGCACCGCCGCGAAGGGTTCGTCGGTGCCGGTCCGGTCGGGACCGTCGACCGCGAGCCGGAGATGGATCTCNTCGTCGATGAGGTCCTCGTAGAGCGCGTTGATCCGTCGAAGCGGCGCCGCCGCCGGATGATCGCCGACCACCCGCAGCGCGTGCCGGACGATCCGCGGCTTCACTTCCGGATTCAGTCCGTCGACCGCCGNCGAGAGATCGCTCGCGAGCAGGCCGAGGTGCGCTTCCGCGAGGCCGGGTTCCATGCCGAGCATGGCGGCCCGGATCCGGCCGATCTGCTCGTCNCGTTCGGACCCTTCGAGGAGGATGTTGTCGCGGGTGACCTCGGCGAGATCGGTCGCCCCGATCGCCGCGTTGAACCAGGCCCGGAACACGGCCGGGGACGGCTTTTCCTCCCCTCGTCCGGCCGCGGCGGCATAGGCCAGCGCCGCACGCTCGAACGCTTCGAAACTCGCGGCCCGGAGCCGTTCGTAGTCCGCGAGATCGTCATCGTTCATCGATCGACGATGCTCGAGTCGTTCGAACGCGAGCGCCGCACGGCGCACCGCATGCTGCCACGAGTCCGGTTCGACTTCGAGGGCGCGATCGATGAGTCGCATCGCGAGTTCGTATCCGGTCTCGACGACCTCCGCGATCTCGGTGCCGTTCCGCCGCATCCCGAATCGCTGCTGCACCTCGCGTGACCGCCAGTCACCGCTCAGGCCGCCCTGCATCGCGGCGGCGAGCCGGGCCGCGGTCGCCGGCGGAAGGTCCTCGATCGGCCCGAGGATCCGAACGATGTCCGCCTCGGTGTACGCCTCGGAGGCGCTGTGACATCCCTGGAACGCCTCGACCACCCCGCTCACCGCCCGAGGGTCGACGCCACGGTCGGCCATGAGATCGAGCACCCGGCGCAATCGATCGAGATTCCGGGCCTGACGTCCTCGGGTGAGCGGTGCCGCCGCCATCCCGACTCGACCGCCGTAGGCGAAGATCGCGGCGGAGATCGCGGCGTTCTGGCTGCTGCCGGCGTTCGGTCGCAGCCGCGCGGTCCAGAGGTCGAGGAACTCGCCCCCCATCTCCTCCGCTTCGTCCGGGTGCTTCGCGATGCCCTCTTCGAGAATGTCGAGGGCCACGTCGATCTCGTCGGCCCGGGTCGCGACGCCGGTGAACGCCCGGTAGGCACGAACCGCGAGACTGGGTTCGATCGAATCGAGCCAGGTCTCCTCCGGCTTCGCCCGCATCAGCATCGCGATGCCCTTCGGCGGCCCGCCTCGGACGCCCTTCGCGGTCGTCGCCGCCTCGGCCTCCGCCACGAGCCCCGTGGTCAGCATCCGCATCGGGACCCGGATCACCTCGGATTCCACCCGGCCCGAATCGAGCAGGGTCTCCACCGCGGACTTCATCACGAGGATCGCCCGCGCTCGTTCGGCCTCGCCGAGGTTGCTCTTTCGCAGGTTCATCGCATCGAGTGCGATGACTTCGAGGGCGGCCGCCGCCAACCGCTCGCTCGCGAACACCGCCTCGAGCCACGCCGTCGCCTGCGCCTCGGGGATCTCCGGAAGCCGCTTCACCGCCTCCCGGAGCGCTTCCTGACGCACTTCGAAATCGGCGGATTCGATCAACGCGAGCTCGCCGAAGAGCTCCCACGCCTGAAGCGTCTCCTTCCGATCCGCGTGATAGATCCCGTGGATCAGCAGCCCCCGGGCATCCTGCTGTTCACGAACCCGATCGATCGGCGGCAGGTACGCGTACGCCTCGTCGGGCATGCCGGCGCGGGCCAGCAGGGCCGCGGTGCGGGGATGATTCGCTTCGTCCTCGCCGCCGAAGAGCCGGGTGCCGGCCCGGATCTCCCCGAGCATCGGACCGGTGGAGGATTTCGTGGACGCCCGCTTCAGGAGCTTGCCCAGCACGTCGATCTGCCAGTCGGTCGGTTCACCGGGCGCCGCGTTCGCGAGCGCGAGCACCTCTTCCGGCAGGAGCATCGGATCGCCCTGGTTGGTGGACTGGATCACGTGCGAGTAGATCCCGGGGGCCTCGTCGCCCGCGCGTTCGGCGAGGAACCACGCGAGCACGTCCCACTCTCCCGCCATCACGTTCAGATGCAGCCAGTTGGCGACTTCGGCGGGCTTCGCCTGCTCGTCGGGTCGGTCCTGCTGGGCGAGTCCCAGCTTCGTACGGGCCGCGAGCACCGTCTGCGGCGTCCGAGCGAACTTCTTCCGACTGATCGACGGCAGGAGCGGCGGCGCCTTGCCCGCCGCGGCGTCGAGCGCCGCGAAGCGAGCCAGCAGATCGATCTCCAGCGCCTCGTAGAACGCCCGCATGGAGACCTGCTCGTCCGGTGGCAGGGCGTCGTGGATCCGCCGAAGTCGAGCGATCTCGTCCGGCCCCGGTGAGTCGTCCGGAGTCGCTTCCGGCCCCGAAGCCGTTCCCGAGGCGTCCGCACCCGACGTCCCCGGCATCTCGGCGCCTGGATCCGACCCGTCGGCCTCCAGAAGCGTCGCAGGCACCAACGGTCGAGCGGGCGTGAGCGGCACGACCCGCACCCGCGCCGGTTTCGATTGCATCGATGCCGCGCCCGACGGCGTCGCGAGCAGCATCGCGGCGGAGGCGAACAGGAGACAGGTGAGGCCGGTCCGGCCGAAGGTTCGATGGTTCACGGTGCTGTGCATGTCGTTTCCACTCGAGATCGTGATGATCTTCGTGATCTTCATGGTCCTGATGATCCGGATGGTCCGCGTGATGCGGGACCGTCGATGTTCCAGCCCGGGATCGGCGTGTCGATCCCGTCTCCTACCAACCCGGCCCGATCGGGCCCGGCCCGCCCGCCCCCCGACCGTCGCGACGCGTCGGTGGCCGTTGCGAGACGCCCTCTTGTCCTTGTCCGGGACGACGTCCGCGGGTCCCCCGCGGACTCTCCCGCGGCAGTGCGCGGCCTTCCAGTTCCGACTTGTCCATCTGCTCGAGATCGATCGTCCGCTCGACGTTGTCTTCGAGTCCCCGGACCACGGTCGCGTCGGCCCCCGCCGCCGCCGCGGTCTCCGCGAGCAACCGGAAGTGCTGCCGAGCCTTGATCGCCTCCGCCCGCCACACCCGGGCGGGCTCGCCCGCCATGCGGAGCAGCCGGGCCCCGAAGTAGTGCGCGGTCGCGAGTTCCTCGCGGGCCGCCCGCGCGAGTTCCACGTCGCCCGGGGCGCGGGATCGCGGCACCGTCAGTGGTTCGAGGTCGACGACGCCGTCCCAGATCGCACCGGATCGGACTCGGGCGCGGGCCTTCGACCAGCGGACCCGATCGATGGTGCGGGGATCATCGTCGACGAGCCGTTCCTCGACCTGGGCATACGCATCGGCCACCGCCGCCCACGCCGTCGAGGCCGCTTCGTAGGCGACCCGCTCCCGGTCGTCGGCGTCGATGCCCCCGGCATCGTCGTCCGTGGGATCCGCCGCCGCATCGCCATCGAGGAACGCCTGTCGACGACGTTCGATCGTGTCGAGGTGCGCCCGATACGCCTCGGCCTGGAGATCGATCGCGAGTCGCTCCAGTTCACTCGCCTCGCGAAACCGCGTCGCCGCGATCTCACGGGCTGCGAGCGTCTTTCCGGGTCCGAAATGGAACGCCAGCAGGGCGACCGGAACCAGGGCCCAGGCCGACCATCCGAGTCGTCGCATCAGTTCGGTTCGACGCATCAGGAGAGTTCCTCCGTTCCACGCCAGCCCCGCGACCACGAGCGCGGCCTCCCCGCGATGGAAAGCAGCGGCCCCAGCAGCGCGAGGGCCGCCACGCCCGCGACCGACGAGTAGATCGCCAGCTCGCGCAGTCCGTCGGCGTCCGAGAGCCTCGGTTCGATCATCGTCAGGTCCTCCAGCAATCGGCTGGGTGGATGCCGGGTGTTCCCCTGGTGGTAGACCCCGCCGAGCCGGGCCGCCAGCTGCTTGAGCGAGACGGTGTCCTGCCGCGACGCGTGTCCACCGACCGACATCGTCTGCTGCGGATCGCCGACACCGACCACCAGCACGTCCGCGATCGACGCCGGCAACGCCGGAACCGCGGTCGAGGTCAGTTCATCGCCATCGCTGACCACCAGCAGCGTCGCGGTGCCGGGCATCCAGGACCGGGCGGTCTCGAGCGACTTCGTGACGCCCTCGGTGATCTTCGTCGCCCCCGACTCGAAGGCCGTCGACATCGGCAGGCCGTCGAGCGCATTTCGCACCACCTCCTTGTCGAAGGTCTCGGTCAGCACCGGGAGCGCGTCCGTGTAGAAGGCGACCAGCGACACCCGGGTGGTCGAGGCGTCGAGCCGATCGAGGACGCCCTGCACGATCCGACCNGCGCGAATCGCCCGCGACTCCTTCTCCGCGTCCGGCCCCGCGTCGACCAGCTGCATCGACGGCGACACGTCGAGCGCGATCAACAGGTGCCGGGACGCCTCCCGGGTCGGGGTCTCCTCCCGCACCGCCGGGTCCGCGGACGCGAGCACCAGCAATCCCCAGGTCGCCGCGGCGGCGGCGAACACGCGGAGCGGCGATGCGATCGACGTCCACGCCGCGGGCCGACCGTCCGGACCGAAGGCGAGGTGCGCGATCCGCCGGATCCGGCGCTGGTGCAGGANCTCCGCGAGCAGCACCAGGACGGCGACCGCGATGGCGATCCAGAGGGCGACGAGCGGGGTGATCACCACGGGGTGTACCTCCCCCAGCAGAGCCCCACCAGGTGCCCGCCGAGACCGATCAGCCCCAGCACCGCGAACGGCGCGAAGAAGTCCATCGGGACCGTGCCGCCCGGCGCGAATCGATCGGGNCGGAGTCCGGAGATCTGATCGAAGACCCGCTGCAGCCCCTTCGAGTCGGTCGCGACGAACGCCTCGCCGCCCGTCTCGCGGGCGAGGTCCTGGACCACCGCGGGCACCGATCCGTTTCCGACGTGCACGTGGTGGACCATGATGTTCGACGCGTTGAGGTCGTCCGCGAGGGCGAGGGCGGTGCCCGAATCCGAGAGATCGCTGCTCACGCCGTCCGAGACGAGGATGACCATCCGGTCACCGTCCTCCGCCTCCTGCACCATGTTGCCCAGGCAGAATTCGAGGGCCCGNCCGATCCGGGTGCCGCCCATGTGCATCGGCTGCCGCTGGGGATCNGCGAACGGCAGCGCGTTCCGGATCGCCTCGAGGTCGCGGGTCAGCGGAACCCAACGGATGGGATACGACCCGAAGAGCGTGAGCCCGAACGCGTCGCCGTCACGNGCGTCGATGAATTCGACGACCGCATCCCGGGCCATTTCATACCGGCGTCCCGAAGACATGCTTCCGGAGACGTCGAAACAGAACTGGATGTTCGTCAGGACGCGTTGGTCGGCGGGACGCCGCAGCACCTGTGGTCCCGCCAGGATGAAGACGACGCCGATCAGGGCGATCGCGGGCAGTGAATCGAAGGCCGCNAGCAGCCAGCGGATCGCGCGGCCGGATCCGTGGTGCTGGTGGTCGAATGGAAGCACGACGCCCCAGTTCCGGCGCTGCCAGGCCCAGACCAGCAGGATCGCGGGGACCGCGAGCAACAGGAGCACCCCGGGATGCGTGAAGCTCATGGCGTCGCTCCAGGCATGGTTTCCCGATACGGCGCAAGCAGTTCACCGAGTTCCGTGGCCGACGGCGTTCGTCCGCCCGGGGCGTGCAACCACGACTCGACGCGGCGGAGCAGTCGACCCGCCTCGGGATCGGTCCGGATCCTTCGAACCGCCTCGACCGGATCGTCCGCGAGTCCGAGTCGTCCGCTCCAGTGGGCGAAGAGCAGGAGTTCGAGGCGACCTCGTTCTTCGATGGTGAGTTCGCGATCGACGGCACGACGCACGAGTGGTTCCAGTCGGTCGAACACGGTGGGCGGCGTCGGGGCGACCGGCGGTGGCGGCGGACGACGAAGCCGCCGACGGATCATCACCGCGACCGGCACCAGGATCCAGACCACCGCGACGACGACGAGCAGCTTCCGGTAGCCGCCGACGATGCTCGCGGGCGGCGCTTCGGCGAGAAAGACGTCGCTCGGCGCGTCGGTCGCGAGGTTCGAGACGATCTCGATCGTCAACGGAGGCATGCGATCGATCGAACCACCGTCGTCGAAGACGATCGAGTCCCGGAGATCGAAGACCCCCGCGTCCACGCCGATGTATTCCAGTTCGGTGATCGACCGTCCGTCGTCGGTGCGATCCCGGTCCGCGACCCGGACGAGGATCGAGGAGTCGAGATCGAGGTCCGGCCGCCCCCGCACGTGACCATGCTCGCTCTCGACCACGATCCGACCGGTGATGCCCCGGGTGGCGGCTTCGCCGTTCGCGGCCTGGTATTCAGCCGCGACGGTCGACGTCGCGAAGGCCCACGCCAGAACGATCGACCGCGACGTCGCCACGGCTCGAGGCCTCGGCATGGAGGATCGTCGACTCATGCGCGACCCCCGCCCGTCCCCGCCCGGGCGGCCAGAAAATGCCGAAGCGGCGGGAGCACCGGTCGGTCGACGTCCAGCATCAGGAACCCGGCTCCGGCNCGTGCCAGTCGGCGTCCGACGTCTTCGGCGTCCTCCCCGGTGCCACCGTTCCGCCACCGGGTCCGACCGCTTCCGACGAAGCCGCGGCCCGTCTCCGCCTCCCGGCCGCGAATGAACCCGGCGCGAAGTCGATCCCGTTCCGCCGGGTCTCGAAGACGAAGCACCACCACGTCGTGGCGCTGGGCCGCCTGCCTGATCGCGTCGACGGCGTCGAGGTCGTGGAGGTCGCTGAGCACCACGACCATGCTGGCCCGNCGGGCCCGGGCCATGAGTTCACGCATCCGTTCACCGACTCGCGTGGTCTCGTCGACCCGGCCCGCGCGAAGCGGTTCGATCCCCTGCCAGAGATCGGAACGCAGCAGGCTGGGTTCGACGCGGGTCCGACGGTCGCCGCCGCCGATCACCGAGCAGGGACTCAAGCGTCGCTGGGCGAGCACCCCGATCGCGGAGGCCAGCCAGATCGCGAGATCCTGCTTGGTGATCCGCGTGGAGCCGACGGCCATCGACGCGGACGTGTCGACCACGATGTTCACGTCGACCCGCTTGAGCGCCTCGTACTCCTTGACGTAGGTGCGGCTGGTCCGGGCCGACATCCGCCAGTCGATCTGCTTGACGGGATCGCCCGGTTCGTAGGGACGGGACTGGGCGTATTCGAGGCCNGANCCCGTGAACAGCGAGGTGTCGGTGCCGAAGGCGAGGTCGTCGGCGAGTCGGCGCACCACCATCTCGAAATCGCCGTGGGCGAGTTCCTCGGGCGGGCCGAGCGTCGGACCGGGATGGTCGAGCCCGATCGACATCAGGCGAGGTTCGCCAGGATCTCGCGAAGCACGTCCTCGCCGCGTCGGCCTTCCGCGAGCGCCTCGTAGTTGAGCCGGATGCGGTGCAGGACCACGTCCTCGGCGAGGGCGAGAAAGTCCTCGGGGACCGCGTAGTCGCGGCCNTGAATGAAGGCACGGGCCCGGGACGCGTTCACGAGGGCGATCGCCGCCCGGGGCGAGCATCCGAGTTCGAGATCCGGATGGCTGCGGGTNAGGGTGACCAGTTCGACGCAGTCGCGGACGAAGACGTCGCTCACGTGGACCTCGAGGACCCGTTCCATCGCCTGCGTCAGATCGCGGACGTGGTACGGACTCGACTCGTCGATCGCGTCGAACGCGGACATCGGCACCGCGCCGTCGCCCTGTCGCTTCAGTTTCAACTGGAGCCCGCGTCGCACCACCTCCGCCTCCTGGTCGAAGGTCGGATAGTCCAGTCGATGCCGGAGCATGAACCGGTCGAGCTGGGCCTCCGGCAGTTCGAAGGTCCCCGCCTGCTCGACGGGGTTCTGCGTCGCGATCACCAGGAACGGGGCGGGAAGATCGTGGGTGGTGTCGCCGATCGAGACCCGCCGTTCCTGCATCGCCTCCAGCAGCGCGGACTGCACCTTCGGCGACGCCCGGTTGATCTCGTCCGCGAGCAGCAGGTTCGTGAAGGCCGGACCCTTGTGGATCCTGAATCGACCGGATTCCGGATCGAGGATCTCCGAACCGACGATGTCCGAGGGAAGCAGGTCGATCGTGAACTGGATCCGCTTGAACTCGAGGTCGATCGCCCGCCCCACCGCCTGCACGAGCAGGGTCTTCGCGATGCCCGGGACGCCTTCGAGAAGGAGATGACCACCGGTCAGCAGGGCGATGAGGATCCGCTCCACCACCACCTCCTGACCCACGACGGTGCGAGCGACGCTCGACGAGACGGTGCGGGCGAAGGCCTCGCCGGCGGCGGTCGATGCGTCGGTGGTGGCGTTGGAATCGTTCATTGCTTGAGGAGGCCCTTGCTGGTTCGGGGTTCGTGCCGGAGGGATCGACGCGATGGTCAGGAATCGCCGGCGGGCGTTTCGATGGGTTCCGCGAGAAGTCGTCCGACCACCTCCGCGACGCGGGCATCTTCGATCCCCGCGGCCCGGACCCGACCGTTGCGGTCGATGACCACGGTGGTCGGCCAGCGACGGACGCCGTAGGTCGTCGCCAGTCGACCGAGCGGCGGCCCGGCCTCCTCCGGCGGAAGATCACGGGCGATCGGGAACGGGGGTCCGGCCTCGCCGAACATCGACCGCATCCGTTTCCAGTCCGCGAGGTGGTCGCAGACGCCGACGAAGGCCACACCCTGCGGCGCCAGGCGCTCGGTCGTGCTGCGCCACGCCGGCATCTCGGTCCGGACCCGACGACTGATCGGGGAGACGAACCGAAGCACCGTGACCCGGCCTTCCATCGCGTCGGGCTCGAGCGGCGTTCCGATCCACTCCTCCGCCTTGAATTCGGGCGCCGGTCGACCTTCGGTGCGGGCGAGCCCCGGCAGTCGTTTCGAACCGCCGACGTACCAGTCGATCGGGAACTCCGCCTTCCCCGAGGTGCCGCCCCCACCACCGCCCGGCTCGGCGAGCAACGTCTCCACCACCGAGCCGACCTTGTCGGGCAGCAGTCCGGCGGCGCGCACCACGCCCTGACGGTCGATCACCACGTAGGTCGGCCAGAAGCCGAGGTTGTAGGCCTTGACGCTCGCGCCGTCCGCATCCCGGGCGACGGGATAGTTGATGCCCTTCTCGGACACCACGGCGTCCGCGGTATCCCAGCCGTTGCGGGAATCGTGCACGCCGATGAAGGCGAGCCCGTCCTTCCCGTGCTTCTCGACGAGTTCGATGTTCTTCGGAATCGCCGCCATGCACGGCCCGCACCAGGTGGCCCAGAAGTCGACGACCACCACCTTGCCGCGAAGATCCTCGAGCGAGGTCTCGTCGCCGATCCACGCATCGAGCGCGAGCGGTGGCGCGGCCTTCCCTTCGAGCGACTTCAGACCGGCGGGCCGGTCGGCCCCGGAGAAGAAGTGGTCGTCGGGGAAGTCCTGGGCGATGGACGGCGTGGTGATCACCACGACGATCGACACCATCAGGAGGAGCACGGCGGCATGGCGATTCTTCAAGTGGGGACTCCTTGCGACCTCCGAGTATACGGCCCAGACCTCGTCGTCCCGCGCCGCGAACCCGGGATCGCCGGCCCCGAGACGACTCAACGCACCCGGATCGCCTGCCGCTTGAGCAGGCACACGATCGGCCGACCGACCTCGATTCCGAGCGCGGCGAGACTTTCCCGACCGATCTCCGCCGCGAGCGTCGGACCGTCGGTGCCGAGGCGGACTTCGACGAAGACGCCGGCTCCGTCGTCGGTCCAGCGCGTCACCACGCCCTCGATCTGATTGCCGATGCTCGTGCCTTCCACCCGATGGCGTGCGAGGGCGACGTCCGCCGGATCGAATTCCAGGATGATCGCCTCATCCGGCCCTCGATCCGACCCGGGAGTGACGAACTCGATCGCCGTGTCGGGGATCTTCACCACCCCGACGGCTTCGGTCGTCCGACCCTGAAGTCGATTGACCACGCCGCGGCGACGAAGGGTCGGGAGCACCGTCGCATCCTGGATCAGATCTGGATACCGCCCCTGCCCGACCACGCGTCCGTCATCGACCACGAGCAGTTCCTCGGTGAGCTGGAGCAGATCGCCGAGACGATGACTCACCTGGATCATCGGTCGCCCGGTCCGATCCCGAAGGCGTTCGAGGTGTCCGAGGATCTCCGCCCGGAGCCGTCCGTCGAGCGACGCCGTCGGCTCGTCGAGGAGCACCAGGTCGGGCCTGACCAGCAGGGCGCGACCGACCGCCACCCGCTGCCGTTCGCCCCCGGAGAGGTCGGCGACGTTTCGATCGAGGAGCGGACCGAGCTCGAGCAGGCCGATCAGATCGTCCGGATCACCCCCGCGAGCCCTCGGTCCGTACCGGAGGTTCCCCGCCACCGTGAGGTGCGGAAGCAGTCGGAGCTCCTGGAAGACCATGCCGATGCGACGCCGATCGACCCGGACGTCGATCCCCTCCGCGGCGTCGAACAGGGTCCGGCCGTCGATTCGGACGACGCCCCGGTCCGGCCGGATCAGCCCCGCGATGATCGCGAGGATCGTCGACTTCCCGGCGCCGGACGGTCCGAAGATCCCGAGCGTCGTCGCCGAGGTCGTGAATGCGACCTCGAGGCGGAAGCCCGGCCGTTCCAGCGTGACGTCCACCTCGATCATGATGCCCCTCCGGACCGTCGCACGAGACGTCGGGAAAGAAGCTCCGACACCAGCAGCGCGAGGAACGAGACGATGACCGCGATCACCACGAGCCGCATCGCGGACGCGTCGCCGCCCGGCGTCTGAACGTCGCTGAAGATCGCGAGCGGAATCGTGCGCGTCACGCCCTCGATGTTGCCGGCGACCATGATCGTGGCGCCGAACTCACCGAGACTCCGGGCGAAGGCCAGCACCGTTCCCGCGAGGATTCCGGGCAACGCCAGCGGAAGGGTGACGGTGAGGAGGACCCGCAGCGGACCGGCCCCGAGCGTGGCGGCGGCCGCCTCCAGCCGCGGATCGGTCGCCTCGATCGCGAGCCTGACCGCCCGCACCAGAAGGGGGAATCCCATCACCGTCGAGGCGATCGCCGCCGCCTTCCAGGTGAACGCGAGATCCAGCCCGAAGTGTTCGTACAACCAGCCGCCGAGCCAGCCCCGACGTCCGACCGACCGCAGCAGCAGGTAGCCGACGACGACCGGCGGCAGCACCAGCGGCAGGTGAATCAGGGCATCCAGCAGCGATCGGCCGGGGAATCGACGCCGCGCGAGCAGCCAGCCACACGCGATGCCGGGCAGCAGCATCGCGAGGACCGCGACCCCCGCGACCTTGAGCGAGAGCAGGACCGCGGACCATTCCTCGGTCGTGAGCATCATCGCGTCTCGACCTTCGGAACGGGCCTCATCGTGAATCCGCGACGACGCAGCACGTCCCGGAAATCGGGATTCCAGAGACGCTCGACGAAGTCCAGAACCTCCGGACGATCATCCAGTCGAACCACCGGATACACGATCGGATCGTGAAGGTCCGAAGGGATCGTGGCGAGTGTTCCGAGCCCGGTCGACGCGGCGACGTCGGTCTCGTAGACCACGCCGGCGTCCGCCTCGCCGAGCTCGACCAGCCGAAGCGCGGCGCGAACGTCGGCGGTCGGAACGAGACGGGGCTCGAGCGACGTCCACCAACCCATCGATTCCAGCGACTGTCGCGCGTATCGACCGGCGGGCACATGCGCCGGGTCCGCGATCGCCAGTCTGGACCAGTCTTCAGGCGGTGCCGGAACCCCGAGATCGATCGAATCATCCGCTTCCGACCCACCCACCAGCACGAGGCGGTTGCCCGCGAGATCACCGACGTCCACGGCGCCCGGATGTCCGGCGAGGACCGCTTCGGCCCAGGCTCGATCCGCGGCGATGAACACATCGGCACGCGCCCCGGCGAGCACCTGTCTCCCGATCGTGGAGGTGCCCGCGACATGCACGCGGACTTCGACCCCCGAGGTCGCCTCGAAGTCCTCCGCCGCTCGCTCGACGATCTCGCCGAGACTCGAGGCGGCGAACACCAGGATCGGCGGTTCAGGCTTCCCCGCTTCGGGCGCGAGCCGCTCGCAGGCGAGGACCAGCGACAGCGGGGCGAGCAGCAGCCACCATCCGCGTGAGAATGCCGAAAAACAGGGGGAGGATGCCGAACGGGCTGCTTCCATGTTGCAAGTATCGACTATTGAGGGATTTGAGGTTTTCCCCGACGCCACGCCGGTCGTCCACCACGGCGATGCACGAGATCCATTCCCGATGAATCCGACGATTTCATTGGTATGTCGGGGCTCGATTGCTTAATTTCTGCTCTTCAGGAGAGGGCGTGGGAAAGGGTCTCCGCCATCTCATTTCGTTGACCTGCCGTTGTGATCTCCGGATCGCCATGGCCAATTTGTATCAGGAGATTGACATGAACAAGTTCCTCATCGCGAGTTCCGTGCTCGCCGTCGCCGGCGGCGCCTCCGCCGACATCGTCTACAGCGGCGACCTCGGTCTCACCGTGAATTCCGGCGACACCGCGATCGACGTGTCCATCGGTGACAACATGTGGCAGTTCGGGATCGTGCTCGGCGGCCCGCTGGACTACACCTACGTCACCGCGCTCAACGAAGGCGCCGGCCTCTTCGTTCCGATCGCGAGCGAGTCCGAAGCCCGCAACTTCGCCGCCGGCGACAACATCGGAACCATCACGTCCGTGCTCAACATGTTCCCGCTCGGCCCCGGCGACGAGAACATCAACCTGAACATGCACGACTACATCAGCGGCGAAGGCACCTTCGACGCCTCCGGAACCGGCTACGTCGGCTTCGGCTTCGGTAGCGGCATCAACTTCAACTACGGCTGGATGCAGTTCACCCTCGACGTGGACGAGAACTCCATGAGTCACTCGATCACCCTCGTCGACTTCGCCTACAACGACGAAATCACCGGCTCGATCGAAGTCGGTGCCATCCCGGCACCGGGTGCGATCGCCCTGCTCTCGATCGCCGGCCTCGCCGGTCGTCGTCGACGTCAGGGCTGATCGCTTCGCGATCACGCCGATGACTCGGATCAAACACGCCCCTCGTCCGCCATGTCGGACGGGGGGCTTTCTCGTGGACCGTCCTGTTCGCCCACCTCTAACAAGAAAGGCCGGGCGATCCGCGAGGGATCGCCCGGCCTTCGTTCGGTCGGGATCGAACTCGCTTCAGTCCGCCAGTTCGATGTCCCCGGGACGCCAGGTCTTCTCGAACCACGGCTCGAGCGGACCGTAGAGCCGGAGCAGGGCGAACCAGCCCTTGCCGGGGACGGTCTGGATCCAGTTCGTGGCGTTGACCCCCTTCGGCGACTCCGGCCCGAAGTACAGGGTGACCGAACCGTCGGCATTCTCCTTCATCGAGTCGCGAACGCTGTTCTTGCTCGGCAGGAGCTGCCCGCTCTGCAGTTCCGATCGCGTCTGCGGGTCATAGACCACGAACGACCAGAAATTCTTCGCCGGCACGTCGGGGGGAATGCGGAGCGTGTAGTTCTTCGAACCGTCGAGGTAATCCCCCTCCGAGTCAGTCGAGATGAGGGCGTACTGCGAACCCACACCGGGCATCTTCAAGGCCATGGCGGGCGTGTTCACCGTCGCGCAGTAGAAGAAGAGCGTCCGGGCGTCGAGATTCCGACCGCCGGCACCATCCGCGACGAGCCACCGATAGTCACCGCCGACGAAGGGCGTGTACCACTGCTGTCCCGGATAGAGGAACGCGGCGGGATCGCGCGGGCGGAGGAAGATCGCCCGCGCCGTGGCGTTGCCGATGGCGACCGAGTCTTCGAGGATCCCCTTCAATCCCGCGTCCGGATCGAAGGGCTTGCCCTTCTGAA
>NYVS01000093.1 GCA_002684755.1 Phycisphaerae bacterium
CCCTCGAGTCGCCACGCCCAGTCCGATCCGTCAGCCGTCGGATCACCGTGGATCCGGATCCAGTACTCGCCGGGACCCGTTCGGACCCCGCCGCCGCGATCCTCGACCGGCTCGACCCGCAGGATCTCCCGGACGCGGTCGCGTCCCTTCGGACTCAGGGCCCGGTCGAGAAAGCGATCGAACGCGGACCGCGCGGTCTCGTCGAGATCGCCGATCCGAAGCCCCGTCCGAGGGCCGGCCAGATAGGTCCATCGACCTCGATCCGGCGCATTGATCGGTGCGACCGCGACGTCCCGCTGCGACTCGGGGAGGGTCTCGATGAAGGCGACCATCGCCCCGCGCATCGATTTCTCCGGCGGCGCCGCCATCGCGGACCCCGGCCTTGCAAGCAGGATCGCGACGAACAGCACGGCGAACATCGATGCCGTCAAGGCATCCGCTGCGACATCGCGGCGGTCGGTCCGGATCCTGAGATCGTCGATCGGCATGCGCTGCTCCGAATCAAGGGGTGGCGTCAAGCCTATCGAACCGGGGCCCGTTCCGGAGAACGACCCGCGGGACTGGCATCCGCGGGCGGAACCGACGACGATGCCACGATGGAAGTGATTTCGAGCATCGATGCGATCCGAGCCGCCTGGCGACCGCTCAACGAAGCGCATCGGGCCGGCCGACGATTCTCCGACGGGGCCCATCTCCGTCTCTATCGATGTCTCTCCTGGGCGGATCGCGCCACCGCCGCGGAAGCCACCGGGGACGCGGACCTCGCCTTCGTGCTCCGAATGATCGCGTTCAACGCGTTGTGGGGCCAGGTCCATGTCGACGGCGGCAGGAACCTGCGACAGAGTGAAGCCTGGCGCTCCTTTCTGGTCGACCTCGCGGCCCATGACGCGGCACGACGCGATCGGATGCTTCCCGGACTTCGACGGGATCGTGATCTCCTGATGGAGATCTACGGAAGTCCGTTCTTCCACCGCGAATGGTGGGTCGAACCGGGGGCGGAGCAACTCGGATCCCAGACGAAGATCGCGGGACGGATCGACGAATGGCTCGAGCTCGGTCGAGTCGAGCATCTCTATCGAGAGCTGGTGAACCGCCTGCTCCTGCTTCGGGGACAGTTGATCCACGGGAACGCCACGCACGGCGGCAAGACCAACCGCTCGACGGTCGAACCCGCGGCGGCCCTGCTCGACCGGCTTCTGCGAACCACGTTGGAAGTGATCGTCCTCGACGGCGGCCTCGAGGCCGATCTCCGCTGGACGCCGGTGCCGTACCCACCCACCGATGACGCCTGAAATCCGACCAGCCGTTCACGAGCCGGACAGCAGCCCCATCTCCACCATCTGTGCATCGGCCACCGGGGCCCAGCCCCGGTTCGCGGCGGGGCTCGCCGGCGACGGGTGCAGGATCGTTCCGACCCGCATCCCGGCTTCGACCCGATCCGCGAGCGTCTTCGCCAGCCGACGCGTCGCGTGACCACCGACGCCGACCACCATCTCGGGCTCGAGCAGATCCACCATCGCCCGCAACGCCTTCCCACATGCCGACTCGAGGGGCCGACGTTCTTCGATCGGAAGCTTGTCGGGCGTGCGATTGCGGCCCCCTTCCTCCATGAACGAGAGCGGGCAGTCGTTCCACACGAAGAAGTCGTCGAAGAAGGCGTCCGCGTCGGGGAATCGCGATTCGACCCAACCCCAGAGGCGCGCTCCACTCACTTCCCGACGGGTGCAGGCGAATCCGGTGACCGGTCGCTTCGGATGCTCGATCTTCGGTTTCCCGACCGTCGCTTCGATCCCGAGGTAGGTCTTCACCATCTCGACCTCGCCGAACGGCACGCCGGTCTGGGCCATGCCCCACGGGCCCGGGTTCATGCCCAGCAGCAGCGCCCGGATTCCACGACGCGCGTACGTTCGAACGTACTTGCGGTGCGAGGCCCAGGCGTAGTCGAGCGGGTTGTAGACGACCTCGACCGGATCGCCGAACTCGAGGCCACCGACCTCCGCCGAAAGTTCGGCCGAGATCGCCTCCGCGGCATCCGCGACGGCGGATTTCGAGCGAGGCTTTCCCGAGGCACGTGGCATGTCGGCATGTTCGACGACGACGTCCGCGCACGCAAGCCGCTCATACGAACGCTTGAGGAGACCTTTCGAACGACTCCAGCGAAACGACCTGAACCGAGCTGGACTCAATAAGGACAGCGGGCGAGCAGCAACTCGGAATCCTCGATGACCCGGAGAAGGTATCGCTCGAGCGATGCGGGACGGACCACCGTGGAGACGGCATCGGACCAGGCGCCGTCACCGTCGTTCGAAACGCCCTCGAGGTCGAGGATGCGGGCCGACCGGTGGGCCAGCAGCCGTTGAATGCTGCCCGCCCCCGGGTCCGACGATCCGCCCGCAGGGACCCGGTGGGCATCCACCGCCGCGATCAGGAGCCGATGCATCCCCGATCGATCCAGCGTGCCCTCGACGTCGAGGCGGAGCAACCAGCCCGCGATCGCCGGAAGCGGATGCGGAGGCTCCCCCGTGCCCGTCGCGTCGGTGAGTTCGAGAAGTCGATCCGCGGCGAGCGCAAGCACGCCCGGTGTCGTCCCGTCCGTGAGCCATCTCCACTGCAGAAACGCGAGCAGGTCGTAGCCGCCGTGGTTCGCGACGTCGACGGAATCGCGCTGCATCCAGGGCGTCCGGGCCTGCACCAGCGCCTCGAGGGGACGCCGATCGGGACGCCACGACAACCGATTGAAACCGCGAGGATCCTGCAGGGCCGCGAACGTGACGAGGTGCTCGATCCAGAAGTTCTCCTGTCGACGCAGATTCGTGTTGCCGAGTCGAAGGCGTCGGCCCGCGTACGTCTCGAGCAGCGATTCCCAGCGGGACTCGTGGGCGAGACAGTCCTCGAGCGCCGCCTCGCAGGACGCCTCGTCGAGTTCGAGCCGCCCGAGATACAACCGTTGCCGGGCCCGCGTGTTGGCGAGGAAGATCCGCTGCATCGACTGGTTGGTCGTGCACCATCGGTCGTTCAGGTCGGCGAGCCGCCGCCCGAGCACGGCGTGCGGCCCCACACCGGTCCCATCGTCCTCCAGCACGCCCTGGTCGATCGCGATCACGGCCCGATGCGCCGCCTGTTCGTACAACAGGTGATCNCCGAGGACGCCGTCCGGCAGGTCGTCGAGCTCCCGGAAACGATTCGCGATGTCGAACCACGCAGCGGCCTCTTCGGACCGTCCCGCNTGCAGATGCTTGCGACTCCGGATGTCGGCGGCCATGAGGGCNAGAATCGAGTCGGTGCCCTCGTCGTCCCTCGGAACCTCGAGCGCATCGTCACCTNCCGTCGCATTGCNGANCCCCCGGCAACGACGNGCGACTTCCGCGTCCAATCGAGCCGGGAGGAAGGGTGCCGTCGCGTCGAGGACCGATTCCAACGTCGTCGCGAGCGTCCGGGCCACGTGCCGGTCGTAGAGCCCCAGCGCCTGACGCAACACGTCGATTCGCGGCGACTCGGCGATCTCCTCCACCACCCGGATCGGCAGCGCCGCCGGATCCNCCGGCAGCGCTCGAAGTTCGATCCCGCGCCACGACCACGTTCCTTCGCGATCGGACGCGCGAAGGACGTCGGGGATTCCGTCGAACGNCTGTCCCTCGACGATCATGATGCGGCGGAGCCCCCATCGTGAAGCCGCCGCCAGTTTCGCACCCAGCGTCGCGGATGGGACGGGCTTGAATCGACCTCTGGCGACGTCGTACCCACCGGTCGCGGCGACGGAGGCCCGGCACCGGCAGCCGAAGAGCGCAAGGACACCGGCGATGCCCGCGGCGAGCGCGTGGCTGTCACCGACCCCCTCCCGCGGGATCGCGATCTCGAATCGCGGCAGCGCGGCTTCGGGCGCCAGCACCCGATGGATCTCCATCAGCCGGTCCATCACCTGCTCGACCACCTGTTCGCCCGCATGAAGCGATGCTCCGGACATCCGCACCGTCGCTTGTCCGGCGAAGCGGGACGCCGACCGGGCGTGGATGTGACCGATCCGGCCCGGCGGGTCGGTCCGCGTCGCGGCCAGCAGGAAGACCGTCGCATCCGCGAGGGGAAGGACGCCGACCTCCGGATGGAGCTTCGAGTCGAACGTGGGCGTCGAATCCAGTCGAGCGGCGAGCGTGCGGTCGACGGCGATCCACCCGCGTTCCTCGGGACGCTCGTCGTACCGCTGCCGGAACGCGGTCGGCGATGGGCATTCGTAGACTCGCGCCCAACTGATGCCGCTGGTCGCGTCGGGGGACTCGACGACCGTCGCCTTCGTGTCCACGGCGATCGCGCCCGAGTCTCCGCTCGGAGTTCGATCGACGTTCTGAGCCGAGGCTTCCTTGTTCATCGCTTGTTCATCGCTCGTTCACCACTCGTGCATCGGAGCCGACCGTCCCAGGAGCGTCNCTTCGGCGACGGTGGATCATCGAGGTACGCGACGCGACCACAGCGTATCCNAACCGGGTGTCAGGATCCCCTTCCGGCTCAGACGAGAAACCGCCCGCCGTCGTCGGTCCGCACGGCGATGTCGCCGTTGAGGATTCGCAGGATGGCTTCAAGCGGCATCCGATCGATCGCCGCGGTCCACAAACCAGGTTGATCGGCGACTTCCGTGAGCGGCAGCGTGCCGAGCCGGACGTGCCGAATCGCCCTGACCGCGGAGCCCTCGATTCGGACGAACACGCCCCACCATTCATCGAGCACCGCCCGGACCTCGAGGTCGAGCCCACTGGGCGTCACCCCCCGCCCGCGCCGGGCGTTGAATCGGTCGAGCATTCGGGGCGACGGCCTGCCGCCGTCGAAGTGGGCGAGTTCCGGAGCCGAATCGAAGGCGGGCGCCAGCCGGACCGCCGGGGTCACCGCCCGCGCCGCGACGAGAAAATCGACCTCATGAAGCGGCGTGGCCACGACCGCCAGGCGCGATGCCGAAGGAACGGCCCACGCGATGCGTCGATGCTCGACCACTTCGAACGCGAGATCGTCCAACGGGATCTCCTCGGCGGCGCTCACCCAGAGCTGGAGCCAGGAGATTGAATCCTGCAGAAGTCCGGTGATCGATTCCTCGACCGTCATCAGGCAGGAGGCATCCTCCGCATCGGCGATCGCCTCTCCGAGCGGGATTCCAGAAGACTCGTCGAGCACCGTGATCCCGGCCGCCGCGCCTTCAGCGATGGCNTCGGTCACCTGGATGCCGAGCTTCGTCGCAAGCGCGGGCCAGGCGCGGAACGGGACCGCGTCGCCGCACGCGGCGAGCCGGGCGGCTCGGAGCAGCCAACCGACGAAGTCACGAGGCTCGGGCGTGTCCGCCGACGAGCCGACGGCGCCTTCGAACCAGGCGGCCTCCGCATCGAGTTCCCGACGAAGCGCGGCAAGGTTCGCCGCGGCGTCCGCAGGATCGTTCGAGTCCGGGGTGGGTGAATCCGACGTCGAGGGTCTGGTCATGAGTTGTCCTTCCTCGGCGGCCACGAAGGCCGCGAGGCGAGGTGAACACCGCCGGGTACGACGGGATTCGGGATGAGGCCGCAGGGCGGCGTGTGATGTGGATCCCCGGGCCGATCGGCCGACGACGACGTCGACCTGAATCGGTGGCATCGAACGCACGACCGCCGATCGCCGGGCGATCGGTCGGGCACGGACGATTTCGGGAAAGCACCATCACTTGGGAGACTCCGGACCCCAGTCCGCGTCGCCGTCGTGGATGGCGACGAGGCGTTCCTGGTGGTGACGATGTCGATCGAGCATCCGGGATCGGATGCCGCGGGTGAAACGCCCGACCGACGCCTTGACGTCGTGTCGGAAACCGCTCCAGAGGGTGTACGCGGGGGATTCCTCGTCCCTGACCGGAAAACCGGCCACGATCCGCATTTTCTTTTCGGGCGACCACGCGACGACGAGCCGGCGGGACACTCGATAGCCCATGATCGGCACCGACGTGGACGCTTGCGGCGGCGATGCGAGCTCGAAGGTCACGATGTGGACGTGATGATCCTCCGCCCGGACCGCAGCCAGCAGTTGATCGGACAGCAGGGACTCGTAGGCCCGGGCGAGCCGCTCGAACCGATGGTCCCGGCTTCCGTCGCCGTGATCATGGTCCGCCGCTCGGGCGTCATCGATCAGCTCCTGACCCAGCAGATCCCACCACCGCTCCGACCGTGTTCCGAGCACGTGCTTCCGGACGTGCTCGTCCCGACCGCGCCGTGAGGCGAATCGAAGCGCGTCCGCGGGTTCGACCGCATGTTCCGCGGCGAGGAGCGAATCGAGACCGGCATGCGTGTCCACGGCCGTCATTCGTCCGTCCCCTCGGGCTCGGCGAGCCGCTGCGACAACAGCGCGCCGACCATCGGAAACAGGGTGGTTCGTGCGGACCGGTAGTTGGAGTTCCGCTTCTCGCCCGCGTTCAACGAAGGAAGTCCCAGCAGCTCGCGGAGACGCGCGCTCGAAAGCGGTTCGAAGATCCACCGGGCATTCAGTTCCGTCCGGCGACGATCGATCTCGTCGAGGCGTTTCTGCGCCATGCCGGGATGGGCCGCGATCTCGTCGTCGCACGCGACGAGCTCTCGACGAACCTCGTCCCAACCTTCGCGGATCGCCGATTCCAACGCATCGATTCCGCCGACCACGTCGCCTTGCAGTCGTTCGAGAAGAAGCGGGTGATCCGCCATCGCCGAGTCGAGCAGGAGCCAGGTGTGCAGCGCTGCGGTCACCTCGACCGCGTTCGGTCGCCTGCCATGGATCTCGAGCCGAAGCACCGGCTCATGATCGAGCAGTCGGTGCAGCAGATCGAATCCCGCCGATGCCGATCGACCGTCGGTCGAATCCTCGATCGTTCCACCCCAACCCCCCTCGGGCCCCGCGTCGAAGGAGCCGGGACCGCGTGCACCCTCCGGAAGTCCGACCATGCCACCCCGACCGGCACGTCGAACGAAGGACACCGCACGCCGCCGGACGAAGGAACGTGCCGCGATCCGCTTGAGCACGTCGTCACGCTCGAGATCGAGAAACTCCGGATTCCGGTAGAGCCCTTCGCTCCGGCGCCGATCGGCGTCCGCCGCGAGTTCCGCCACGAAATCCTCCGCCGCGGCCACGTCGCCGGAGAACAGGTCCCGGTATTTCGAACGGACTCGATGACTTCCGGGATCGGCTCGACGCCCGGAGAGCACGATGTTCCAGATCCGCGATTCGACCGCCACCCAGAACGCCGCCGCGGCCGACTGGTCCTCGGTTCCAGCGACGATCGCTTCGATGATTCCCCGCCACGCCTCTGATTCAGGACTTGATCCGATCTGTTCGTCCACCCGACCTCCTCGTCTTCGTCGAACGCCCGTGGCCCGCGACGCGCGGACCGTCGCGGTCATCATCGCCGAAAACGCCCGGTCTCACCCGCCGGGCCAGAGCAACGCCAGCACGATGGCGTTGAGCCCCGCCGACACGGTCGCGTCGAACAGGTCCGTCAGCATGAAACGCAGCGGTTTCCCGAGGAACGACGCACCACACAGTGGCCCCACCCCGTAGGCCAGCAGACCGATGACCAGGGCGGGCACGAACACCGCCCCGACCGTGGGCGTCTCGGGGAGGGAAGCCGACACCACCCAGGCGGTGCCGGCCGCGACCAGAAGGTAGAGGGCCATCGACACCGCGAGATTCACGCCGAACTTCGGTTGCGAGGGCCGGACCGTCAGCGTCCCCCACGGCCCTCGCCGGTAGCGGGCGATGAACGCCTCGCTGCGGTAGTCCGCCGGGTCCTCGCAGTTCGGAAACATGTAGAGGCCCGGCTCGACCTCCATGGCGGCGATCGCGTCCATCAGCGGCGTCTCGTCCGGGAGCGGCCGGATGTCACGGCGGTGATGCGGAAGCACCATCCAGGCGAGGAAGCTGAACGCGAAGACCGCGGACGCCGCAAGCAGGACCGGAAGCACCATCGATGGGTTCGGGAGCATGGGACACCTCCGTTCGCAGTCTGTCGCCGGGGCGTTGCTTCGTCAATTCCGACCGCCGCCTCAGTGCAGCCGGTAGATCCGCCGGGCGTTGCCCTCGAACACCGCCGTCCGAACCGGTTCCGCGTGATGTTCGAGGAGCGAGCGGGTCGCCGTCACCCATCGTCCGAGCGAACCTCCAAGCTCGCAGACCGGCCAGTTGCTGCCCCACACGAGCCGGTCGGGGCCGAAACGATCCAGGGCGACCTCGAAGAACGGCCGGAAGGTCTCGACGGTCCAATCGTGTCCCGCCGCGCATTCGATGAGCCCGGACAGCTTTCCGACGACGTTCTCCCGGTCGGCGATCCGCGTCATCCCGTCCGACCAGCTCGTCGTCACGCCCGCGGCGATCTCCGGTCTTCCAAGGTGATCAAGCACGAAATCCGTCGCCGGACACGCGTCCACGAGCTGGATCGCCGACTCGAGTTGATCCGGGCGGACACACAGTTCGAAGAGCAGCCCTCGATCGCCGAGAAGGCGGAGATCGTCGATGAGCCGCGGCGTGAGGAACGCCCCCGGATCACCGCCGAGACCATGGAACACCCGACGGAGGCCGATCACGCCGGGCAGATGACCGACGCCATCCAACCAGGCTTCGAACCCCGGATGCCCGGGTCGACCGCCGACCACCGCCGCCCGGACGAGCGTGCTGCGCCCCATGACGGCGGTCACTTCATCGACTTCGAGATCGAGCCCGGTGTCGTCGACATCGGTCTCGACGTGGATCGCGGCTTCGATGCCGCACGCCGCCGCCACGACGCGATAGGCCTCGAGGCCCATCGCCCGATCGAGTTCGGGAACACCGGCGAGCCAGGACCTCGGGATCGTGTCCGGGTCCCAGAGATGAAGGTGCGTGTCGATCATCGCGACCTCGTCAGGCTGGGGAAGCGACGCCCGTCATCGTTTCGCGGGAACCGACTTCACCCGCCAGATCCGATCGGCGTATTCCTGGATCGCCCGGTCGCTCGAGAACCGACCGCCCCGCGCGGTGTTCAGCACCGCGGAACGCCACCACTCGTCCGGCGTCCCGAATCGGTCCGCGGCCTTCTGGTGCGCGTCGATGTAGCCCTGGAGATCCGCGAGGTGACGCCAGTGATCGCCTTCATCGATGAGCATCGATCGAAGCCGGTCGAAGACCGCGGGGTCCTTCCAGGCGAACTCCTCGCCCAGCAGGAAGTCCACGGCGTTCCGGACCATCGGTTCATGGTCGAGGTGCCAGCGCGGGTCGTACCACGCTTCGCTCGCCTCGACCTCGTCGGCGCGGAGTCCGAACAGGAACATGTGGTCGGTGCCGACCTCCTCGGAGATCTCGACGTTCGCCCCGTCGAGGGTGCCGATGGTGAGCGCCCCGTTGAGGCAGAACTTCATGTTGCCGGTGCCGCTCGCCTCGGTGCCCGCGAGCGAGATCTGCTCCGAGAGATCCGCGGCGGGGATGATGGTCTCCGCGAGGTTCACCCCGTAGTCGGGGATGAAGACCACCCGAAGCCGTTCGGAGACGACCGGATCGGCGTTGATCACGTCGGCCACGCTGTTGATGGCCTTGATCACGTCCTTGGCCCGCTCGTAGCCGGGCGCCGCCTTGCCGGCGAAGATCACCACCCGCGGCTGCGGAAGGAACCCCGGGTCCGACTTCATCCGCTGGTAGAGCGAGGCGATGTGGAGGAGGTTGAGGAACTGTCGCTTGTACTCGTGGATGCGCTTGACCTGCACGTCGAACATCGCGGTGGGGTCGACGTCGATCCGGAGATTCGTTCCGATCCAGTCGGCCATGCGACGCTTCGCCGCGAGCTTCGTCTCGGCGAACGCGCTTCGGAAGCCCGGATCCTCGGCGTGGGGTTCGAGACGCTTCAACTCCGAGAGGTCGGTGATCCAGCCGTCACCGATGGTGTCGACGAGCAGGTTCGAGAGCTGCGGGTTGGCCTGGTGCAGCCAGCGCCGCGGCGTCACGCCGTTGGTGATTCCCTTGAAACGATCCGGGAACACCGTCGCGAAGTGCGGCATGAGTCGTTCCTGGATCAGTTCGCCGTGCATCTGGGACACGCCGTTGACCGAGTGGGATCCGATCACCGCGAGATTCGCCATGCGGATCTGCTTCGGCTCGCCCTCCTCGACGATGCTCGCGGCCTCCACCCCGCCGGGGACCTGGATGAGCCGTCGCCCCGCTCCTTCGATGAACCGCCGGTTCACCTCGAGGATGATCGCCAGATGCCGGGGCATGAGCTTCTCCATCAGCGGCAGCGGCCACTTCTCGAGGGCTTCGGGCATCAGGGTGTGGTTCGTGTAGGCGACCGTGCCGACGGTGGTCTCCCANGCCTCGTCCCAGCCGAGACCGTGCTGGTCCATGAGGACCCGCATGAGCTCCGCGATGGCGAGGGAGGGATGGGTGTCGTTGATGTGGAGCGCCACCTGTTCCGGAAGGCGGGTGACGTCGTCGTGGTCGTAGAGGAACCGACGCATGATGTCGGCGACGGAGCAGCACACGAAGAAGAACTCCTGGCGAAGCCGGAGTTCCTTGCCGGCCGCGGTCCGGTCGTCGGGATAGAGCAGCTTCGTCAGACGCTCGGCCTCGATGCGACGCGACACCGCCGCCTCGTAGTCGCCGCTCGCGATCTCCGAGAGGTCGATCGCGTCCGGCGCGACCGCGGACCAGCAGCGGATGGTGTGGACCGTCTCGCCCCCCCAGCCCGCGACGGGGTAGTCGTGCGGGAGCCCGATGACCCGTTCGCGACCGCCGTGGGCGAGATCGCCGAACTGCACCTGCTGGCGAAGATCGCTCCGGCGGACCATCCACGGATCGCCGAACCGGAGCCAGTTGTCCGGCCGTTCGACCTGATAGCCGTCACGGACCTCCTGCTTGAAGATCCCGTACTCGTACCGCAGCGTGTAGCCGACCGAGGGGATCGCCATCGAGGTCATGGAATCGAGGAAGCAGGCGGCGAGCCGACCGAGGCCGCCGTTGCCGAGCCCCGCGTCGTGCTCGTGGCTCTCGAGCGTCTCGAGCGCGATGCCGTACTTCTCGAGGGCTTCACGAACCCGCGGCTCGAGCTTCAGGTTCAGAATGTTGTTCCGCATCGCCCGGCCGAGCAGGAACTCGATCGAGAGGAAGCAGACCCGCTTCGATCGTTCCTGGCGATACCGGTCCCGGGTGTCGAGCCAGCACTTCATGAGGACTTCGCGGACTTCGCTGGCGAGGGCGAAGAAACGNTCCCGGTCGGGGGCTTCGTAGAGCCGNTGNGCGCTTTCGACCGCGAGATGCTCGAGCATGCCTTCCGCGATGTGATCCGCGGAGACGTCGGTGGGATCCTGATGAAGCGGCTGCTGGGGTCCGGTCGGGCGGGTCATGCGGGTTCGTCCTGGGGGCTGGAAACGAAGNTGGTGAGNCCGACGAACGGGAGCCGGCTCACCCGGGTGGCTCCTNATGAGCCCTGACCATGGTAGATCGGCCGATCGAGGGTCAGAACGGCAGTGGAATTCAGCGATGAAAACCGGACAATCACCTCGGAAGTCGATACGGTTCGACGAGTCCGATCATCCCCGAGGAATCACCAGATGCAGCACGCCGGCCGTTTTTCATTCGTGATCGCCCTCGGGGTGCTCGCCTCGCCGNTGACCGGTGATCCGCCCGCCNCACCCACCGNCGGGGCGGAATCGGATTCGAGACCGAACATCCTCTTCATCATGAGCGACGACCACGCNTGGCAGGCGATCAGTGCGTACGGGAGGCCCGATGGNACCCGGGTCAACCAGACGCCCTCGATCGATCGGATCGCCTCGGAAGGCATGCGATTCGACCGATTCTTCGTCGAGAACTCGATCTGCGCGCCGAGCCGGGCCGCCTTCCTCACCGGATGCTTCTCGACCCGACACGGGGTCCCGACCAATGCCGAAGTCTTCGACGGCACCCAACCGACCTGGCCGGCGATGCTCCAGGACTCGGGCTATCGCACCNGCGTCTTTGGGAAATGGCATCTCAAGAGCGACCCGGTCGGGTTCGACGACTGGAAGGTCCTCATCGGCCAGGGGCCGTACTACAACCCTCCCATGAAAACGCCCGAGGGCCGGGTGAGGGTCCCCGGGTACACCACCGATCTGATCACCGATCAGGGCGTCGATGCGCTCCGGCGGTTCGCCGCGGGCCGGGACGAAGACGGCCGGCCGTTCGCCCTGATCGTCCAGCACAAGGCGCCGCACCGGCGATGGGATCCGAATCCCCGNCACTTCCGACTCTACGACGACGTCATGGTCCCCGAGCCGGAGACGCTGCTCGACGACTACGCGGGAAGAAGTCCCGCCAGCACCCTGCAGACGATGACCATCGCCCGTCATCTCGATCCCCGCGACCTCAAGCTGATTCCGCCGCCGGAACTCGACGAGACCCAGGCNCTGGCGTGGAACGCCTACTACGACGACGTCAACGCGGCGTACAAGGCGGCCGTCGAGTCGGGCGAACTCTCGGGGGACGAGCTCACCCGGGCGAAGTACCAGCGATACGTCAAGGACTACCTCGAATGCGTCGCGGCGGTCGATGAAGGCGTCGGCCGGATCCTCGACGAACTCGACGACCTCGGGATCGCGGACGACACGCTGGTGATCTACACGAGCGACCAGGGCTGGTATCTCGGCGAGCACGGCTGGTACGACAAGCGGTGGATGTACGAGGAGAGCTTCCGCACGCCGTTCATCGTGCGGTGGCCGGATCGGATCGACGGCGGGGTCACCAGCGACCTCCTCGCCCAGAACATCGACCTCGCNCCNACGCTTCTCGATCTNGCGGGAATCGATCCGCCGGAACGGATGCACGGCGAGAGNTTCGCGGCCCATCTCCGCTCGGGCGGCCGGGCGACGCCCGAGGACTGGCGGGACGCCGTCTACTACCGCTACTACGAGAGCGAGGGNCCGCACACCGTGCCGAAGCACGACGGGATCCGNACCGATCGCTGGAAGCTCATCCGATTCCCCGAAGTCGATCCCGACGGCGACGGTCCCGCGGGCCCGGGNTGCTGGGAGCTCTACGATCTCGNCGCGGATCCCGACGAACTGAAGAGCCTCGCCGACGATCCCGCCCACGCNGAGATTCGGGCCGGACTCGAAGCCAGACTCGAGCAACTCCGNCTGCGCTATGACGCCTGAGGCCGGTCCCCNGGTTCAGGTCCATGGCCGGGGCCGGGGCCAGGCTCAGGAGGATCCGGCGTTCGACATGTAGTTCGGCGCTTCNCGGGTGATCGTGATGTCGTGCGGATGGCTCTCGACCATGCTCGCCGCCGTCACTCGGACGAACCGGCTGTCCGCACGGAACGCATCGAGCGTGGAGCAACCGCAGTAGCCCATGGCGCTCTTGACGCCGCCCACCAGCTGGTAGACGAAGTCCGAGAGCGCACCGCGGTAGGCGACCATGCCTTCGACGCCTTCGGGGACGAATTTTCGCGAATCGGCCTGGCCGTAGCGATCGGCGCTGCCCGCCGACATCGCGCCTTCGCTGCCCATGCCGCGATAGCTCTTGAACCGACGGCCACCGTGCAGGACCAGCTCGCCGGGACTCTCGTCCATGCCTGCGAAGAGGCTGCCGATCATCACGACGCTCGCACCCGCCGCGATCGCCTTCGCGATGTCGCCGGACTGCCGGATGCCGCCGTCCGCGATCACCGGGACGCCGGCGGGCTCGCAGACCGAGACCGCGTTCCGGACCGCCGTGATCTGCGGCACCCCGACCCCGGTGACGACCCGCGTGGTGCAGATCGAGCCGGGACCGATCCCGACCTTGACCGCGTCGGCCCCCGCATCCATCAGGGCCTTCGCCCCGTCCGCGGTGGCGATGTTGCCGGCGATGACGTCGATCTCGGGATGGCTCCGCTTGATCTCCTCGACGGTCGCGACGACGTTCCGGCTGTGGCCGTGCGCGGTGTCGACGACCACCACGTCGACCTCGGCGTCGATGAGGGCCTGGATGCGGTCGAACTGGAGCACGCCGGTGGCGGCCCCGACCCGCAGGCGACCGCGTTCGTCGCGGCAGGCCGCCGGGTGCTTTCGCACGTTCTCGAGATCCCGCATGGTGATCAGGCCGTCGAGTCGGCCCGCCTCGTCGACGATCAGCAGCTTCTCGACCCGGGCTTCGTTCAGCATCGCCTCCGCGGTCGTGGGATCGATTCCGGANGCGGCGGTGACCAGGTTCTTCCGGGTCATCACGTCCTCGACCCGACTCTCCCCGTACCGGGATGGATCGAGGAACTTCATGTCCCGCCGGGTCAGGATGCCGATCACGCGGCCGTTGCGGGCACCGGTGTCGGTCACCGGAAAACCGCTGACCCCCTGCTCCCGCATCAACTCGTTGGCACGATCGACGGTGTCGCCGGGCCCGAGGGTGACGGGGTCGGTGATGACGCCGTTCTCGCTCCGCTTCACCTTCTGGACCTCGCGGGCCTGCAACGAGGGCGACAGGTTCTTGTGGATGATCCCGAGGCCCCCNTCCTGAGCGAGGGCGATCGCGAGCGAGGACTCCGTCACGGTGTCCATCGGTGCCGAGATCAGCGGGATGTTGATGGTGATCCGCCGGGTCAGGCGGGTGGACGGGTCGGCCGACTCCGGTGTGATCTCGCTGTACGCGGGGACCAGCAACACGTCGTCGAAGGTGATCGCATCCTGAAGGATCTTCTGTTCCATCTGCAGATGATCCCCGCGGGGTTCCCGCTCGTCAACCGACCGCGGTTCCGGGAATCGGCCGCTTCCGGGCTCGAGGCCTCGAAGCCGACCTTCGGATCCCGGCACACCCTCGATCTCGAACGACCGCACGCGCCCGAATCCCCCCGCCGTCTGGTACGCTGTGCGATTCAAATCCGGCCCCGTCAGGGTCGCTTTCGCCGGTCTCGACGGCACCACGACAGGTCCCCTGTTCGACCGCCGGGGGCCCGAATGCGACAAAAGCCGGATCTCCGTGAACCCGACGATCCTCGGATCGTCCAACTCCCCGACGTTCTCTCCTCCGGCGGCCGCCGCCGACTCAATCCACCGATGCTCGAACCCGGAGACGGGTCGCCGGCACCCGAAACGGGATGCGGCAACGAGCGGTCAGCGAAAAGGACCAGACTTGCACAGCGATACGCTCATCGCGGCCCCCATCGACCCGAGCCTCGGCACGGCCAAGGGCGAAGGCCTCAAGGCATGGCGGAAGTGGCTCGAGGCCTGCATCAAGTTCGATGCNAGCGATCTGATCGTGAAGACCGGCCAATCGCCGCGACTCCGGCTCCGCGGCGANTTGAAGGGCATGCAGGTCGACGAACTCACGGTCGANCTGATGTTCCAGGTCGCCAAGGACGTCCTCGATGAGAANCAGTTCGAGTACTTCCGCAACCGCGGNTCGATCGACTTCGCCTACGACTTCGACGACCGCTGCCGCTTCCGCGTCAACCTGTTCATGACCCGCGGAAAGCCGGCGATCGCCGCTCGACTGATCACCTCGAACATCATGAAGTTCGAGGATCTCTACCTTCCCGAGATCCTCGGCGACGTCTCGATGTCCGCCCAGGGACTGATCCTCTTCTCCGGCGTGACCGGCTCGGGCAAGTCGACCTCGATCGCCTCGATGCTNCAGTACGTCAACGAGCGGAAGCGGGTNCACATCGTCACGATCGAGGATCCGATCGAGTACATCTTCAANGACGACAAGGCGACGATCAACCAGCGTGAGATCGGGATCGACTGCCTGAACTTCAACGACGCCCTCCGAGCCCTGGTCCGGGAGAACCCCGACGTGGTGCTGGTGGGCGAGATGCGGGACTACGAGACCTTCGANGCCGCGATCCGGGCCGCCGAGACGGGCCACCTCGTGTTCGGGACGATCCACGCCTCGAGCGCCTGGCAGACCTTCGGTCGNATCTACGACCTCTTCCCCGAGAACGAGCGGGAGCAGCTCCGCAAGCTTCTCGCCTACAACCTCCGGGCGATCATCTACCAGAAGCTCCTGAAGACGCTNCACAAGGACATCGCCCGGATTCCCGCCCTCGAGATCCTGCTCAACACGCCCGCCGTCCAGAAGTACATCCTNGANGCCCGCGAAGGCGAGCTCCTGCAGATCATCAAGCAGAGCCACGAAGAGGGCATGGTCGACTTCACGACCTCGCTCGTCCGCCTGGTCGAGCAGGAGTACATCCACCAGGACGTCGCGCTCGACGCGACCCCGAAGCCCGAAGAACTCAAGATGCGTCTCAAGGGAATCTCCTGATTCCCGCATCCGGCCACCGCTCAACGCCATGGAAGAACCGATGCTGACCTTCGCCGCGACCGCCTCCGCCATCAACCTGGTCGACTTCATCAAGCCGATCCTCATGCTGGTGGTGATCGGCCTCTACCTCCGGGTCCTGGGCCAGATCTTCGAAAAGGATCTCCGCTACTTCAACCTGAAGGCCGGGGTCTGGAACTCGATCTTCCTCGTGACCGCGTGCCTCGCGATCGTCGCGGTGCTCGCGATCCCGATCTTCTGGGCCGGCCTGCCCGCGATGATCGTGATCCTGCTCGCGCCGATCCTCGCCTACTGGAAGTATCGCAACGACAACATCAACGACGAGAACCGGAAGTTCAGCCTCTCCGACCTCTCGATGTCGGACCGCATGGCCGCCCGGAAGTCGCGGAACGAACAGCGTTCCGCCGCCGCGGTGCTTTCCGGACCGGGCGGTGACGTCCAGGTCCCCGGAGAGGAAGATCCCCTGAAGGCCGTGCACATGGCCATGGAGGACCTGCTCCTGCCCGCGATCGACGCCCGGGCCTCCCGGCTCGAGATCGCGTTGACGAAGAACGGCGGTGCCGCCTCCCAGATCGTCGACAGCGTTCGGTACAAGCGNGAGTCGATTCCGACCGAGACCGCCAAGAGCGTCATCGACTACCTGAAGCAGGCCGCCGGCCTCGCCGTCGAGGAGAATCGGAAGCTGCAGCGGGGCGAACTCGGCATTCGGATCCGGAACGCGACCAAGAGCACCCAGCTCCACCTGACCACCAGCGGCGGATCCCAGGGCATCCTGTTCCGCCTCGACGTCAACCGCGACCAGCAGCTCGACCGCGATTTCGAAGGCCTCGGATTCGAGCCCGAACAGCTCGAGCTCCTCGCCCCNTCCGCCACGATNGAAGGCCAGCATGGCGTCATCCTCGTNGGCACCGCCCCGGGTCAGGGGCAGACCTCGACGCTCTACGGGCTGCTGCAGCGGCACGACGCGTACACGTCGAACATCAAGTCGCTGGAGCGCGACGTGCAGCGCGGCCTCGAAGGGGTCGATCACCTCACCTTCGATCCCGCGACCGCCGAAGAAGACTTCCCGATGGTGCTNCGATCCATCCTGCGTCGCGGTCCGGACATCGTGATGGTCAGCGATCTCAAGGATCCCGCGACCGCCGTGCAGGCGGCGCTTCCCGGCCGGGACGGCCCGTTGATCTACGTCGGCGTCGCCTCGAAGGANGGCGTCCGTGGCGTGGTTTCGGACTGGCTTCGCGCCGCCGCGGACCCCAAGGACAAGGAGTCCTTGAAGAAGGCCATCGCGCCGCTTCTCAACGCCATCACCTGCCGGGTCATGCGTCGGCTCTGCACCAACTGCCGGACGCCCTACAGCCCGAACGCGGAACAGGCCAAGAAGCTCGGGATCAAGGATCCCGCCAACGTGCAGCTCTACCGCCAGAGCGGACGGATCCAGGTGAAGAACAAGATCGAGGAATGCCCCACCTGCGGTGGCACCGGATTCCTCGGGACGACCGCGGCCTTCGAAGTGATGCCGATCGATCGGGAGGCCCGGAAGCTCCTGCTCGCAGGCGACTTCAAGGGCGCCTACACCCATGCCCGCCGCACCCTCGGAATGATGATGCTGCAGGAAGCCGCGTTGCGAAAGGTCGCCCGTGGCGAGACCAGCCTCGAGGAGGTGGGCCGAGCGCTCGCCACCGACAAGCCCAAGGCCTCCAAGAGCCGACCGGCCGCCAGTTCGACCGGTTGATCCGACCGACGCCTCCCCCTTCGATTCGACGTCCTTCCGACCCAGGACCGCCCCCATGATCATCAACGCCCTCGCCGTTCTCTTCTGCCTCCTCGCGATCTACTGGTTCGCCTTCAAGGAAGGCTTCTTCAGCGGCGTCGTCCACTTCGCCTGCGTGCTGGTCAGTGGCGCCCTCGCGTTCGCCTTCTGGGAGCCGCTCGCCATCGCGATGCTCGACTCGGGCATGCGGGAGTGGGCGTGGGGCATGTCCCTGCTCGCCCTCTTCAGCGTCTTNCTCTTCGTCCTGAGAGTCGTCGGCAACCTCGCGATCCCCGAGAAGGTGAACGTCCCGAACGTCGTCGACGTGGTCGGTGGCGGCGTGGTCGGTGCCGGCTCGGGCATCATCACCGTCGGCATCCTCATGCTCGGCGTCGGGTTCCTGCCGGTCGGCACGCTCGGCGGCAAGATGGGCTTCGTCCGCGACGGTGCCGGCCAGCCGACCCGACAGGGCACGCTCGTCCCCTTCGCCTCGATGACCGAGGCCTTCTACGCCGGCGTCAGCCGCGGCGCCTTCGCCCCGATGACCAACGCCGGCAACCTCGCGGATTCATATCCCGCCCTCGCCGACCAGGCCTGGTCGCTGCAACGGGACACCGACGAGAAGGGCCGGATCGAACTCACCGCCGCCCCCGCGGATCTCAAGGTCGGCACCCCCTACTTCGGGACGTACGGCCCCGGCGGCGAGGAATACTTCGTGGTGCCGGTCACGGTGAACAAGTCCGGCTTCCACCGCGGAGCGAGCTTCGTGCTCTCCGCCAGCCAGGCGAGACTGATCGGTGCTCCGTCCGGCAGCCAGACCGCGAAGTCCGCCTTCCCCTCCGCCTGGCGCGAGGGTGGCAAGATGTATCTCTTCGACGGTTCGACGAACTACGCGACCAACCTCCCCGGCACCCAGGACGTGACGCTGCAGCTCGCGTTCCCGGCCGCGGCCCTCGGCGGACAACAGCCCGCCTCCCTGCTCTTCAAGGGGCTTCGAATCCCGCTGGCCNCGGCGTCCACCGACATCGCGACGCTGCAGGAATCCGGCGGTGGCGCCGCCGTCGCCTACGACAAGACCGCGCCTCGCGTTCCGGCGCCGTACGTCGAGATGGGCAGCCAGCTCGGCGTCATCTTCAACAAGAACGATGCTCCCAGCGGAATGGAGACCGACTCCGGCGCGATCACCCTCGCGGACGGGGTGGACATCCCCGCCTTCACCAAGGGCAACCCCAACAAGAGCCTTCGAGTCGAACGGATCTACGAACTGCCCGGCACCAAGCTNGTCCGCGTCGACGTGAGCCGCGGTCGCAGCCCCATCGACATCTGGGGCGACGTCCGGGTGGACGCCGGCGAAGACGCGAAACTGGTCCTCGTCGACTCCCAGGGCAACACCTTCGACGCCATCGGCTGGCTCCATCGGAAGGAATCCGATCGACTCATCAACGTCCGCGTCGACGACCGCAACGGCGTGAACTCGATCGGTGACGTCCCGATGCTCTCCTCGGCGGGCAAGGACAACCTGATCCTGCTCTTCCGCATCCCCAAGGGACGGGAGATCAAGGCGATGAAGCTCGGCGAGAAGACCATCCTCACCACGGATCTGACGATCAAGTGATCGACTGACCGGATGCCNGGACGCATCGTCCCGACGCACGAACAGCATGATCAGCATGGNCAGCACGANCAGCTTGATCATNAAGACCACGAGAANACCGCGGCCGAGGCTTCATGCCTCGGCCGCGGTCTTCTTCGTCTTGGCCGTGGTGACTGGCGTGGNACCGCGCGGGCCGCGGCCCGGATCAGTCCTGTTCGGCGAGCCAGTGTTCGACCCACTTGATGTCGAAGTTCGCGGTTCGGAACTCCGGCCGATCCAGCAGGCGACGGTGCAGCCCGATCGACGTCTTCATCGGGCCGATCCGGAACTGTCGCAGCGCTTCCAGCATGCGACTGATCGCCTCGTCCCGGGTCGGGGCGTGGACGATCAACTTCCCGATCATCGAGTCGTAGTTGGGCGGGATCCGGTACCCCGAACGCGCGTGGGTGTCGAGCCGGACACCGAGCCCGCCCGGCGGATCGAAGGTCTCGATCAGTCCGGCCTGCGGCATGAAGTTCCGGTCCGGATCCTCGGCGTTGATCCGACACTCGATCGCGTGCCCGTTGACCGAGATCTCGTCCTGACGCACGGAAAGCGGCTCGCCGGCCGCCACCCGGATCTGCTCCTTGACGATGTCGACTCCGGTGATCATCTCGGTGACGGGATGTTCGACCTGCACCCGGGTGTTCACCTCGAGCATGTAGAAGTCCTGCTTGTCGTCCATCAGGAATTCGACGGTCGCCGCACCTCCGTACTTCGCAGCGGCGATCAGTCGCGCNGCGCTCTCGCAGACCGCGGCCCGCTTCTCGGGGTCGACCCCGGGGGCCGGCGCCTCCTCGACGAGTTTCTGGTGCCGACGCTGACTGGTGCAGTCGCGTTCGAAGAGATGGATCGCATCCCCGCGACCGTCGCCGATCGTCTGGACCTCGAAGTGACGGGCCTTGGCGAGATACTTCTCGATGTAGACGCTGCCGTTGCCGAAGGCCGCGGAGGCCTCCTGGGCGGCACTCTCGATCGCCTCCATCAGCGATGCTTCGTTCTCGACGACCCGCATGCCACGCCCACCACCACCGGCGGCGGCCTTGACGATCACCGGGTAGCCGATCTCGGTGGCGACGGTTCGCGCCTCTTCGGGATCGTCGATCTCGCCTTCGGTGCCNGGGAACACCGGCGTTCCCGCCTTCCGGGCCATCCGCTTGCAGGAGACCTTGTCNCCGAGGAGGGCCATCGCCTCCGGACTCGGGCCGATGAACGCGATCTCGCAGTCCCGGCACACGGTCGCGAATTCGGCGTTCTCCGCGAGGAAGCCGTACCCGGGATGGATCGCATCGGCNTTGGCGCATTCCGCGGCCGAGATGATGCGGTCGATCCGCAGGTAGCTCTCCGCGGACGGGCCGGGGCCGATGCAGATCCGCTCGTCGGCCCACTCGAGCCACGGGCCGTCCGCATCCGCGGTCGAATGCACGCAGACGGTGGAGATCCCGAGTTCGCGGCAGGCTCGGATCACCCGCAGGGCGATCTCGCCGCGATTGGCGATCAGGATTCGTTCAAACATGGCGGTTCATCACTCCGGCTTGATGAGGAGCAGGGGCTGTCCGAATTCGACCGCGTCGCCGTTCTCGACCAGAACCTTGGCGACGGTGCCGGAACGCTCGGCCTTGATCTCGTTGAAGATCTTCATGGCCTCGATGAGGCAGACCACGCTGTCGGGCCCGATGGAATCCCCGACCGAGACGAAGTTCGGCTTCTCGGGATTCGGCTTGGCGTAGAACGTGCCGACCATGGGGCTCTCGATGGGAACGAGCCCGTCATCGGCGGCCGGCTCGGACGCCGCGGCGGCGGGCGGCGCGACGGCCGCAGGNGCCGCGGCGGGTGCCGCCACGGCCGGGGCGGCCGGCGCGACCTGCTGGATGACCGGCTGCGCCTGGTTTCCACCCCGCTTCACGGTCACCTGCTGCTGCTCGTCACGAAGGTCCAGTTCTGAGAGGTCGTTGGTGACCATCAGGCGGACCAGTTCCTTCAACTTTCGAATATCGATCATGCCGGATCTCCTGCCGTCGGCGAGTCATGTGAGTGCGAAAATATAACAGGCCGGACGCGACATGGGGGCGATCATGCGTTGATCTGGAGCGAACATGGGGCGAGATGCGGCGATGTCGGCCGCGGGGTTGGCCATGATCGATCAACCCAGTCAACCCAGCCACCCCGGTGGACCAGGTCGCCAAGCTCGATCAAGCCGATCCGATCAGCCGATCCGGTCAGCCGGGCCCGCCGCCTGGCGATCGGAGACCGACCGGCGGCTTCAGCAGTTCACCCAGCAGCAGGGCCTCGCGGAAACCCTTCGACGTCCGAAGGCGTCCCCGAAGGTTCTTCGCCGTGGAATGGGACGGGCTCGCGTTACGCGTGCCGGACGAACGCGTCGGCGTTCGGGCGGACTGGCGGTCTGATCGCCGCTCCTGGTCCGCCTTCCGGGTTTCGCGTCGAGTCTTCTGCGGGGCGCGTGCGGGCGGCGTCGATGCCCGTCTTTCCTTCGCCTCCGCAACGCGGGCCGACGCCCCGCGCGGCGGCACGGGGGCGCGGGTCGGCGCGNCCGCCGGCGGTGGTGTCGTGACCGCGGCCCGTGCCCGACGAGCGTTCGGATCGATCGCCGCGGTGACGCCGGCATCCGGGCCGGACCGCCGCCGCAGCACTTCGAGCCGCTTCTTCCGCAGTTCCTCGAGCCGTCGCTGTGCCGAGGAATTCGACTTGTTCCTGGTGTCGCTCGCGACGGCCGCCTTCGGGCCGGCGGTCTTCACGGCGTTCGCGGCCCGGGCCGGAGCCGGGGCCTCGGCACCGCCGGCCTGCGCCTGTTCGAGCATCCGCTGAGCGGCCTCGGCCTTCTTTCGCTTCTCCGCGGACTTGGCGATGCCGCCGACGATCGCCTGAATGATCGCGATCCCGATGAAGATCCAGATGGCGTTTCCCATGCCGAAATCCTACCCGTCNGCGGNGNCGGACGCATCGTTTCGCCGCCGACTGGCGGGTACCGGGCCATGTTCCGACGGGACGAATCGCGTCCCGAACAGCGACTCGAGGGCTCGGGGCGAGAGCACCGATTCGATCTCACCCGCATCGATCACCGCACCACCCGCGAGCAACACCGCGTGATCCGCGACCGACCAGGCCACCNCGACCTCGTGCATCGCGGCCACGACGCCGCCGCCGGCCGCCGCGAATGCCTTGAGGATCGCGGCGATCCGCTCGATCTCCCGCGGGTCCTGCGCNGAGAACGGTTCGTCGAGCAGAAGCAGCCCCCCCGCGGCCGGATCGACCTGGACGAGCGCGCGGGCGAGTCCGGCCCGTTGCTGCTGACCGATCGAAAGCTGGTTGAGCGGCCGGTCCGCGTCNGCCGTGAGACCGACGGCATCGATCGCCGCATCGACGCCGTGGAAGCCGNGTCGCCCCGACGCCAGCGCAAACCCGCCGAATCCGACGACCTCCCGCGTCAGGAACGGCCCGCTGACGCCGCCGCGTTGCGCGAGGAANCCGATGCGGCGGGCTCGGTCTCGANCGGGCATCGACGCGAGATCGGTGCCATCGATCGACACGACGCCGGCCTGCAGTCGCTGGAGGCCGGCGAGGACGCGAAGCAGGGTGGACTTTCCGGCGGCGTTGGGCCCGATCACCGCGGTCACGACGCCCGGCTGNATGTCGACACTNGCGTCTTCGAGCGCCGTCACCGCACCGAANCGAACCGTCGCGGCCTGGAGTCGCATGGTCATGAGACNCCTCCTCTNCGGAGCAGGAGCCAGAGNAACGCCGGCCCCCCGACGAGCGAGGTGACGACGCCGACCGGCAGCCGTCCGCCGCCGAGATCGACGAGCTGNCGNACNAGATCGGCCCCCANCAGGACNNCGGCGCCNGCNGNNACNGTCGCNNGNACCAGTCGACCGTGCCGCGNNCCGACCAACAGCCGGGCGAGGTGCGGGGACAGCAGGCCGACGAAGGCGATCGGCCCCACCAGCACGACCGATCCCGCCGCCAGCAGACCACCGGCGATCAGCAGTCCGTTCCGAAGGTGATCGAGGGAGACGCCCACCGACCGGGCCTCGTCTTCGCCGAGACAGGCCGCGTCGAGTCCCGAGGCCTGCCACGATCCGAGCCCGAACCCGATGATCGAGAGTCCGCAGACCGATCCGAGCAGCCACGGGGAGGCGACTTCCGGAATCCGGCCCATCATCCAGGTGACGAGATCGCCACGCACCCCGTTCGGGACGAGGTGCTGGAGCAGCATGATTCCCGCGGCGAAGGTCGCGCTGACGATGACGCCGCAGAGCACGAGTGTCACGGGATCGAACGTCCCGATCCGGCGCCCGAGCAGCCACACCACGGCGATCGCCAGCAACGCGCCGCCCCCGGCCGCGGGAAGTCCGGACCAGCGCATCGACAGGTCGCCCAGCCACGCGAATCCGCCGCCCGCGACCACCAGCCAGGCCGCCAGCATCAGACCGAATCCCGCGCCGCTTGAGACGCCGAGGACCCAGGGACTCGCCAGCGGATTTCGCAGGAGCACCTGGAAGGCGAGACCGGAGAGGGCGAGTGCGGAACCCGCCGCGATCGCCGCGATGGAAGACCCGATCCGGATCGCCAGCACGCTGGCGTCCGGCAGGCCGAAGGCGATCTCGACCGCACCGTCGGGGGTGATGGTCCGGCCCACGAACAGTCGCAGGAAGAGCAGCAGCCCGACGCCACCGATCAGGATCGCCGCCCCGAGGATTCGCCTTCGAGGACTCAAGATTCGCGCTCCGCCACCGGGTCCGACGCCGGATTCGCCTGAAGCCTGGCGCGGAACGCCGCGTTCACCGCGGGAATCCGCGTGCTCGGCTCGAAGACGTCGGGATGTTCGAATCCGACCACGACCGGCCGTCGTCGCCAGGGCAGTGCATCGAGCATCGCCGTCGCGTCCGGCGCGTCCCCGATCACCACCACCACGTCCGGCTCGAGGCTCACCATCGCTTCGACGCCGAGTTCGATCCAACCAGGTCGCTGGAGCGCATTGACGGCCCCCGCCGACTCGATCGTCTCATCGAGGTAGGTGCCGGTTCCGACCGCCCGGAAGGGGTCGAGTCCGTGCAGGAGCAGAAGCCGTCGCCCGGCCCCCACCGCATCGGCATTCGCCGCAACCTCGCTCGCCGACGCGGACCAGGCATCACGTGCCGTCGATTCGACCACCCCGGCGGCGACGAGATCGTCGACCGTCGCCCGGACGTCAGCCAGCCCGTCGAGGCGGCGGGAGATGAGGCGGAACTCCAGTCGATCCTGGAGCGTGAGGATCACGGGATCGATCCCGGACGCCGGCGGCTGCACCAGCACCACGTCCGGCCGGATCTGCACGAGCAGTTCGGCATCGACGCCTTCCAGCGTTCCGACCACCGGGGCGGACGCCGCCCCGCGACACCAGGGGGTCCGCCCGACGAGATTCGCCTCGGGTGCGAGGTCGAGCAACGTGGTGGTCATCGCCGGTGAGAGACTCACCACCCGGGACCGTGGATCCGGGGAGACATCGGAACCTTCATCGGCCGGCACGTCGCAGCCGCCCGCGAGCACGACGAGGCCGACGAGGCCGAAGACGAGCAGGCGGGCCAACCGATCGGCGCGACGCGGCTCGACCCGTCTCGCCAGCCGGCGAACGATGGAACCTGCGACGAATGTTCTGGTGAAAAGGGTCATCGAGACGACTTCATACAGTACCGCCCCGTCCACGATTCAAGGATCCACCATGCCGCTTCTCCACGCTGTTCGTCGCTGGTTCAACCGGGATCGCCCACTCGACATCGATTCCACCCACCTGATCGCCGAACCCGTGGCTCCGGCCCCGGAACGAATCGCATCTGGAGATGGGTTCAGACCGGTCTCGCTCGCCCCCACCCTCGACGACCACACCGATGCCGTGACGGAGGCCGAGCCGGATCAGGAGCCTC
>NYVS01000094.1 GCA_002684755.1 Phycisphaerae bacterium
AAAACAACTGGAGATCGGCCATGCTCAACCGCACCCGCGGCCTCGGATTCCTCGCCGGCATCGCATTCGCGATCGTCGGGTGTGACGACTCGTCGAAGGCTCCAGACGCCGACACCGGTGCGGCCACGGCCCGGACCATCGCGGTCATCCCCAAGGGGACCAGCCACGAGTTCTGGAAGGCGGTCCATGCCGGCGCCGTGAAGTCGGGTCGGGATCTGGGCGTGGAGATCGTCTGGCAGGGCCCGGCCCGGGAGGACGATCGCGACGATCAGATCAAGGTCGTCGAACAGTTCATCACGAAGGGCGTCGACGGCATCGTGATCGCGCCACTGGACGACACCGCGCTGATCCGTCCGTTGAAGGAGGCCGCGGAGGCCGGGATCCCCGTGGCGGTGATCGACTCCGGCGTGAACTGGGACGGCTCGGTGACCTTCGCCGCCACCGACAACTACGAGGGCGGCGTTCGCGCCGCACGAGAGATGGGTCGGCTGCTCGATGGTCGGGGGAAGGTGGTCGTGATGCGGTACGTCGAGGGATCGGCGAGCACCACCCGCCGCGAGGAGGGGTTCATCGACACCCTGCGGAGCGACTTCCCCGACGTCGAGATCCTTTCCGACAACGCCTACGGCGGCGCCACGCTCGAAGGCTGCGTCTCCACCGCGGAGAACCTGCTCGACCGCTTCGCGGAGATCGACGGCGTGTTCGCGCCGTGCGAGCCGGCGACCGTCGCCTTCATGCGGACCCTCGATCAGGCGGGTCGGAAGGATGCGACGGTGATCGTGGGCTTCGACGCCTCGGAATCGCTGGTCGAGGGACTTCGCACCGGCAAGGTGGATGCGCTCGTCGTGCAGAGCCCGTTCGCGATGGGGGAGCGGGGGGTCGGCCTCCTGATCGACTCGATCGAAGGCCGCGACGTGCCCGCCCGGGTCGACACCGGCTGCGTGGTGGTCAACCTCGCGAACATGGAGAGTCCCGAAGCGAAGACGGTGCTCGCGCCGCCGATCGACGAGTACCTGCGCTGATCCGGTGAATCAGATCGAGAACAATCGTGACCGACTCCACGTCCTCGAATCCAGAACCGTTGCTCGTGATGCACGGCGTCCGCAAGCGATTCGGCGGCGTCCAGGCGCTGCGCGGCGTCTCGCTCGAGGTCGCGGCGTGCGAGGTCCATGCGCTGGTCGGTGAGAACGGGGCGGGCAAGAGCACGTTGATGAAGGTCCTTTCCGGGGTCGAGGCACCGGATGCGGGCGAGATGACCCTCGCCGGTCGGCGATGGCGACCCGGTGGTCCGGTCGACGCCCGGCGGGGCGGGATCGCGATGATCCATCAGGAACTCGCGCTCGCACCCCACCTCTCGGTCGCCGAGAACATCGCACTCGGCGTCGAGACGCCGCGACTGCCGTGGCTCGGTCGCCTCTCCCCCTCGGATCGGCGATCGATGCTGGCGACCGCGAGGAAGGTGATGGGACGACTCGGACACGGTGAGCTCGATCCGGCCCGGCGGACCGGGGATCTGCCGGCGGCGGTGCGACAACTGGTCGAGATCGGCCGAGCCCTCGCCACCGACGCCTCGGTGGTGGTCATGGACGAGCCCACGAGTTCGCTGGGACGTCGGGATGCGGATCGTCTTCTGGAGATCGTGGGCCGTCTTCGGGACGAGGGGATCGCCATCGTCTACATCAGTCACTTCCTCGAGGAGATTCGACGGGTCGCGGACCGCTTCACGGTCATTCGCGACGGATCGACGGTCACCGCCGGCCACATGGCGGAAGCACGCGACGAGACGCTCGTCGAGCACATGATCGGCCGACCGCTCGATGCGGTGTTTCCGCCGGGGGGTCGTGAGGCGGGNGAAGTCCGGCTCGAAGCGCGATCGATCGCGGGATACGGGCTTCCCCTGGAGGCTTCGCTCGACGTCCGGAGCGGCGAGATCCTCGGAATCGCGGGGCTGGTCGGCGCAGGCCGCACCGAGTTTCTCCGATGTCTCGCGGGACTCGATCCGACGGTTCGCGGCGACGTGTCGATCCANGGTCGGAGGATCCGCCGTTCGACGTCGATTCGCGGACGCATGNNGGCGGGNCTCGGCTTTCTCAGCGAGGACCGAAAGGGCGAGGGGCTCGCGCTCCCGATGTCGGTCGGCGAGAACCTGCTCCTCCCTCGGTTGGGACCGGTCACCTCCGGTGGCATGCTTTCGNCACGACGCATGGACGAGACCGCCGGTCACTGGCTTTCGAGACTCGCGGTNCGTGCGGGCGGATCGAGCGTTCCNGTCGAGACGCTTTCGGGTGGCAACCAGCAGAAGATCGCGATCGCACGGCTGCTTCATCAGGACGCGGACGTGCTCCTGCTCGACGAACCGACCCGGGGGATCGACATCGGAAGCAAGGTCCAGGTCTACGGNCTGCTCGACGAACTCGCCCGGGCGGGTCGTGCGATCGTCATGACCAGCGGGCATCTTCCCGAACTCCTCGGCGTCTGCGACCGGATCGCGGTCATGCACCGAGGGGTGCTCGGCCCGGCCCGCCCCGTCGATGCCTGCACGGAATCGTCGCTGATGCGTGAAGCGGTGCTCGGTCCGGACGGGTCCGGGGAAGGGGAGGCGGCATGAACATCGAGGCGACGCCCGAGGTGGAACCGATGGGAACGGGCTGGATCGGCCGGGTCGGCCGACTCGCCGCCCCGTTCATCGGGCTCTTCCTGGTGATCGGGATCTTCACCGCGATCGAACCACAGGCGTTCGCGTCGGTGCGAAACGCCCAGACCATCGCGGTCCAGACGGTGGTGGTGGGGATCGGTGCGATCGGCATGTGCTTCGTGATCGTCTCCGGCGGGATCGATCTCTCGATCGGCTCGGTGATCGCGCTCGCCAGCGTCACCGGCGCCCTGACCCTCGACGCCGGTCATCCGCCGACCGCGGCACTCGCCGTCTCGGCCGGCACCGGAATGGCCTGCGGTCTTCTCAATGGTGGACTCGTGACGGCGCTCCGGATCCCACCGTTCATCGTCACGCTGGGAATGCTCGGGATCGCGCGGGGGCTTGCGAAGCTGCTCGCGGGCAACCAGCGGATCGCGCCGCCGCCGGAGTCGGTGGGTTGGCTGGAGGGTTTCGTCGACAAGACGCCGGAACCGACCTGGCTGATGATGGCGCCCGCGGCGTGGTGTCTTCTGGCGACGGCGGTCATCGCCGGGCTGGTGCTTCGCCGAACGCCGTTCGGGATCCACGTCGTCGCGATCGGATCNAGCGAACAGACGGCGCGTCTCTGCGGCGTCGCGGTGCGTCGCACCAAGATCGTGGTCTACGTGTTGTGCGGGCTCGGGGCGGGACTCGCCGGCGCGATCACGCTGGGTCGACTCGGCGTGGGGGATCCGACCACCGCCGTCGGCCTCGAACTCCAGATCATCGCGGCGGTGGTCATCGGCGGGGCNAGCCTCTCCGGAGGCGAAGGTGGTGTCCTCGGAACGATGATCGGCGCATTCATGCTGAGCGCATTGAGTGCCGGATGCACCCTTGCGGGCATCGACAACTCGGTTCAGGAGATCATCATCGGCGGAATCATCGTGGCCGCGGTGACCATCGACGGCATCCGGCATCGTCGGAAGCGCGTGTGAACCGCGTTGGTGTCGATCCGGCNCATGGGGNATCGACCCCAATCGTCGATTCATCGCGCCCATCCGGGGTACATCCCCCATGGCATCCATGGCAGGAACGTCTATCTTTGAATCGCCGACAATGCGGTGGGCATTTAGGCGACCCGTTCAGATGTTCTTCGATTGGAACTCATGTCTTATGAAAANNTGTTTGAGATCACGGAAGCGCCGAGCAGGCGAACCAGTTGCGNGGGCTGCCGATGCGGCTGCGGTCGNCGGGCCAGCCGATCGAAGGAAGCGATGTGTGANGCGCTGTCGAGGCTGGAGCGTCTCACGGTGCGAGCCGACGAACTGACAAGCAGCGGTTCGTGGAAGTCCGCGATCAACGCCTGGGGCGCCGTGGCCCTGCTGGCGGAGCGGATGCTTGGTCGCGCCGATGTGGCCGTGATCGACGCGATGCGGATCATCGCTTCCCTGATGGATCGCCTCGAGATGCAGGACGATGCGATCCGGGTTCTCGAGAACGCCGCCGAACGACTGGTCGATGCCGGATGGCATCGCTCGAATCGTGGAGTCGCCATTTCGGATGAAATGCGGGCGATTCACCGATCCAATCGCACCACCGTGCTCGCCGATTCCGGCGTCCGATCGCTTCGTCACGGCTGGTCGGCGTAGCGGACCGCCTGATCTCAGAGCCCGATCACGCGGCGGCGACGATTCCACGACGGCGAACGCCGTTCCAGCGGATCGCGAGCCATGCGGCCTGCAGGACGCCGGCCAGCGTGATCGCCAGCGTCGCCGCCACACCGCCAGGGACGGTTCCGAGCGAGACGAAGATCACGAGGACGAGGCCGATCGTGGTCAGTCCGATCCCGACGCCCTCGGAGATCGGTCTCGTCTGGTGAGCGTGGACGAGCATGCCCTGCCAGTAGCTGATGAGGAAGGTGAGGAACGGCATCGGCACCATGAGCCAGGTCGCGAGTCGTGCCATCGACATGCCNTCTTCCGGAATNCGCTCGAGGTCGACGTACCAGACCTCTCCCAGCGGGGTCGCCGCGACCAGCGCGACCAGGGCCGAGATGCCGAGTCCGAAGATCAGCATGAATCGGGTCAACACGCGNGCGCCTTCGGCATCGCCGGCGTGTCGAATCACGACTTCGTTGAACGCCATGCCGCTCGACCGGGAGAAGAAACCCAGCCCCGTCACCGCGGACCAGATGGCCAGCGAGGTGAGGGCGTCCGGCATCCGATTCATCCCCGCACTGCAGATCGGATAGGACGCGAGGGAGAGCACGGATGTCAACGCGAGCGGGAAATAGAAGCTGATGGTGGTTCCGAGATCGAGTGACCGCTCCGACACCGCCTCTCGCATCGGGCCTCGTTCGACCTCCAGAACGCACCATCGCGCGTAGATCGCCTCCGCCACCACGCCGGACGAGATCGCGAACCCCGCCACCGCCGCGGAGTGTTCGGTTCCGATCGCGAGACCGATCATCAGGGGGATGACCACGGCCACGAGCCGGATGATCGTCCCCACCCCGACCTTCCGCTGTCGGCCGTACCGGATGAGCACGCCCTGATGAAATCGCCGTTCCGCCACCGCGATGGTGAACGGCAGCATGAACTGGAAGCCGAGGCGGGCCGGTTCGACCACCGCCTCCGGCGTGTCCAGCAGCGGAACGACGACCAGGTCGAAGAGCGGCGTGAACGCGATCAGACCGTGGACGCCGGTCAAGGCGAGTCCGAGTCGCCGCGAGAAGCGCTGGAGATACCGGTAGTTCTCCGGTGAGTCGCAGAGCCGGGTGCTGGCGGCGAGGAGCATGATCACCGGGGCTTCGATCGCGAGGCTGATCGGGAAGAACACCCCGCCGTACGCCGCGAGTTGGACGGTCTCGTCGGGAAGTCGTCCCATGACCGCGGTCACCAGCGGCATCTCGATGCCCATGAGCAGCCAGCTGGCGGCGAGCGGCCACCAGGTGGCCAGCACGAGCCCGAGCGTCAGGGCGCTCCCCGTCGAGGGTGAGGATGGCAGGCGTCCTGGCGGCAAACGAGGGTGCTCGATGGTGACTGGGAATCCCGCATCCTAGATCCACCAGCGTGCTTCGCCGTCCTTCCACGAGGGATTCGGGACTTTCTCACCGAATCCTGTCACAGGGCGGGGGGTGGCCGCTACGGGTTCCTGGTTCGACACATTCAACCTCGTCACTCGCTCACAGAAGGAAACCGTCATGAACAACTCCACCAGCAACAAGCTCGCCCTCGCCGCCCTGGTCACCCTCGCGACCGTCACCACCGCCCGGGCCGAACAGGACTCGCGGAAGGACGCGAACAGCGTCGGAACCGGTGAAACGATCCGGGACGCCGGCACCTACTCGCCCGGCAAGACCACCCCTCGGTACAAGCCGACGGTGGGCACGAATCCCGACGCCCNGAATTCGGTCCAGGCCCCGGACAACCAGCGCAAGAAGGGGTCGAAGGGTCGGAACTCGAATCCCCTTCCGTCCGCCGGAACGCAGCAGTCCTCGAGCCAGCAGGGGCCGGCGCCCCGACCGATCCTCTGCACCGACCCCTGCGTGGCCATCGACCTCCCGGGCATCCTGTACGACCCGATGGACATGAATCTCGACGGCGCGGTCGACGACACCGACTTCCTCTGGCTCTGCAAGGCCTACGGCACCGAAGAGGGTGATATCAATCGGGATGGGATCACCGACGGGCTCGACCTCGGACTGATGCTCGTCCGCCTCTCGGTCCAGGTCATGGACTGATCCGACTTCTTCCTTCTCTTCCGGTGGACCCCCGCGGCGCTTGCGTCGCGGGGGTTCTTCGATCAATCGACGCGAGGCGGAAGGGTGAAGGGCGTGTCACGACGGTCGACGAGTCCGACCACGATGCCGACGCCGAGACAGGCGAGGATGCCCACCGCCGCGTACGCGAGTCCGCTGACCTGGGTGAACGCACCCACCGCCCAGACCGAAGTGGCGCCGGCCACGAGGCCCGACCAGCCGGCGACGGCGCCGGCGCGACGGGTCAGGGCGCCGAGCAGGAACACGCCGGCGACGCCGGATCCGAAGAGCCCGAGCACCTTGAACCAGACGTCCAGGAGGCTCGGATCATTCACCTGCTGCATGAGGAGTGCGGCGCCGGTGCCGATCACCCCGATGCCGATGGTGGCGAAGCGGGCGACCCGCAGGCAGCGATGGTCGTCGGCATCGGGCCGGAACCGGCGATACCAGTCGGTCGTGAACGCGGTCGAGACCGAGTTCATGGCGGAGTCGAGACTGCTCATCGCGGCGGCGAAGAGGGCGGCCACCACGAGACCCGAGATGCCGGGAGGAAGCTGGTCGATCACGAACATCGGCAGGATCTGGTCGAGCTTCGCCGTCGGCTGGAGGAGTTCGGGGTTCGAACGGTAGAAACTCCAGAGCGCGGTACCGAGTCCGAAGAAGATGAGTGACGCGGGAATGGCGAGCACCGCGCCACCGATGATCGCCCGCTTCGCCTCGCGTTCGTCCCGCACCGTGAGGTATCGCTGCACCACCGACTGGTCGCTGGCGTAGGGAATCAGGTTTCCGAAGATCGCACCGAGGACGATCACCAGCAGCGACGGACGGGTCAGATCCCAGGAAGGATCGACCAGCCGCAGCTTTCCGGCCTCACCCGCGTCGGCGAGCATGCCGGCGAAGCCGCCGTCGGTGCCGTTCAGCAGGATCATCAACGCCCAGACCGCGCCGCCGAGGAGGATCACCGCCTGCAGGACGTCGGACCAGATCACCGCCTCCACGCCGCCGAGGACCGTGTAGGCGATGCAGATCCCGCCCATCAGCAGGATGCACCACGTCACGTCGAGACCGGTGATCGCGGTGAGGGCGAGTGCGGGAAGCAGGGTGACGATCGCGACCCGGCCGACCTGGAAGAGCATGTAGAGCGCACTGGCCGCGAGTCTGAGCGACCAGTGGAAGCGCCGCTCGAGGTATTCGTACGCGGTGACCACGTCGAGTCGGCGGAAGTAGGGGACCAGCAGGAACGCCGCGAGCGGCGCCACGGCGAGGATGCCGAGATTCTGCAGGAAGTAGATCCAGTCGGTGCTCCAGCTCTTCGCGGGGATCGCCATGAAGGTGATCGCGCTCAACGACGTCGCGAAGATCGAGATGCCCGCGGCCCACCACGGAATGCGGCGTCCCGCGAGGAAGTAGTCCTCGGTGCCCTTCTCCCGCTTCGAGAAGTGGATGCCCATCCAGACCAGCACGAGGCCGTATCCGGCGATGGCGATCCAGTCGATCGCCGCCAGTGGCTGCACCGGAACGACCGGCCGGATGAAGGTGAGATGGGGCGTCCGCTTGCGTGGTCGGATCTCGCCGCTTCCGAGCAGGACGCCGCCGTCGAGGGAGGTTCCGGTACCGGTGATCGGAATCGTGGCCGCGGTCACCGGTGGTTCCCGATCGTCCGTTCGATCCCGAGGAAATCGACCACGCACGGTCCAGCGATCGGTGATCGGGTGATACACGAGGACGTCGTCGGGGAAACCCGGGTGATCGTCTCCCAGACTCGAGATCCGGTCGAGCAGGGCGCCATCATCGCCGCCGACGATCGCCAGCAGATCGAAACCGACCGGGATCGCCGGGCCTGCGGCGGCCGCGGCCGGACGTGGAAGATCGGTGAGCACCCGCCACGAGTCCGAGTCGGAAGCGGGATCGAAGGCGAGTGCCTCGGTGAGGTAGGGCGCAATCCGCTGGAACCCGCCTTCACCGTCGGCTTCGAGGGCGACACCGGAGAAGAGGAACACCTCGCCCTGGTGCGTGGCGGCCACCGGGAGAATGCGTCCACCGGTCGGAATCGCGGGTCGGGTGCGCCAGGTGGGATCCTCGGTCGATGAGTCCAGGGTCGAGAGATCGAGCGTGAAGACGGCGTCGCTCGCGGGTCCGCCCGGCGTCGCCTGTCCACCCATCACCACCACGACGTCGCCGACGAGCACGCCGGCCGCATAGGCGAGGGGCGTCGGCAGCCTTGGAAGCGGTGAACGAACGAGATCGCCGTCCTCGATCGCGAGCACGAACGCGTCGTCGAGATGTCCACGCCCGTCCGCACCGCCGATCGAGATCACGCCTCGCGTCGGATGGGTCAGTGAGACGCCGTAGGCGACCGGCCGGGAAAGTCGATCCGCGAGGGTCGTCCACGCGGGGGCGTCGGCCGAGAGATCGAGGACCATCACCGCGTCGTGCCAGACCTTCGCGGTCTCCCATCTCGGCTCGTCCGGAAAATTCGCGCCGCCGGCGATGATGATCGTCGCCCCGCTCCGGCCGGCGATCGCACCGGCGAGTCCCTCACCATCGGGGAGCGGNGGCGTCGAATCGAAATCGATTTCGAGGACCGGATCGGCGAGGACCGCGTCGGCCAGTGCCGTCGTTCCTCCGAGGGCGAGGATCGTGATGGTGGCGAGGAGGAGACGCAGGATCGATGCGGGCGAATCGATGATGCGGTGACGGCGGATCGATGGCGTGTTCATCGAGCGTCATGCTAACCACGACACGATCACGGTAGGCTGCCGACATGCAGACCACCGCCGATTCCAACGCGATGTCCGAGATCGATGCGATGCGCGGTCCGATCGCGGCGGTCCACACGCCCTTCGATGCGTCGGGGCGNTTCGACCCCGGGGTGATCCCCGGCTATGCCGAACACCTTCTTTCGAGCGGGATCGGGGNGGTGTACGTGTGCGGCTCGACCGGAGAGTCGTTGGCGCTGACCACCGCGGAGCGGCGGTCGATCCTGGAGACGTGGTCGGACACCGCGGCCGGATCCATGAAGATCATCGCGCACGTCGGCTCGAACGCGCTGCCCGAGGCCGAGGAGCTCGCCCGACATGCGGACGCGGTCGGCGTCGATGCGATCTCCGCGATGAACCCGACCTTCGGACGTGCGCGCGACGTCGACGCACTCGTGGGCCACCACGCCCGGATCGCGGCGGCGGGGGAGGGTCGGCCGTATCTGGTCTACGAGATCGCGGCGTTCGGGGGCGTGTCGTTTCCGGCCTCCGAGGTGATCGAGTCCGCGGTGTCGAGGGTTCCCGGTTTCGCCGGCCTGAAATTCACCAGCAGCGATCCGATCCAGTTGCAACTGGCGGTGGCGCTCGCCGAGATCCACGGGCTCCGGATCTTCTACGGTTCCGACGAGAACCTGCTCTCGGGGCTCGCCGCGGGTTGCGTCTCCGCGATCGGGAGCACCTATGGATACGCGGCCGAGCCGGCACATGCGGTCTTCCGGGCCTTCGCCGAGGGCGACCTGATCGCGGCCCGGACCGCCCAGCGGCGGATCGCGCGGCTCGTCGTCCCGCTGCTTCGTCACGGCGTCCTGCGAACCGGCCGCGCCCTCCTCGAAACGGTCGGCGTGCCGATCGGTCCGCCGCGATCGCCGGAGACGCGACTCGAGCCGGAAACGCTCGCGGCGGTGCTCGCGGAGATCGCGCCGCTCGGCGTTCCGGGGCTGACGATGGGATCCGACAGCATGGAGCGTCGACCATGATGACCGGGGACGTCGCGCTCGCGAAGCTCGTGGACGAGGTCCTGCCGTTCTGGATCGAGCGCGGCGTCGACTCCACGCATGGCGGCGTGATGACCTGTCTCGATCGGGACGGTTCGATCCTCGACGACGACAAGGGCGTCTGGCAGCAGTTTCGCTTCGCGTGGCTTCTCGCCCGGGCGCTGCGGACGATCGAGCCCCGACCCGCGTGGCGGAGTGCGCTGGACACGGTGTTCGACTTCGGACGACGGCATGCGGTGGACGACGACGGTCGGATGTTCTTCCATCTTGATCGAGCCGGTCGCCCGATACGAAAGCGTCGGTACGCCTACGCCGAGTGTTTCGCGGCGATGGCGATGGCGGAGGTCGCGGCCCTCGATCGGGATCCCGCGCTCGCCCGTGAGGCGGAGGGGATGTTCCGCCTTGCGCGTCGGGTCATGACCGAGCCGGGCGTGATGGCGGCCAAGACCATGAACCGGCCTGCGAAGTCCTTCGGGCATCCGATGATCTCACTGGGCGTCTCGCAGGTCCTTCGAGATTCGATCGGCGGTGCGTTCGCGGACGCGGTCGCGATCGAGGCCGTCGACGAGATCCGCGCGGACTTCCTCCACGCCGGACTGCAGGCGGTGATGGAGACCGTCGCGCCGGACGGATCGGTGATCGATCATCTGGAATCGCGTCTGTTGAATCCCGGTCATGCGATGGAAGGGGCGTGGTTCATGCTGGACGAGGGTCAACGCCGCGACGACGCCGGCATCGTCGACGCCGGTCTCGACATGCTCGACTGGTCGTGGGATCGAGGCTGGGACCGGAAGCACGGGGGGGTCCTCGCCTTCGTCGATCTCGCGGGCGGTCCGCCCGCGGCGATCGAACACGAGATGAAGTACTGGTGGCCCCACTGCGAAGCGATCATCGCCTGCCGGATGGCCCATCAGATCACGGGGGATGCGCGGTATCGAGACCGCGAGTCCGCGGCGACGACCTGGGCGCTCGAACATTTCGACGACCCCGATCATCCGGAGTGGTTCGGTTACCTTCGGCGGGACGGGTCCATCTCCTCCCGCGTGAAGGGCAATCTCTGGAAGGGGCCGTTCCATCTTCCGCGGATGCTGTTGACGATCGCGACGTCGGATGGAGTGGTCGAACGACCATCCATGGTCTCGGGGCTGCTCGACGACTGAGATGATGAATCGCGTCGTGACAAGCGAGCGGCGGTGGACGTTGGATCGTGAAATCGGATCGCCCGCCGGCGATCGACCGAAGCGGAGGATTCCATGGCGACGGATGCACCCTGGCGGCTCGACGAAACAACCCTCGGCGATCTCGTCGATCGTACCGACGGTCCCGACGACCCCGGTTTCGAAGTGGCGGTGATCCCCTTCGGCTGCACCGAGCCGCACAATCTCCATCTGCCCTACGGAACCGACACCTTCGAGTCGCTCGAGATCGGTGATCGGATCTGCGGCGCCGCATGGCGGGCGGGGGCGAAGGTCGCGTTGCTGCCTGCGATCCCCTACGGCACCACCACCAACCAGTCCGGCACGCGGCTCACCCTGAACCTGATGCCGACCACGATCCTCGCGATTCTCCGGGATCTGCTCGCATCGCTCGCTCGACACGGGATTCGGAAGGTCGTGATCCTCAACAGTCACGGCGGAAACGACTTCAAGTGGATGCTCCGGGAACTCCACGAGGCGTTCGATCCCGATGTGAGACTGTTTCTGGTGGACTGGTTCCGCGCCCTCGGTGACGTGACGTCGACGATCTTCGAACATCCTGAAGACCATGCGGGCGAGATGGAGACGTCGATCCTGCTCGCGACGCGTCCGCAGCTCGTCGCGCGGGATCCCGACGGCGGACTGGCGGCGGACGAGGGGGCGGTGAATCCCAGCCGGTTCGAGGCCGTCGAGGAGGGCTGGGTCGCGATCACCCGTCCCTGGCATCTGCTCACCACCAACACCGGTGCCGGGAATCCGCATCTCGCGACGGCGGAGAAGGGCGACCTTCTGCTCGAGGCGATCGAGGCTCGGTACGGCCGGTTCCTCGCGGAGCTTGCAGCCAGTCCGCTCGACGCGGACTTCCCGTTCTGAAACGTCGATCCGCGCAAGACGGCACCGCTCGTGCCGGATGAACCGGACGGGCGGTGCGTCGAGGGGTGGATCGTTGCTCGGGCNGGCCGAGCGATCTCAGCGTGGTTGGTCAGGCGTCGAAGGTGTCGTCGCCGAGCTTGACCGCTTCGAAGGACTCGATCTCGAGTCGGAAGGGACCCGCCTTCTTGTCGTAGATGTAGATCTGGAGGCCGCCGATGTCGCCCGGGGAGACGCGGCCGTTGAGCCGCTGCCCCATGAACTGTCGGTCGAGGTCCGCGATCGGCATGATCACTTCGGTCCAGGTGTCCTTGGTGGTCGGGAAGGTCTGCCAGTAGCCACCGGCTCGCTGGTTGCCGCCGGTCGAGACACCGAGCTTGTAGTCCCGGCCGTCACCCTTGACGATCAGGCGAATCGCGTCGGCACCTTCGAAGAGGCCCTGGGGGGTGCGGGCCCGCATGGAGGAGAAGCCTCCGTTGTTCTCGAGCGAGGTCGCACCTTCGAAGACGACGACGCCGTCCTTGGCCGCGATCTTGCCGGTGGACCGGCCACCCATGACGCCGTCGAGGACGGTCTGCCAGCGAGAGGCTTCCGACGCATCGTCGAAGGAGAAGACCGTGGTTCCGCGGGGGGAGAAGCCACCTCGGCCCGCGGGCTTCGCGGCGGCGCTCGTGGGCTGCATGGTCATGCCGTCCGCGAAGAGACTGTCGATGATGCGGCGATAGGCCCAGGCGCGATCCCGGCTCGTCGATTCGCCCGCGATCTCCTTGAGACGCGAGGCGAGGTTCGCTCGNCCCTTGTCGTCGAGGCCGAAGTCACCGGAGAGGGAGACGGCGTCGAGCGCGGTCGCGTAGACCTCCGCACACGCGTCGATGTTGCCTTCGTTGTAGAGCGGGGCGCCACGCGAAACCGCGATCTCGAGGAGGGTCTCCATGGGGGAGACCTGGCGGGCCGGAACGAGGACCCGGTCGATCAGGTGGACGATGCCGTTCGAGGCGGAGACGTCGGCGGTCTCGACGACCGCTTCGTCGACGAAGAGTCGACCGCGGGCGGCGGCGAGGGGGAGGTTGGTCCCGGCGAGGGTCTCGATGCCTTCACGGTCGACGAGNTCGCGGGCTTCGAAGCGACCGGCGACCACGTGGTTCTTGAGGATGCGGACGAGCGTGGGTCGTCCGGCGTCGGTGAGCAGGCTGGAGAGCGTTTCCTCGCCGAGACGGGCGAACGCCGCGTCGGTCGGGGCGAAGACGGTCAGCGGTCCGGGGCCCGAGAGGGCTTCGGCGAGACCGGCGGCCTGCACGGCGGCGACCAACGTGTCGAGCCGCCCGCTGGCGACTGCGGTTTCGGGAATGTTGCCGGTGTCGGCGACGGCCGTCGCGGTGGCGAAGGCACCGGAGATCGCGGCGGCGGTGCCGGCGAGGGCGACCGTCCAGCGGCGGGAGATGTTGGTTCGATTCGGGGTCATGGTCCCGTTCCTTTGCAGAGGGTAGAAGGCGCGACATAACTCGGACGCGGGCGTCTTCGTCAGGGATCTTCTTCCCGATTCAAACGAGTTCAAGGTCTCGCCCAGACCGCCATTCAGGGTCTTGAGGGGGATCGGGGCCCGTCTACGGGTCCATCAGTCCCGATCGAGGGCTTCCGGCGGCCAGACNGCGATAAGAATGTCCCGATCGGTTCGATAGGCGGGGCGGGGAAGTCCGGCNGCATCGACCTTCGCCTCGAGCGAGGCCTTCTNGGCTTCGGGATNATCCGCNAGGACGAGCACGGGTCGTTCGATCGTCGCGGTTCGAAGNACCGGGAGGAGTTCCGCTTCGGTCACGTGCCAGTCGGCGTGTTCCTCGAAGTTCTCGACCCCCCAGGTCAGTTCCCCGGCGCTGCCGAGCAACCGGATCTCCGCATCGGGCCACGCCCAGCCCGCCCCGTGGATCGTCGACGCCTCGGCGAGTACGACGCTTCGGGACGCGATCGGCTCCATCGTCTCCAACCATGCCACGGGAACCTTCGAGATCTTCATCCACCCGGTGGGGAGACACGCGGGTGCGACGGCGAACGCGAGTGCGGGCCCGAGACATCCCAGGAGGACACGCTCGGCGGGATCGACGGTTCGTTGTGAGATTCGATCGAAGAGNCCCCACGCGAGCAGGGCCGTGGCGAGAACCGCGAGCCGCCATTCACCGCCGTCCTCCCACGCGCTTCCGANCGAGGGATCGATCGGCATGAACGGGGTGATCAGCAGCAGGATCGCGCCGAGCGGGATCAGAAGCCATTCGCCGTGNGTGCGNTTTCCGGGTGCGTGCTTGAAGTAGTTGACCAGACCGACGGCGACGAGCATGGCCGCCGGCGCGAACGACGGGAGGATGTAGGTCGCGAGTTTCCCGGAGGAGATCGAGAAGAACACGACTGGAATCACGGTCCAGCAGAGGAGAAGTCGCGTCTCCGGTGATCCGCCGACTCGTCGGAGCCCACCGATCACGAACGGCAGCGTGAGACACCACGGGAAGAGGCCGACCACGAAGATCGGCAGGAAGTACCACCACGGCTCCGGATGCTGCGCATCACCGCCGCCCGTGAACCGATTGATGTGCTCGACCCAGAAGAAGTAGTGCCAGTATTCGGGAGCGGCCAGGTGCACCGCGATCCCCCAGGGAAGCACGGTCGCGATCGCCACGATGCCGGGAACCCAGGGGAGCGTGAACAGTCCCTTCCAGTCGCGTTCCCACGCCAGCCACGGCGCGAGGACGATTCCGGGAATCGCGATCGCGAGAAAGCCCTTGGTGAGGAAGGCGAGGCCGCATGCCACGCCGGAGGCGACGAGCCAGCCGAATCGAATCGGACCGGTCGCCCGCCAGGCGAGGAAGAAGAAGGTGATCGAGCCGGTGACCAGGGCTGCGAAGGGGCCATCGAGAATCGCGGCGGTTCCGAGGATCGCGACCTCGAGCGAGGTCATGAAGATCATCGCTGCGATCGCCGCGACGTCCCATCGGGCCGTCCACCGGCGGACGAAGAGCAGCACCAGACCCGCGGCGAATCCGGTGGTCGCGGCGGCGGGGAGTCGGAGCGCGAACGCGTTCTCGCCGAATCCGAGGAACGCGGTGGCGGTCATCCAGTATCCGAGCACCGGTTTCTCGAAGTACCGCACGCCCATCAGATGCGGAACGATCCACTCGCCCGTCTCGATCATCTCGAGGGGGATCACGCCGTAGCGGCCTTCATCCGGCATCACCATCGGTCGGAGTCCGAGGGGCACGATGAAGATGCCGACGAACACCGCGATGACCGTGAGCAGGGCCAGTCGGTCGAGCCGAGGTGATCGATCGCGTTCGAGCATGGCGGGCATCATCCCAGAACCGGGTCGTTCCGCACGGCGAGCCAGCCGTCTCGTCCGTCGACGGTCCCGCGTTCGAGCCGGCCGGGAGGCGGATCTTCGGGGAGCAGTTCGCCGAGGGTGCAGGCCTCACCGCCTTCGGCGTCGAGGCGATCGAGGAAATCCTCGAACAAGGAGGACTTGCAACCGCCCTCGGACTCGGCGTGGATGGTGAGGACGTCGAGGTCGTCGCGATTCATCGAGGCGAGCACGTGGGCGTTGAAATTCGAGTCGTCGATTCCCGCGTGACCGACCGCTTCGTCCCAGGTGGGCAGGTTCACCGCGATCTGCGGCGGTCCGTGCGGGGGCTGGAACGCGCCTCGACCGCGGCAGTCGCTCGCGTACCGGTAGCCGAGCCCCTCCCGGAGCGCGAGCAGTTCGGGGGTGCATCGCCAGCCCGGTGCGGCGGTGCAGGTCGGAGGGACACCGGCGCTCTCGCCGATCGCGTCGTGGGCACGCCGGATCTCGTTCCGGACCACGTCGGCGGGGAGCCGGTGGGCCGCGACCTGCCATCGGTGGTGATCCCACGCGTGCATGCCGATCTCGTGGCCGGCGTCCGCGATCGCCCGGAGGCGATCGCCGAGGGAACGATGGATGACCGGACCCGGCCACAGCGTCCCCCGAAGCAGGATGTCCCAGCCGTAGATGCCGGCGGCATCGGAACGCAGCATCTTCCAGAGGAACGACGGTCGCACGAGGCGACGAAGATGCCGGCCCATGTTGTCCGGGCCCACGGTCAGGAAGAACGTCGCCCGGATGCCGCGCTCGTCGAGGATCCGCAGCAGCTCCGGCACGCCGTCACGCGTCCCGCGATACGTGTCGACGTCGATGCGAAGGCCGAGCTTCATGCGGTGGTGACGGTGGCCCGGGAGGCCGGGTCGGCCTGGATGCCCATCGCATCGACGTGGTCGTCGATGAACCAGTCGACGGTGCGGTCGACCGACTCCCGCGTGGAGATCGAGGGCGTCCAGTCGAGGATCCGCTTCGCGTTCCGGATGGAAGGACGTCGGTGCTGCACGTCCTGATAGCCCTTGCCGTAGTACCGACCGCTTTCGACCACGCGATACCCCGCGAAGGGCGGGAACCGATGCCGCATCGGATGCGCATCGAAACGGGCGACGATCATCTCGGCGAGTTCGCGGATGCTCGCCTCGTTCTCGGGATTGCCGATGTTCACGATCCGGCCCGAACTCCGACCCGTGCGATCGTCGATCATNCTGAAGAGNCAGTCGATGCCTTCGGTGACGTCGGTGAAGCACCGCTTCTGCTCGCCGCCGTCGACGAGCTGGATCGGCGTCCCTTCGACGAGGTTGAGGATGAGCTGGGTGATGGCTCTCGAGGAGCCGACCCGCGCGGAGTCGAGGGTGTCGAGTCGCGGGCCGATCCAGTTGAACGGCCGGAACAGCGTGAAATCGAGTTGGTCCTTCGCGCCGTACGCCCAGATCACCCGGTCCAGCAACTGCTTCGAGCAGGAGTAGATCCATCGCTGCTTGTTGATCGGGCCGAGCACGAGGCTGGAGCGATCCTCGTCGAACGACTCGTCGGCGCACATCCCGTACACCTCGCTGGTCGATGGGAAGATGATCCGTCGGTCGTACTTGACGCAGTCGCGGACGATCTGGAGGTTCTGTTCGAAGTCCAGCTCGAAGACCCGGAGCGGNTTCCGGACGTATTCGATCGGCGTCGCGATCGCCACGAGGGGCAGCACCACGTCGCACTTCCGGACGTGNTATTCGACCCACTCGCGATTGATCGAGATGTCGCCTTCCACGAAGTGGAATCCGTCGCGGTGGAGCAGATGCTCCACGTTGGTCGCNCGGAGGTCCATGCCGTAGACCTCGTATCCGGCGGCGAGCAGTTGCTCCGAGAGATGACTTCCGATGAAGCCGTTCACGCCGAGAATGAGCACCGAGCGNGGNCGGGCCGTCGCGACCGGGGCGGCCTTTCCAAGCCGCATGCCGTCGACGAGNTTCAGTTCCTCCGCGAGGTGGGCGCCACCGCTCCAGACGCCGTCGGCGGACTGGCCGGCGTCGATTCGAAGGGTTCCTCGACCGCAGGCGATGCTCAGCGGTGACGTGGAGAGGATCGTGCCGGCCGTCTCCCCCGAGTCTTCGCTCGTCGCGGTCGCGGACCAGATGCGAATCTCCCGTTCGCCGGCGTGCGTGAACGCGCCCGGCCAGGGATGGGTCACGGCTCGGATCAGGTTGCGAACGTCGTTCGCGTCCCCCGCCCAGTCGATGAGTCCGTCCTCGGGTGATCTGGCGGGATAGGTCGTGGCGTCTACGCTCTTCTGCGGCTCGGCGGTGAAGGAGCCGTCGGCGATCGTCGGGAGGACCCGAGCGAGCATCGGCCCGGTCGCGGCGACGAGCCTGGCGGTGAGGGAAGCGGCGGTGTCAGCCTCGTCGATCGGCACCGGAACCTGCGCGACGACGTCGCCGGCATCGGCGGCTTCGGTCATGTGATGAAGCGTGATCCCGGTCTCGGTCTCGCCTTCGACCAGGACCCAGTTGATCGGTGCCCGGCCCCGGAAGCGCGGAAGC
>NYVS01000095.1 GCA_002684755.1 Phycisphaerae bacterium
CGGGTTGGTTCATCCTTCGATGGATGGCGAAGACCGGACGCGGCCTGATGAAGCCGGAGCAGGTGGGCGACTTCATGACCTGGATGGTCGTCGGGGTGCTCGTCGGCGGTCGCCTCGGCTACGTCTTCTTCTATTCGATCGATCTGCTGTGGACGTTTTCAGGGTCGTTCCCCTTCTGGGGCGTGCTTGAGATCCACAAGGGCGGCATGGCCAGTCACGGCGGGATCCTGGGCGTGATGGCGGCCTGCATCCTCTATGGACTTCGAAACCGCATCACGCCGTGGCACCTGGTCGACTGCGTCGCCTTCTGCGCCCCGATCGGACTCGGGCTCGGACGGCTCGCCAATTTCGTGAACGGGGAACTCTGGGGCCGACCGCTGTCCGCCGAACGACAGGCCGACGCACCCTGGTGGGCCGTGAAATATCCCGACGAGATGCTCGACCCTGAGTTCCAGAACGGCGCGAACGTCGACGGACTCGCGACGATGGTCTCGAATCCGAACGGCGAGTGGGGGCGACAGACGCTTCGCGACGCGGTCTATTCGGGTCGAACGGACGTTTCGGAGGCGATCGCCCCGTATCTGACCGCCTACTACCCGAGTCAGTTGTTCCAGGCCTGCACCGATGGTCTTCTCCTGTTCGCGCTGCTCGCGGTCGTGTGGTGGAAGCCGCGGAAGCCCGGGATCATCGGTGGGTGGTTCATGATCGGCTACGGCGTGATGCGAATCGCTTCGGAACAGTTCCGGGCCCAGTACCTGACGAACTGGGGCGTGTCCAGCATCTGGCCCGCGGCGGGCCTGAGTGCCGTGATGATCGCGATCGGCCTCGGGATGATCTGGTGGTGCGGCCGCCGGAACGACAATCCGATCGGCGGGCTTCGTCGTCCGCGGACCGCCTGATCGACACGCCCGCTCCTTCGATCCTCACCATCACGAAAGACACCGCCCGGTCGGGGGACCGGGCGGCGCTTCGGAGGGCGTGAACCCTTCGCTTCGTTCTGGATGGCGTGGTGACGCCGGGATCAGGCGGCCTTGGTCGTCTTGCCGCGACCGACGGTGCGGTCGTCGAGGTTCGCCCGAACGTCGGGGTAGGCCTCGAGCTGCTCCATGAGATCGTCGGGTCCGGTCGCCCAGAGGTCGGCGCCGATCTCCTCGGCGAGACCCGGGGCTCGGTTGAAGATGCCGCCACCGACCACGATCTGCATCTCGGGGATCGCGTTGATGCCGCGAATCTGATCGATCAGCTGACGGATGCCAGGGGCGTCGGCGCCACCGGAACTGAACATGAGAAGGATGTCGGGGCGACGCTCGTGGACCTCGGCCATGATGTCGTCGTCGGCGATGTTCCCGCCGCCGTAGGTGACTTCGTATCCATCGGCTTCGAGCAGGTCGGCGATGAGTCGGGCCGAGAGATCGTCGAGTTCGTTGGGTCCGCAGAACATGCAGATCGAGCGGCCACGGGCGGGCTTCGCTTCGTATCGATCCTGGTTCTGCGAGATGAGTCCACCGAGGGCCCGGGTCGCGTACTGCTGGGCGAGCCGCGTCATCTGGTCCTGTCGGTAGAGGGTGGTGATGTTGTTGATGGTGGGCCAGAAGACCTCACGGGCGATGGTGTCGGCGGAGATGTCGTGATCGATCGCGGTCTCGACGAGCCGCCGCGAGGCGTTGCGGTTTCCGGAGACGAGCGAGGCGAAGAGGCTTTCGATGAAGAGGTCGGTGTTCATGTCGGTTCCTTCTGGTTCGTGGCCCGAGTGGCCGAGGCGATCCCGGGCGGCGCCGGTTCCTCGGCGTCGTGAGTCGGTCTCTGGGAGTTGTCGGTGTCGAGATCGTCTCGACCTGGTGAGCTTCAAGCGTCGGTGTGTTCCCGTCGCCGGGTACTTCTTCGACGCGATCTCCGATCCATCCGCATCGCGCTTCGATTTCGAGTTACCGGGTCTTCATCGCATGGTTATGGACCATGTTTCGTCCGCGACCGCGTCGGAATCGATGGTTATCAGTCGAAACGAGTCGCGATCACCCCTCCGGCGGGTGCGCATTCATCCACTGGAAGACGCTGCTCTCCGGAGAATCCGTGATTCCAAGCTGACGAAGCATGTTGATGCACTGGGCCCGGTGATGCATCGAGTGCGTGGTCACGTGGGCGAGGATGCCTCCCCGGGTGAAGGTGTAGGTGGTTCCCTCCCGCTCCCGTGTGATCACGTCCGCGAAGTCCCCGTCGAGCGCCGCCGCGCGGAACGCCGCATTCGCCTCGCGCTGACGCAGTCGGAAGGCCTCGATGGTCCGCGGGGGGTCGTCCCGCATCACCGCGAAGGGATCCTCTTCACCGCGAAGCACGCCGGTCCAGCCGATCATCGCTCCGAGATCGTGGGCGAAGGTCGCGCGAAGCGAACCGAGCCCCATCTCGAACGTCCGGTCGAGCGACTCGTCGTCAAGGACTTCGCAGGCGTCGAAGAGCCGTTCGTTCGCCCAGGCGTCGAAATCGAGCAGCACGAGATCCGGTCGGGTGGGGGTGGTCATGCCGGGATCCTAGTCGGCGACCACGGTCGCCGGCGGGACGACTCGATCGGACACCAACCGGACCTCCGCCGCCTGCGCGTGACCCTCGAGTCCCTCCAACCGCGCGAACGTCGCGATCTCCTCGACGATCGCCGCCTTCGGAATCGCCGATGCCGCGCGAAGCCACGTACGCACCCGCAGGAAATCGAGCACGGAGAGACCCGCGGTGAAACGTGCGGTTCCCCCGGTGGGAAGAACGTGATTCGGCCCGATGCCGTAGTCGCCGAAGACCTCGCCCGCGCCGCCGCCGATGAACACCCCACCGGCGTGACGAACCCGCCCCGAAATCCCATCGGGATCTTCGGTCAGGATCTCGAGGTGTTCGGCGGCGATCCGGTCCGCGATCGCGACGAGTCCGTTCCGATCACCCACGTCGAAGATGCCGCCTCGACGCAGCGACGTGGTCGCCGTGGAACGATTCGGCTCCGGCAGCGCGTCGACCCGTCGCCGCACGGCGTCGCGAATCCTCGGGCCGGCCGAGGATTCCGTCGTGGCGACCCACACCCCCGCGTCGGGATCGTGTTCCGCCTGCGCGATCAGATCCGCGGCGATGACCTCCGGATCCGCCGATCCGTCCGCGAGCACCAGCAGTTCGCTCGGTCCCGCGATCCCGTCGATCTTCACCGGCCCGTGCACCGGTCCCGCGACCAACGCCTTCGCCGCCGTCACGTAGCGGTTGCCCGGCCCGACGATCATGTCGCATCGCGGACCGAAGCAACCCTGCGCGAACGCACCGATCGCGTGCACGCCACCCGCACACAACATCGAATCGGCCCCCGCGAACCACGCGGCGGCGAGCATCTCCTCGGTGGGATTCGGACTCGCCACTCGAACCGTGGAAACGCCCGCCACCCGGGCGGGGATCGCCGTCATGAGGACGCTCGACGGCAGGGGATACCGACCGCCCGGGGCGTAACAGCCCACCGACTCGATGGGGACGAGATCGTGACCCGCTTCGAATCCATCGTCGGAAACCGGTCCGGACTCGACCCGCACCGGAGACAGCGCGGCGAACTGCGTCTCGGCGAACGACCGGATCCGTGCCGNCGCCGACTCGATGATGCGTCGCGACGCGACCGGAAGTCGATCGACCGCCGAACGCATCCGGTCGCGATCCACCGTCACGAGGCCGCCCGGTCCACGTTCTCCGAATCGATCCATCTGCGAGACGATCACCGATTCACCATCGTTTCGAATCGCGTCGAGCATCGACTCCGCGAANGCCAGGGCTTCGGGAACCACCGCCGGCGTCCGCTCGATCGCGGCNNCGGNGGACCGGTCTGGAAGAAGCGTCTCGTTCATGACGTGGTCTCCAACTNGGGGGTCTTGGCATCGCCACCACGACGGGTCACGCGACCGGTCCGGCGCTCCAGTTCCGCGACGACGGCATCCAGCCCGACGCCGCGACTCGCCAGCGTGGTCATCGCGAAGTAGAGGAGATCGGCCGCCTCGTGGATCGTCTCCTCGGTGGTGACCGCTTCCGCGAGTTCACCCGCCTCCTCCACGAGCTTGGCACGAAGGAGGTCCGCATCGGACGCGAGTCGCGCGGTGTACGAGCCGGGCGCCGACGCCGAGATCCGCTCGGTGATCCGGTCGGCGATCGCCGGGACGCCCTGCCGATCGCCCCAGCATCCGAAGGTGCCCTCGTGGCAGAAACCGACACCCCGCTGCCGGACCGTGAACCGGATCGCATCCCGATCGCAGTCGAGATCGACGCGAACCAGTTCCTGTTCCGCGCCGGACGTTGCGCCCTTCTCCCANAGCCCCCGACGTCGCGACCAGTACACGCCACGACCCGTGTCGATCGCGCGGCGGAGGCTCGCCGGATTCGACCAGGCCAGACCCATCGCCGCACCCGATTCGTCNCACACCACCGTCGGCCACAGTCCGTCCGGACGATCGCTNNGAAGCAGCCCTCCGATGATCTCCGCGGGATCGAGCCCNCCTTCATAGAGCGCGCGTCCGACCTGGACGTCGACNCCGATCCGGTCGAGCGCCGCGATCTCCTCCACGGACCGCGTCCCACCCGCGGCCACCAGCCGTCGATCACCGACCAGCCCCCGCAGACGCGTCGCACGTTCGAGGTCGAGCCCCGCCCCGGTGCCCTCGTGCTCGACGAACGTCGCGAGGAATCCCGACACGAACGGGCGAAGCCGTTCGATCCTCGCCTCCACGGTGTCACCGGTCCGCCGACGCCACCCGCGATCGACCACCTCGCCGTCCCAGGCGTCCACCGCCGCGATCACGCGGTCACGAGGAAGCGTGGACAACAGTTCGGGGGTCGCGGCCGTGCCGATCACCACCTTGCTCGCGCCCGCGTCGAGCCAGCGGATCGCGGTCTCCCGATCACGGATTCCGCCACCGACCCGGCACCGACCTCGNCGGCAGAGTCGTTCGATGATCTCCCGGTTGTCACCNTCGCCGACCGCCGCATCGAGGTCGACGATCGCGACCTCNCCGAGTCGGGCGAAACGGTCCATGTGCACGAACGGATCACCGCCATCGAGCAGGAACTCCCGTCCCTGCCGCCACTGGACGGCGCGTCCCTTTGAAATGTCGATCGATGGAATCAGCATGTCCGAATCTCCGTTCCCGAGGCGAGGAGCGATCGCTTGAGATCGCCGATTCCCACCTGACCTTCGTGAAGCACACCTGCCGCGAGGGCGCCCGTGGCCCCCGACGCGAACGCCGCTGCGAAGTCCCGCCACGAGGCGGCTCCGCCACTCGCCACCACCGGCACCGAGACCGCGCGGGTGGTGGACCGGATCAATTCCAGGTCGTATCCCGACCGCGTGCCGTCGCGATCGTGACTGGTGAGGAGGATCTCCCCGGCGCCGAGCTCGACGGCCCGAATCGCCCAGCCGACCGCATCGAGTCCGGTCCGACCCCGGCCCGATCGAACGAGCAGTTCCCATCCCATCCGGCCGCGACGGATCGCATCGATGGCGACCACCACGCACTGCCGGCCGAACCGATCNCGAAGCGNCTCNACGAGCTCGGGCCGCATCACCGCCGCNGTGTTCACGCTCACCTTGTCGGCNCCCGCGTCGAGCAGGCGANTCGCCGTCTCGACGTCGCCGATTCCACCACCGACCACGACCGGGACATCCACCACCGCCCGGATCCGNCGCACCAGCGTCGGCGTCGCGGATCGNCCCTCCGNGGTCGCGGACACGTCGAGCACCACGATCTCGTCGGCGCCCGCGTCCGCNTANCGNCCGGCGATCTCGACGGGATCCCCGATTTCACGAAGCCCCTGGAACCGGACGCCCTTGACGACCCGNNCGTCNCGGACNTCNAGGCAGGGAATGATTCGATTCAGACGCATGTCGACACCTCCGCTTCAAAGGCGGCTTCGGTCCACCGCGCCAGGATTCCGGCNCCGAANCGGCCCGAGATCTCGGGGTGGAACTGACAGGCGGTGGTTCGTCCCCGCTCCAGTCCGCCGACGAACGCGCCCTCGTCGTCGCTCCACGAGACGTTCCAGCCCGCGGGCGCCGTGCGCAACGCGAATCCGTTCGCGAAGTACGCATCACCCGACTCGAGCACCGGGCCGCCCGACGCCTCGACCCGGTTCCACCCCATCTGCGGACGCACCGCCGCGGGGGGCATCGCCTCGACGTCCGCGTCGATCAC
>NYVS01000096.1 GCA_002684755.1 Phycisphaerae bacterium
GACTTCGATCGGTACCCGAGAACGATGGACGCCGATGTCGAACTCGCGACCGAAGCGGGCACCGACGTCATCTACGCCCCCGCCGCGACCACGGTCTATCCGGACGGCGTCGCGCATGCGGCCTCGGTTCCACTGCCGGCGGTGGCGACCGATCCCGGGCTCGAAGANGCGGGACGTCCGCACTTCTTCACNGGCGTGTGCGACGTGGTGGGCCGGCTCTTCGACCAGGTCCGGCCCGGCGTGGCGATCTTCGGTGAGAAGGACTGGCAGCAGTTNCAGGTGATCCGGGCGATGGTGGCGAACGACCCGCGGTTCAGCNACATCGAGGTCCGACCCGGACCGATCGTCCGCGACCCNGACGGCGTCGCGATGTCGAGTCGNAACGCCTACATCCCCGACNANGCCCGCCCCCGTGCCCGGGGCCTCGTCACGGCGCTCGAGGCGATCCGNGACTGCCACGACGCGGAAGACGCCGANTCCAGCATGAAGTCCGTCCTCGAAGCGCATGCCCTCGACGTCGAGTACGCNGTGATCCGGGACGCCGAGACGCTGTGCCCTCCGTCGACACCGGACCGCCCCCGCCGCGCGATCATCACCGCCCGACTCGNCTTCGAGGGTGGCTCGGTCCGCCTGCTCGACAACGGACCCTTCCCCCTTGCCCGATGAGCCGATGATTCCGCGTCGGCGACGCAGGTCCGAGATGGCCCTCGCCATGCTCGTGGCGGTGCTGTCGATCACCNCNCTCGGTCCGGGGTGCCGAAGCGTNCGTCCCGCCGNNNATCCGCCGGTCGNCGATGCGGGNTCGCTTCCGACGCCACCCGAACTCGACTGGCCCGCCCGAATCTCGACCTCGCCTCACCGGGCCGGGTCNGACGGGCGAATCCCCGATCATCCCGACGGCATCGGCGTGGAACGCGCCGACGGCTCGCCCATCGCCATGGAATTCGTCACGTTGCATCCGCACGGCGAGGTGTGGGCGTTCGGCGAGGACGATGCCGGCGTCAACTGGATCGCGGACATCGACCCCGGATTGATCCGGTCGACCAGGTCCTTCATCGTGGTGACCACCGCACCGGCCGATGACCCCCCGTCGGAACTTCTCGTGCCGCGTCGTCGAGCGATCGATGCCATCGTGCTCACGCCGACCANCCGACCACCCGCCGGCACCGCGATCGTCATGAGCAGTCTGGCCCGACAGACCCCGCCGGAACAGGCGTTCATGGCGGATCTCCTCGAGGCGGGATTCACCGTGATCACGTCCGCCCCGCCCGTGAGCGCGATCGACCAACTCACCGGCGGACGCACCACCCTCGACATCGCCGGCACNCCCGANACCGCGGGCCGGACGTTCGCCGCCGAAGTCGATCTCGCCTTCGCCGCCTGGGCCGACGGCCTCGACGCGATTCTCGATGCGTCGGTCATCGACGTGGACACGACTCCGCGACCCGTCGTGCTGATCGGCGTCAGCAGCGGCGCGGTCGCCGCNCCNGTGGTCGCCGCACGACTCCATGCCAACACGCCGATCGATGCCGCGGTCCTGATCGCCGGCGGTGCCGACCTCGACACGATCCTGCTGGAGACGACCCTCGACCCGNAGGATCTGCGGCTCCGTCGACTCGGCGGACGACCCGACCAGACGGCGTCCGAGGCGTTCAGACGGGCCTATCGCGACTCGGTCCGACTGGACGACCCGGAACTCGCGAAGTGGTTCGCCCGCCGTCCGATCCTGCTGCTCGAAGGCGGCTTCGACACCGCGATTCCCGCGACCGCTCGCGCGACCATGGACGATCGCCTCGGANATCCGGAACGATGGTGGTATCCCACCGGGCACTACGGGCTCTTCCTGCTCCTTCCGGGCGAGGGCGACGCGATCGTGGCGTGGATCCGACGNACGCTGGGGATCGNGCCAACGTCCTGATTCCTCGATTTCCTCGCTCCACGGCGTTTTCCGACGGCCGCGCGGGGCAGGACGGTTTTGCCGGGTGGACGGGGCGGACCGGACGCTAGGATGAGATTCACGTCCGACCGATCATCGAGTCGCTCGGTCTGGAACNCCCCCCGGAAAAGATGCTCATGCTCCGANCCCTCATCGCCCCCATCGCTCGGATGGCTCGCATGGCCTTCATCCTCGCCGCGACCACGACCGCGACCGCCGGACACGCACCCGCGACGGTCCCGACGTCGACGATCGTCGACGAGGAGAAGGGCTGGCACGACCGACTGCCCGCGGCGGACCGCGCCGCGGTCGACGCGTCGATCGGCTTCGCNCTGCCCGAATTCGCGGAACGGGTCGACTGGAAGATCAAGCCGCGGGAGGCCGACGTCGAGAAGCTCCGAGGCAAGGTGGTGCTCCTTCAGACCTGGTCCTGTGGAAGTTCCGCCGGGCGCGGTGTCCCCAACCGCCTGGAACGGAGCGTGAAGGCGATGGGCGACGCGGGCGACCTCGAAGTCCTGCTTCTGCACACGCCGGACGGGACGGACAAGCTCGATCGATTCGTGGANCGAAGCCGCCCGGCCTTCCCGCTCGCGGTCGACGCCGGNGGTGGCTACTGCGACCTGATCGGCGCNTTCAAGCGCCCCGTGAACATCCTCGTCGATCGGAACGGGACGGTCCGCTACGCCGGCCTGTCGGCGAAGGGCGTCACGGAAGCCGGCCGGAAACTGCTCGCGGAACCCTTCGATCCGTCGAAGGAGCCGCGCGACCGTCCGGCCGCGAAGCCCGCCGCCTCGCTCGGCGAATACCCGCCCTTCCGCGGATCCGTGGGCGCCGCCACCGACCTTCGCGGACGCAAGGCGCCTGCATTCATGGTGGATCGATGGATGACCGCCGAGCCGGACGCACGTGGCAAGGTGGCGATCGTCGACTTCTGGGCGACCTGGTGCGGACCGTGTCTCAAGGCGATCCCGCACATGAACGAGCTCGCGAACCGCTTCCGTGGCGAAGTGGAATGCGTCGGNATCTCCGACGAGTCGAAGCGGGAGTTCGAGAAGGGCTTCGAGGACCGCAACCTCGAACCGTCCATGTTTCGATACGCGCTCGCCCTCGATCCGAAGGGCCGGATGAAGTCGGCGTTCGGCATCCGCGGCATCCCGCACGTCGCGGTGATCTCGACCGACTGGATCGTTCGCTGGCAGGGACACCCGGCTTCCCTCGATGCGAACACCGTCGCCGCCATCGTCGCGGCCGATCCCGGGGTCAAGGCGAATACCGGCAGCGGCGGCGGGAACGGACTGCCNCCGTCACGCTGGGCCGATGCCCGACGACGATGAACGTCGTTCACCCCCGGTGAGACGGTGGTCGATCGTCGAAGCGCCCTGATTCGTGAGGCGGACCGCTCAGCGGTCTCTGGCGACGACCGCATCCGCGAGATCGTCNAGCAACGCCTCGGTGCCGCCCAACGGAACGCCGGCGATCGCGTCCTTGGCGTCGTCGACCTGCTCGGTGGCGAACTTGATCGCCCGAGTGATGGCGTCACCCTCTTTCAACAGTCGGAGCACCGCCTCGGGNTCACGCGACCGGAAGGCGTCCACGGCCTCTGAGAAGACCGTCGAATCGGCGCCNTCCAGCAGCAGGATCATCGGCAGGGTCATCTTTCCCTTCGCGAGATCGCGACCGACGCTCTTGCCGACCACCGCGGCATCGCCGTCGAGGTCGAACACGTCGTCGCGGATCTGGAAGGCGATCCCGAGACGCTCTCCGAAGACACCGAGGGCCTCGCTCGCGGAATCGGTGCCGCCCGCGACGCGTGCCCCCAGACTGCCGCAGGCCCCCACCAACACCGCCGTCTTCCGCCGGATGGTGGCGAGATAGGTCTCGAGGTCGAGCCCGAGATCGTCCCGGTGGTGGAGCTGGATGAGTTCACCTTCGCAGAGCGTGTTGGTCACGCGCCCGATGCGCTCCGTGAGATCCGCGTCACCGATGCCGGCGGCGAGGTGGAACGCGTTCGAGATCAGGTAGTCGCCGAGCATCACGGCCGTCTCGTTGTCGTTCAACCGGTTCACGGTCGCGCCACCGCGTCGATCGTCGGCTTCGTCGAGCACGTCGTCGTGGACGAGCGTCGCCATGTGGATCATCTCGAACACCGCGGCGAGGCGGCACAAGGCGTCGTTCTCGAGGACCGCGACGTCCCCCTCCCGCGCTGCGAGGCCGGAGAGGAGCGTGAGCGTGGGCCGGAGCATCTTGCCGCGATACCGCCCGACGTGGTTGCAGAGCGATTCCACCGCCGGAAACTCGCTCGCGAGCTGACCCTCGAAGATCGATGCGACCGCCTCCAGCGCCGTGGCGAGGGGTTGGACGAAGCGTTCGTGTCGGGCGTCGATCTCGATCATCACGGTTCCGGGTCGCCGGCGGGTCTCAGGGACCCGGTCGGCTCGGGTCGAAGCGGGTTGGTGTGTTCGACGCGGATGGCGTCGGGATGCGTCCGCCTGGTCGCGGAATCACTTCTCCGCGGTGATGTAGGCGATCCAGCCCGGGCAGGCCTCGCCCCGGGTCGCGGGCTCGAACTCGCCGTCGCCTTCGCCTTCCTCGTCGTCACCCTCCCACCAGACCGTGATTCTGCCGAATCCCGCCTCTTCGAGGAGTTCGCGGATCTCGGGAATGGTCCAGAGACGCCACTCGTAGGTGAACGCCTTTTCGAGCGAGGAACCGTCCGGGAACCGGAAGTGGATGTGGTTGACGACGTCCCCGGTGATGGGGTCGTACTGGTTCTGATCCCAGACGTAGGTGAAACCGTCGAGATGACGCTCCTCCTCCATCTCGAGAAAGGAATCCCCGCCGCCGTAGCAGTCGCAGAGGAGGATCCCGTCGTCCACGAGCGCCTCGCGAACCGAGGCGAAGTACGCCCTCAGTTCGTCGCGGGTCTTGAAGAGGAAGTAACTGAAGTTCATCGCGAGGACGGAGTCGACGCCGGTCGCCCTGGTCGTCAGGACGTCCTCCTCGAGGATCTCGAGGCGATCCGCTTCATCTTCGGAGAGCGATGGGAGGTTTCGTTCCCGTCCCCAGTCGAGCACCTCNCGGCTGAGGTCGACGCCGACGGCGGTGTGTTCATCCCCGCGCCGGATCCACTCGCAGGCCGCGGCGAAGGTGCCGCAGAAATCCTCCCGGACCCGGACCGGTGACCGGTCCCGCAGTTCCTCCCAGACCTTCTCGACGAAGTCGATCTCGCCCTCGACGTTCTGGACCGAAAGCTCGTAGAGCTCGTGCCGGTCCGACGTCTTCGCGGTTCGCCATCCGTCCTTCTTGCCGGACTTCTTCTTCTTTTCCTTGCGTTTCGACATGGGATCGAGAGTGTACCGGCGATGGGCCGATCCGACCTCCGCTCAACCCCAGCTCGCGAGCATCAGGCCCAGGTCGCTGCCATCGACCGTGCCGTTTCCATCGAGGTCCGCGTCGGTGTCCGCACTCCCCCACGCGGCCAGCAGCAGACCGAGATCGGCGCCGCCCACCACGCCGTCGCCGTCGAGGTCGCCGGGAACCTCGTTCCCGCAGGCGAGGGTCGCCCTCGCCACGCAGAAGTCGTCCCAGTTCGACACGCAGCAGAACGGATCTTCGAGACAGACCGTGGTGCAGCAGGCCTCGTCATCGCATCCCGGCCCGTCGTGCCCGGCCTCGCACGGCCCACCGGAACCGCAGGTCGGGATCGAGTCGCAGTCGGCATCGCAGGCGAGCGTGGCCAGCGTGACGCAGATCGAATCCCATTCGATCTGGCAGCAGTAGTCGTCGAAGTCGCAGACGCAGGCTTCGATCCCGGGATCGGCACAGCCGGGCGACCCGGATTCGCAGGCGTCGTGCGCAGGATCGAGCTCGATGCGGACGTCGTCGATGCGGGTCGCCTCCGCCACCGATGATCCCGATCGAAACCGGAGTCGCACACCGGGCGTCGCGATGTGGGTCGTGAGATCGACGGTGAATTCGCGACACCCCGGCTCGGAAGCGAAGGGGACCCGGAGAATCTCGACCGACGTGCCATCCGGATCGACGATCTCCACCACCGGGCCGGCCACCCCGAGCGACGTCGAACACGAGAATCGAAGCACCGCCGTCCCGGCCGCCGTCAGGTCCAGACAACGCGTCTCGAAGGCCGACCAGGGAAAGCCGCCGCCGAAACGGATCGCCGCATCACCGGACGACGCACACCCGCCCGAAGTCGTGAGAAACGGCCCGGTTCCGGTGCAGGTCTCGAAGAGCTCTGGAAACGCGGAGCATGGGCCGCCGGGGACGTAGTCTTCACCGAAGTCCGTCTCGAACGCCATCAAGCAGTCGGATTCACAGGCACCACAGCCGCCCGAGGCGATCGCGTCGATGCAGATCGCGTCCCACGCGGTCTCGCAGCAGTAGGGATCGATCGCGCAGACGCAGGCCTCGATGACCGCATCGTCGCAGCCACCGCTCCCGACTTCGCAACAGCCATGGGCGGGCGGGTCGCAACACGACATCGCCTCGAAGGCGATCTCGTCGACGAGCAGCACGCCGGCTCCACCGCCGTGGACCCACCGCACGAGAAGATCCTCCCCCACGTGGGCTTCAGGGATCTCGTAGTCGACCTCGAACGCGAGACACGCCCCCTTGGACACCTCGATGAATTCGGTCCGGACCACGGGGCCGGTGCAATCCGCGGTCGCCGGGCCGATTTCGAGACGAGACCAGGTGTCGAAGAGGCTCGATGCGAGAAAGGTGATTCGAATCCGCCCGCACGCCTCGGCCGACGCGAGTCGCGCGGCGAGCCGGTCGGCAGGGTCGAGTCGGTAAGCACCACCCGTGGGGCAGAATCCGCTGGGGACGACCGCGCCTCCGGATTCACACCAGTCGATCGAGAATCGGGGATCCTCGACGTCTCCCGGGGCGCTGAACGTCTCGAAGGGTTCGACGTGGAGCAGACAGAAATCGGGGTCATCCCCGCCGCCGGCGTCGAGTGGTGAGACCACCCCCGCAAGCAGACCCACCGAGGCGATCGCCTGGAACGCACGACGGGAGACCCCCCCACGCCGTCCGACCGCACCGCCCGACTTCCGAAATGGACCGCGAAGCATCATCCGTTCTTCGAGACCTCCTGCTCGGAAAAGGATGCCACGCAACCACTTCGAACCAAATCGGTCCCCGCAGCCCGCCCGTCGAGACCGGACGCCGTGATCGAATCATCGAACCAGATCCTCCAGACCGAACACGAGACGACGACAGCGATCACAATGCCTGCATGATCGACCACCTCTTCGCTTCGTCAGGTCCCCCCCGGCCTGCGTGCCCCGCTCTCCGGACGGGCCTCGGCCACCTTTCGCATCTGCTCGTGATCATCCTGCTCACGATGCCGTTCGGCTGCCGGACCACGCCTTCCGGACCACCGGCGCCGGTCCCCCCGGAGACCCTTCCCATGTTCCTCGGGGACGGCACCCCGACCGACTGGTCCGAACTGGTCGCCCGCGCCCGCGCCGCGGAGATCGTGGTGATCGGCGAGGAACACGACGACCGAAACACGCATGCCCTGCAGCGGGCGCTGTACGCCGCGATGCTCGACACGGACGAGACCACCGCGGTCTCCCTCGAGATGTTCGAGCGAGACGAGCAGGCCACCGTCGACGCCTGGCTCGCCGGAGACATCGACACCGAGACGCTCGTCGCGGACACGAACTCGATCGACTGGGGCGGCGAAGGCGCGTGGTACGTCTACTACCAACCGGTCATCGATCTCGCCCGCAACGCCGGGGCGCCCGTCATCGCGGCCAATGCCCCTCGCCGGTACGTGCGACGGGCCCGGCCCGAAGGGTACGACGTGCTTCGGGCGCTTCCCGCGGAGGAACGAGCCTGGTTCGATCTGCCCGTCGAACTCGATCGCGGTCCCTACTACCAACGGTTCGCGGAGACCATGCGCGAGCTCCGAAAGAACGACGAACTCGACGATGACGCGATCGACGCGGTCTTCCGAAGTCAGCAGGTCTGGGACGCCACCATGGCCGCCTCGGTGGTCGACGGCCTCGATCAGCCCGGCACCGACCGCGTCGTCCATCTGATCGGTCGCTTCCACAGCGACCTCGAAGGCGGAACGATCGTCGAGATTCGAAAGCGACGGCCTGATTCGGACATTCTGGTCGTGAGCTGCGTTCGGACGTCGAGTCCCGGGCGCGGACTCGATGCCGAAGACCTCGGCCGCGGCGACATCGTCGTCTACACCCCGGAAGACCCCGGGGCCGAGTGAGTGCGCGCGGTCGCCCGGCGATTCATCATCATCGGGATCGGCCTCGGATCACTTGATCAGCTTGTCGAGGTGCCGCTGGTCCTTGGCGATCTTGTAGAGCTTCTCGATCTTCATCATCGAGAGCAGGCCCAGGAGTTCCTTGCAGACGCCGAAGAGGATCGCATCGGACTTCACGGCCACGGCGCCGTTGCGAAGCGAGATGCACATGCCGAGGCCCATCGACGACATGAAGGTCACGCCGGAGAGATCCATCACGAGGTGATCGAGGCTCTTGCCCATCTCCTCGATGTAGGGCGTCACGGCCTCCTGAATGATCGGAGCCTCTCGCTGGCCGATGCTCGGGCCTGCGGGCTTGACGAGGAGGATGCCGCCTTGGCGGGTGATCTCGACGAGGCTCGTGGCGTGGTGGTCTGGAAGCGGCGGAGTCATCGGGAACTCTCCTCTTGGCGTGACGTCGAATCGCAGCACGCGATCCTGAGCCGCGAAGTGTACCCGAACCACCTGCCCGTTTGCCCCTGTTGATTCCCGGGGCCCCCGAGAAGCCGGGGGAGCCCGGGGGAAGCCCGGGTTGGTAGGGTCCCCTTCATGAGCCAGTCCAAGCCCATCGCCTTCGTCGACGCTCGAGTGCTCACCCTCGCCCCCGAGGGCGGGCAGCCCGGTCAACCCCGACGAGGCGCGATGCTCGCGGATCTCGGTGTCGTCGAACGGGGCTGGGTGGTGGTCCGAAACGGCCGTATCGACGCGATCGGTGACGGCGCCCCACCCCGGCTGGACCCGGACACCGAGGTCGTCGATGCGGGCGGTCGGGTCGTGATGCCCGCCTTCGTCGACTGCCACACGCACGCCTGCTTCGTCGGTGATCGCAACGATGAGTTCGAGGCCCGGCTCGCCGGCGCCTCTTACCTCGAGATTCTCGCAGCCGGCGGTGGCATCATGTCGACCGTTCGGAGCATTCGAGCCGCGTCGGTGACCGAGCTCGCAAAGGCGTTGCTTCTCCGACTCGAGCAGACGG
>NYVS01000097.1 GCA_002684755.1 Phycisphaerae bacterium
ATCGACCCGCTCGGCAAGGCGATCACCGTGCGGGGGGTGTTGGGCAAGGCGGGGGAGCCCGCGAGTGTTCTGGATGGGGCGGGGAAGCACCGCGTGCTGATCTGTCGCAACGGCGAGACCGAGGCGACCGTCTTCGAGCGGCTCGTGATCCAGAACGGATCTGCTTCTTTCGGCGCCGGGATGCTCAACCGGAATGACAGCAGCCCGACCCTGACCAACTGTACGTTCACGAGCAATTCGGCCGAATCCTACGGCGGCGGGATGTTCAACTCGACCAGCAGCCCGAACCTGATCAACTGCGCGTTCGCGAGCAACTCGGCCAGACTCGGCGGCGGGATGGTTAACGAGGACGGCAGCAGCCCAACGCTGGCCGACTGCACGTTCACGGGCAACTCGGCCTACGGCGGCGCTGGCGGCGGGATGTTCAACGAATCGAGTAGCAGCCCGACGCTGGCCAACTGCGCGTTTACGGGCAACTCGGCAAACGTGGGCGCCGGAATGTACAACAACCGCAGTACCCCGAACCTGACCAACTGCACGTTCGCGGGTAACGCGGCCGACTACGGCGGCGGCGGGATGGGCAACTACGTCAGCAGTCCGACCCTGGCCGACTGTACGTTCACGAGCAACTCGGGCTTCCTCGGCGGCGGGGTGTTCAATGAGTTGACGAGCAGCCCGACCCTGATCAACTGCACGTTCGCGGGCAATTCGGCCGACTACGGCGGCGGGATGTACAACTGGGTCAACAGCCCCATCCTGACCGCCTGCACCCTTTGCGAGAACGTGCCGGATCAGATCGATGGATCCTGGACTGACGCCGGGGGCAACTGCGTCGCGACGTCGTGCGACGACTGTGATCCTCCTTCCGACTCCTGCCCGACCGACCTCGACCGGAACGGCATCACGGACGGCGGCGACCTCGGCGTTTTCTTCGTCCACTGGGGTGACTGCCAGGTGGAGGATTGCCCCGCGGACTTCAATGATGACGAGGTCGTCGACGGCATCGATCTGGGCTTCCTTTTCTCCGCGTGGGGCCCGTGTCGGTGACCGATAGAGGCGACCAACCAACGACAACCCGGAACGCCTCATCCATCACGGGTGCGGCGTTCTGCGTTGTTGCCGTGTGCGTTTCCTCCTGAGCCTCGGTGGCATCCAGGATCGCGCCGGAGGATCGAANGGACGGGGGTGCCCGAGGCGCTNNGGTTTCGAGANGCCGCCTTCGATCGGGGGCTGCCGGCATCCGCGATGNTCGAATGTGAACGCCACGTGGATNCCGTTCGTCTNGCTTCGGCCGTCAAGACCGTGGATTTCGATTAGGCTCGAAANGCGTNCATGCAGNATCAGGCNTCTGGAGAACCGACATGTGCTCACCCTTCATCATGGCCGAGGTCGATCGCGTCGTCGCGGATCGGCGTCGTTTTCTGAAGTCCGCGGCCGGTTCCTGCGCNGCGGCCGCCGGCATCGGTTCGGTGTCGGTCGCGTCCACGGGGGTGCCGGATCCGGCGAACGAGCAACGGTCGCCCGCGACCTTCACGCGCGCCGTCGATCTCACTCACACCCTCCGACCGGACTTCCCCGCGTGGTTCGCCGAAGGGCAGGTCATCATGGGGCGGACCGCGCCGGCCAGTCTCTCGCTGGTCGANGANTTCGTGATCGACGAAGAGACGCCGTTCGCCTTGAAGAAGGTCTCCTACTGGGAGCACGTCGGTACCCACGTCGATGCGGCGAGCCACTGCAGCGCCGGCGGGACGTCGGTCGATGAGATTCCGGCGGAGGAACTGGTCGCGCCGCTCGCGGTCATCGACATTCGGGAGGAGGCGGCGGCGGATCCGCTCGCCCAGGTGACGCCCGAGCACGTTCGTCGCTGGGAAGCGGTGAACGGTCCGCTGCCGCCGAGATGCTTCGTGGCGATGAACAGCGGCTGGGCGGAGAAGGCGGGCGATCCGAAGGCCTTCTTCTGCGCGGACGAATCCGGCGGAGGAGCCACCTCGAGGCAGCCGGCCTTCCATCCCGACACCGCACGCATGCTCCTCGAGGATCGGGAGGTGGTGGGGATCGGTGTCGACACGCTCAGCTTCGACAACAGCCGGTCGAATGGACTCGACGTGCACCTGATCTGGCTCCCGGAGAACCGGTGGGGCGTCGAGAACCTCAACGACCTCTCGAAGGTTCCCGTGGCCGGTGCGACGATCGTGGTCGGGGCCCCGAAGTTCAAGGGTTGCACCGGCGGCCCCGCCCGCGTGCTCGCGCTGGTCTGACCGGGTGACTCAGTTCCGGCGTCTGAGGACGGCACGGATCCTCGAGGCGACTTCGTCGCCGAGGGCGGCCGAACCCCGATCCGTGAAATGCACGTTCACCGGGATCTGGATTTCGGCGAGTCGGCTCGTCGCGAAGGCGTTGAGATCGTTCACCGCGACGGCGTTCTCCTTCATGATCTCGAGGGCTCGAGCGTTGTAGCGATCGACGTCGCTCGGTGTCCGGTGTGGACGGACGCCGCCCTTCGGGACCGGCGTCGTCGTGCAGAAGACCGGCACGGCCCCGCTCGCCATGATCGCCTTCAGGATCCGGCGAAGCTGGGACTCGTAGCGATCGAGATCCGCCTGGGGCGCGTCGGTCGGATCGTCCGAGTTCCGACCATCGGGGCGGACTCGCTTCAGATCATGGAGCCCGAAGTTGAAGTGGACGACGTCGAAGTCGCCACCGTCGAGATCGAGCCACGCTTCGATTCGATCGGCGCCCTTGGTGGTGCCTTCGCAGTTCTCNCGGGGGCGAACGANCCCGGCTTCGTCATCGAGTGACGCGGCGACGGTCGCGTGNTAGCCCATCGAGATCGAGTCGCCGATCATCAGGACCCTNGGAAGCGGGGGGCCGGCGGCGCTCGCCTCGAGGATCGCGGCGTCGCAGGCCCGTCGCATCTCGGCCAGATCGGTCGCACGCGCGGGCACNTCGGCGAGATTGACCGATTCATCGGGATCGGTTCGGAGGTCGTGGAGAAACTCGCCGCCCTCGGGGTGATCGAGATACCGCGCGTATTTGAGGTCGCCGGTTCGATACCCGACCCACCGGGGGATGTCGGGATGCTTCATGCCGTGTTCGCAGAGGAATCCGGCTCGTGGCGATGCTCGGAGGGCGGCTTCCTGCACGATCGGCAGGGGGCGTCCCGCGGCGGGNGGCGAGGGATGCGGAAGCCCCGCGGCGGCGAGCACCGTCGGTGAGACGTCGATGTTCAAGGTCGTCGCGGTCTCCAGCCGACCGCGGTCCGCCGCGTCGAGCCGNGGGTCGAACACGATCATCGGGATCCGCAGCGATTCCTCGTAGTGCGACCACTTGCCGGCGAAGCCGCGTTCGCCCATGTAGTAGCCGTTGTCGCCGANGAAGATCACCATCGTGTCGTCCGCGAGCCCGAGGCGATCGAGGGCGGTGAGCACCCGGCCGACGTTGCGATCGAGCCCCGCGAGCATCCGGAAGTAGTTGCGGAGGTTGCGGTCGTATTTCTCCGGCGCGTCCCATCGCCAGCGGTATCGATCGCGATTCATCGACTCGCGCAGGAACGCCGGCTGGCCTTCGAAGTGACGGCCGCCGTCGAGCCGCGGTCTCGGCATCGGGACGCCGGCGTGGAGATCCGCTTCCGTGGCGGGTGGTGGGAAGTGGTGCTCGAGGTCCCCGTCCTCGGCGTGGCCGGCGTTGAAGCTGATGGAGAGGCAGAACGGCTGGTTCGTCGCGGCACGCTCGAGAAAGTCGACGGCGGCGTCGCCGATGAGATCGGTCGCATGTCGGGTCGACCCGTCGGGAAGCGTCTTGAGGTACGGGGTGCGGGTGATCGGCGTGAACTCGTCGAACATCCGGTCGATGGTCGCTCGGCCGCCTTCGACGGAGATCCCGAACTTGCCGACGAAGCCGGTGCGGTGGCCGGCGGCACGGAGCCTGGCGGGATAGGACGTCCCGGCGAGCGACTCGGCGAGGGGCGGACGTCCGAAGGTGAAGTGGTGGGCGCGTTCGGGGAGTCCGGTCAGGATGCTCGCCCGGCTCGCGGCGCAGATGCTGGTGGTCACGAAGGCGTTCTCGAACCGCACGCCGTCGGCGGCGAGCCGATCGAGGTTCGGCGTCCGGACGATCGGGTGTCCCGCACAACCGAGGACGTCGGCGCGGTGGTCGTCGGAGACGATCACCACCACGTTCAGCGGTTCCATCTTCTCGTGCGTCTGGTGCGTCCCGCGCCGGTCGTCCGCGGCCGCGACCGGAATCGCGAACGTCAGGAGCATGGTCGACATCGCGAGGCGATGGAGCGTCGTTCGCAGGTTCATGGTGCGGGATCCGGCGAGACGGCGGGTGCGGACGCGTCGGCCCCGTGCGTCGCGGCATGCATGGCCCGGATCGCGATCCTGGCCACCAGGAAACTCACGAGGAGCGACACGNCCAGTCCGCTGTAGAGGGTGATCTCGTGCACCATCGAGTCGNCTGCGGGGCGGCCCTCGCCCGCCTTGATGCGGGTCGCGAGATCGGCGGCGTGTCGGGCGGCGAAACCGAGATAGACGGTCGAGAAGTTCCCCGGGAACATGCCGACGCAACTCAGGAGGTAGGTTCGAAACCGCACCCGACTGATCGAAAGCAACCAGCAGAGCATCGTGAAGTTCATCGGCGAGAGGCGGAGCAGCAGAATGAGCTTCAGTCCGCTCTCCGAGGCGGCGTCNTCGATNGCGTCGAGCCTCGGATGCTTCGCGAGCATCGGCTCGATCCGATTGCGAAGCACGGTCCGCCCGAGCCAGTAGACGGTCACGGCGGTCAGGGTGCCCGCGACCACGACCCAGAGCAGGCCCCACCAGAGACCGAAGATCGTGCCGGCGGCGATCGCCAGCACCGATTCGGGGAAGAAGAGGCTGGTTCCGACGAGGAACGCCACGATGAAGATCACCGGTCCCCACGGGCCGAGGTTCGCGAGCGTCTTCTCGATCCCGGCTTCGTGAGGCTCGATCCACGTCTGCCAGATGAGGTAGACGGCGAACATCACCCCGGCGGCGAGGATGAGCTTGGCGACGATTCCCCACCAGCTTCGGTGAAGCGGCGANGAATCGTCGTGACTCGTGGTGTCGTCCACGGCGTGCGTCATGTCCGAAGCCTACCCGGGCTCGCCCGTCGGCCGAGTGGAATCAGTCGCAGGGGCCCCAGAATCCGAGCAGCAGTCCGAGATCGGTTCCGTTCACGATGCCGTCNTGATTCAGNTCCGCGATGCACTCGGCCGTNNGGCANGGTCCCCAGACCGCGACGAGGATTCCGAGGTCGGCGCCGTTGACTTCGCCATCGCCGGTGAAGTCGGCGGGGCAGACGCAGAGTTCGTTCATCCCGAGGTCGACGTACGGACCGTCGATCTCGTCGGGTGCGTTCTGGCAGACGGTGGTCTCCTCGAAGGTGACGGCGGGGAAGCCGAATCGCGACTTGACGCCGCCGCCGATCTTGTTGGCCAGGTTGCCGAGGATCGTGCAGCCGTGCACCTCGAGGGGCATGGTGTCCTCGTTCGCGAACCAGTAGAGCCCGCCACCCTGGTNGGCGATGTTGTCCTTCATGACGCAGTCATGGACGTAGGACTCGCCGAGGACGACCTTGATCGCGCCACCATGGTTGACCGCTCGATTGCCGAGGAAGTCGTTTCGACAGATCCGAGTGGCGCCCCGAAAGGCGAAGATGGCACCGCCGTCGGAGAATGCGAAGTTGTCCAGGAAGACCGAGTCCGCGACCGCCGACTCTGACCGCAGAAGGTAGACCGCACCACCGAAGGCGGACCGGTTGTCGATGAAGCGGCAGAATTCGATTCGAGGGGAGGCATCGATGACCAGGAGCCCGCCACCCGCGAGGATGTTGGGGTTGCCGGGCAGCATCGATCCGGCATCGCCGTTGGCGATGGTGAGACCGCGAATCACCGTCGAATCATCCTGATCGCCGGCGATCAGGACGACGGAGGACTTGAAGCCGGTGCCGTCGATCACGGTCTCGGACGCATCCCGCCCCGTGCCTTCGATGACCAGCGACTTCTCGCCGAGATCGATGGTCTCGTTGTAGACGCCCGGCGCGATCTGGATGGTCGACTCGGTCGGCACGGCATCGATGGCGGCCTGGATCGAGGTGTAGTCGCCGGAGCCGTCGGTGGCGACGGTGACGACGTCCGCGAAGGCGGTCGTCGAAAGAAGAATGCAGGAGAACGCGGTGAGGGTGCGGGCGCGCATGGTTGGATCTCTCGTGGATTGTCGGAAGGTCTCTCGATTAACAAGATACCACGACGATCCGAGCGATCAAGCGAGCCCGCGTTCACGTTGCCGGGGCACCGGTTTTATCCGCCAACAGCATGGCGGAGATGGTCGGTCGGGCTCAGGGTTCGGCCATCACGAAGACGGGTCGAACGGACTGGATGGCCACCACTCGTCCAGTCGCATCGACGCGGACGATGCGGACGGGCCGCGATCGGTCGACCGCGATCCGAGTTTCCATCCGGACATCCCGGAGATCGCCGAGCGTGACTCGGCGTGCATACCGGTCGACGGTGGCGTCGTCGCTCCAGATGAAGTTCCGGTGCGAGTTGTCGGCGAGCGGGCCGCTGGCCGGGGCCGGTGATTCAAGCACCATCTCCAGGTGGGGAATCACCAGATCGCCTTCGCGGCGATCGGATCGGGTGGCGTTCTCGCGGGTTCCGAGTCGGATGGCCCGCGCCGTGCAGTCGGGATGACCCCAGACGTCGACCACCGAACGCCAGTGCCGGCCGATCAGCTCGGATTCCGCTCGGGCTTCCGCGAGACGGTCAACGCCGACGAAGATCACGATGGTGAGCACCGGAACCAGTACCACCCACATCGTGAGGGACCGACCGAGATTGGCGATTCGAACCAGCATGTCGGTGACATCGACCCGGTCGCCCCGTGGGTTCATGCGGAGGGCGACTCCTTGGTCGAGGCCGCGCGGGCTGGGAGGGTGGAAGGTCCTAAAACCAATGAGCCGGAGCCGGAATCCCGGGCCGTGGTCTGTACGATGTCCCGTCATGGGACGTCTCGCCGAAATGTTCGCCCGTCATCGAGTCACCGGTACCGGTGCGTTGATGCCGTTCATCGTCGCGGGCGACCCGACGCTCGGAGATCTTCCCGCCTTGCTTCAGGCGCTCGAGTCCGCGGGCGCAGACGCGGTCGAGATCGGAATTCCCTTCAGCGATCCGATCGCGGACGGTCCGTTGATCGCCGCGGCGATGCACGCGGCGCTCGGGCGGGGAACCCGGGTGGAGTCGGTGCTCGAACGGGTTCGCGACTGTCGGGATTCGATCAGGCTTCCGTTGCTGGCGATGGTGAGCGTCTCGATCGTCGATCGACTGGGCGGTGCGACCTTCATCGAAGCGTTGTCGGACGCCGGCTTCGACGGCGTGATCGTTCCCGATGCGGATCTCGACACCATCGAGCCGCTCGTCGCGGCCGCCGAGGCGGCGGACATCGGTTTCAGCACGCTGCTGGCGCCGGACACCTCGCCCGAGCGTGCGGCGCGAATCGCATCGACGGCCCGCGAATTCCTCTACCTGCTCGCCCGGCGGGGAATCACCGGCGAGCGCGGTGACGCGCCGGACCTCGAAGGCCGGGTCGGCCGGATCCGGGAGATCACGGCGCTGCCCCTCGCCGCGGGCTTCGGAATCTCGTCGGCCGAACACGTCGCGACGGTCGTTCGGGACGCCGACGGCGCCATCGTGGGTTCCGCGCTCGTTCGAGCGATCGGCGAGGCCGTCTCCAGTGGCGAGGATCTCGCCGACGCCGTGGTTCGATTCGTCGAACCCCTGGCGACGGCCGCGCACCGCTCCAATCCATCCTGACGATCGAGCGGCGGTCCTCAGGGGCTCCAGCTGCCGCGGGCGACTCCCGCATGGCGCTGCGGACGCCGCGGACGCCGTCCTTCCTCGGCACGCCTCGTCGGCTGTTTTCGGCCGGTCCGACCGGAGCCGGCCCATCCATGGAATCGTTGTCGCCCGTTCGAGGATGTATTTCTCGATCGACGCCGGAATTCCGGTACGCTCGNGTTCAAGAACCTCTGGAGATCAAGACTCATGCTGCAAGCGACCCTGCTCGCCGGACTGCTCCTCTCACCGACCGCCGCCGTGTCCGGCGGCGGCGCGATTCTCNAGGTCTCGAACGTCAATGCGACCCGTGGCCAGACGGTCTCCGTTCCCGTGCGGGCGGAGACCATGGACATCATCGGCGCCTTCGGGTTCAACGTGATGCCGCTCGGGCTCGAAGTCGACGAGGTGCTCTACAACGGTCCCATCTTCAGCAACGGCTGGAACGGTTGGGACTCGGCGCCNTCGGCGAACGTCCGGGTGGANGCCGCCTGCATCTTCACCGAGGATCAGATNGCGCCCGGCGACCATCCACTGGTCGGACTGACGATCGACGTGCCGGCGGATCTGGAGCCGGGGACCGNGATTCCAGTCACGCTGTCGAAGGTNTCNTTCTTCAACTACGACTTCTCGGTNCCGACGCTCGAGGCGCTCGACGGCAGCATCACGGTCTTTCGGACGTCTGATCTCAATGGGGACGGCGTCGTCTCTTCGGCCGATCTGGGATTGATGCTCGCGGACTGGGGGCCGGTCACGAAGTCCCCGNTCGCCGACCTNAACGGCGACGGCCTGGTCAACGGCGCGGACATCGGTCGGCTGCTCGATCGATGGGGCACCGAAGGCTGATGACCGCGGTGCGTCTCGCCACGTCGCCGTGGTGGCGTGGTNNCGTGGTGACGTGGTCACGAGATCGANTCAGCGAATGAAGTGACGACGGGTGTGCGGATCAGATCCGCTCACCCGTCGTCGCNCTCCGACCTCCTCCATCGGTTCTCGCTCGAGTCGCTCTTTCGTTCNGACCTGATGATTCAGGCCTGGTGATTCGAAGCNGGTGATTCGAAGCGGGTCGGCCCGCCTTCGGGATCATGATTCAGTAGCGACGCATCACGCCGGTGACCACGCCCTGGATGCGGCAGTCACGCACGATGATCGGTTCGAAGTCGGGATTGGCCGGTTGAAGCCGGATGGTTCCGTCGCTTTCGCGGAAGAACGTCTTGAGGGTGGTCTCCCCATCCGGGAGGAGGGCCACGACCCGCTCGCCGTTCCGTGCCGTCTGACGCTTTTCGACGATCACGTAGTCACCGTCGAAGATTCCCTCGTCCCGCATCGACTCGCCTTCGACCTGAAGCGCGAACATCTCCCCATTCCGTCCCTTCCGGGGACCGAAGATCTGTCCGAGATCGAGCTCGCTGTCGTCTTCGCACTTCTCGATCGGTCGGCCGGCGGCGATGCGTCCCTTGAGCGGNAGCACCAGCTCGTCGGTGGCGGGTTCATCCACCGGCGACAAAGAGCGTGCCTTGTTCGGATCTCGAACGAGGGCGCCCTTGCCGACCAGTGCCTCGACGTGTTCGAACACCGTCACCTTGCTGACGCCGAACTCGTTCGCGATCTCCTGCATCGTCGGCGAATAGCCCTCGTTCTCCCGATAGGTGCGGACGAAGTCGAGAATGCGAAGTTGCTTGGGAGTCAGGTTCATGACGGTTTTCCTGGGTCGAGGTCGAGCGAGCGGTGGTGGGAGGCGTGCGATTCAGGCGATCTTCGGAATGGGCGCGGAGTCGTTCAAGCGTGGCGCGGGCCACCATTCGAACGCGTTCGCCATGGCCGACGAGCGAGCCGCCGACGAGCGTGTGACGCGTCGCCGCGACCCGGGCCGAAGACGCCGGGGCGGAGTGGAGCAACTCCGCCACCGGCGTTTCGAGCGGGGGTGAATTCGGTGTCGCGGTTCGATCGGCCAGGTGGCGGAAGGCCGTGGGNCTGATTTCGATGCGATCGATGCCGAGGCATCGTTCGAGCANGTCGTCGTGCCGGGCGTGGTCTTCGGTGCCTTCATCGGGCCGCGACGCCCGAAGTCGACGCGCGGCCTTGCGATCGATGAAGGTGGACCGCCGGGGGCGATCGTTCGTCGGTTCCGACTTCGATTNGGAGGTCGACTCCGCATCGCCTTCGGCATTCAGGTCGGTGTCGGGTTCGGGCATCAGGACGCCGATCATCCGAAGGGCGGTGATGAGAAACGCGAGCACCCCGCGGGACGCACCGGCATCGGCAGGGTGATGACCGGGATGGGTGAACGGTCGGGAGATGGACCGGAGACGATCGTCCGTGGGAACGATCTTCCGGACGTAGTCTCCACCGGGGCCGAGTTGAACGAGGGGCATGGTCATGGGGGCGGGTCCTTGCGAAGCGGGTGGCACCGGGGGGTGTGCCATGGTGTCCTGAACTTGTTCGGCAGTTGTCAGGGTGATGCTCCACAATTCGTTCGGTGAATGTTACCCCGATCAGAATCCGTACGGGCTGGGATCGATCTCCTGACTGCATGAGATCGTCTTTGGATTGAAAAACCCCCTTTCCAACACTGGAAAGGGGGTTCTTGTGGTTGAAAAAGGCGCCGCCTCGCCGGAGTTGGGGCAGGAGGACGAGGCGACGCCGCCCATTCGAACGACGAACAGGCGATGCGTGTGAGGTTATGGGCGGTGGCGGGAGATTCCGAGATTCGGGCGGAATTGCGTGGGCGACTTCCCCCGTCGGATTAGGCTCGGACACACATGTCGCAAGTACCACGAGCCACCGAAGTCGGATTCGGCGTCGAGGCGAGATCCCTTTGGGATCTCGCGCCCGATCTGTCGTTCCTCAACCATGGTTCCTTCGGGGCGGTTCCTCGGGAACTGCAGGAACGGGCGACCGAAGCACGGCGGGCGATCGAACGGAACCCCGTCGAGGGGGTCTGGCGGGACGGGGTCCTGGCGATCCGATCCTCCGCCCGTGCGGTGGCCGAATTCCTCGGGGCGGATGGCGACCGGACCGGTTTCGTCTCCAATGCGACGAGCGGGATCAACGCGATGCTGCAGTCGGTTCCGCTCGAGCCGGGAGACGAGGTGCTTCACCTCGATCAGGGCTACAACGCGGTCTGGCAGACGATCCTGATGACGGCGCGTCGGCGCGGAATCGTGCCCCGAAAGATCGAGATCCCGCTGCCGATCGATGGGCCCGCGGATTGGATCGACGCCGTGGAGCGCACCATCACACCGCGAACGAGACTGCTCGTGCTCGACCAGATCACGTCACCGACGGCCCTCGTGCTTCCGATCCGCGAGATCGTCGAGATGGCGAAGTCGCACGGCGTCGAGACGATCGTCGACGGCGCCCACGCGCCGGGGATGCTTGATCGACCGGTGGCGGACATCGGCGACCCCGTCGCCTGGACCGGCAACCTTCACAAGTGGCCGTGCGCACTTCGCGGCACGGCGGTGCTCGTGGTCCGGTCGGATTTCGAGGATCGGATCAAGCCGACGGTGATCAGTCATCATCTCGATCAGGCGTTCACCGCCGAGTTCGACTGGCAGGGCACGTTCGATCCCGTGCCGTGGATCCTCGCGAAGGACGCGATCGGTTTCATGGACCGCTTCGGCGGCTGGGCCGAGGTGCGGCGTCGCAATCGCGAACTCACGATCATGGCCCACGCGATGCTCGTCGAACGGTTCGGGGTGGAACCCATCTCTCCGGTCGACGGTTCGTCGCTCGGCTTCATCGCGACGTTGCCGCTGCCCGAGCGACTCCAGCCCGATGGGGGTGGACCGTCGCTGCCGTCGACCGAGCCGAAATCCGGGTCGCTCGAGATTTCGGTCGATCCCGTGCAGGAACGACTGCTGGAAGACCACCGGATCGAGATTCCGGTCATGCATCACGGGGGCCGGCGATTCGTGCGATTCAGCGTCCACGTCTACAACGAGTTCGATGAATACGAACGGCTGGCGGACGCGATCGATTCCTG
>NYVS01000098.1 GCA_002684755.1 Phycisphaerae bacterium
TCATCACGGCCATCGGCTGCCAGCAGGTGTCGGGCACCGATCGGCGGCAGCTGAACACCTACACCGTCGATGACGAGATCGCCCTTGGAAACGCGGCGTTCGAGGAGATGCTCGGTGGCGCGAAACTCGTCACGTCCGGGTCCGACTTCGAACAGGTCCAGCGGGTCTCGATGCGAATCGCCGCTTCCGCGACGCGGCTGCATCCCGAGATCGCGGATCGATTCGACTGGGAGGTGGTGCTGATCGACGACGACGANGTCGTGAATGCGTGGGCGCTTCCCGGCGGCAAGATGGCGGTCTACACCGGCATTCTTCCNTACACCCGGAACGAGGACGGGCTNGCGGCGGTGATGGGTCACGAAGCCGCGCATGCGATCGCTCGGCACGGTGGTGAGAACATGACCCGTCAGGCCCTCGCCGGGCTCGTCGCGATGGGNGCGGCGCTCGCGGTCGACCCGGAGGACCGGGAACTCGTCGCGCTGGCGGCGGGCGCGTACGGGCTGCTCGGCGAACCGGCGTTCAGTCGGGCCCAGGANTCCGAGGCCGATGAACTCGGCGTNTTCCTCGCCGCCGATGCCGGATACGACCCACGGGAAGCCGTTCTGCTCTGGCAGCGGATGGGGGCCCGGGGAGGCGAACCGCTCGAATTCCTCTCTTCGCACCCGAACAGCGAGACGCGGGTCCGGAGACTCGAGGCGTTGATGCCGCTGGCCGAGGAGATTCGTCGCCGCCGTGATCTCGACCCGGTCGATCCGACNCCTCGATGAGNGGGGCGTCCCGGACGGCCCGATGNTCGTTTCTCGACCCGATTCAGCGCATTCGGAGCCTCAAGGCGTCACAATGNANNCATTCAGCGTTCGGTCGCGGCCTCCGTGGTGGTGGTGACGATCGGCGGGGTTCATCGGGAGATCATGCGTGGCATCGAAGTCGTCATACACGCCCGTGACGCTCCCGAATCCCGGGCGCAATTGGTGGCAGCGACTGCTCTTCGAAGCGCTGCGGCCGGGNATCGANGTCGGCCTCGGTCTTCGCAAGCTGAACCAGATCTACCGGGACGAAGTCCTGACCACCGATGAATCGCTCCCGCCCGGTGAGCGTTTCCTTCGCGGCTTCAACGCGGGCTATCTCACCGGCGACGACGAACTGGCTCGGATCCCGAAGACCGGGCCGCTGGTGGTCGTCGCGAACCACGCCTTCGGCGGCTTGGACGCGATGATCCTCGACGACCTCGTCGCCAAGGTCCGGCCCGACGTCCGATTCATCGCCAACTCGATTCTCGCGGAGGTTCCCGCGATCGGGCCGCGCATCTTCCCCGTCGATCCCTTCGGCGGCCGCGACGCCGCCCGGCGGAACGCCGGCTCGTTGAGGCGTGCGAAGGCGTGGATCGCGGATGGCGGAAGTCTCGCGGNGTTCCCCGCCGGCGAGGTCGCGCACTCGACGTGGAAGCGACTCGCGGTCACCGATCCGCCGTGGAATCCGATCATCGCGCGGTTGATCAAGTCGACCGGCGCGACGGTCGTCCCGGTCTTCTTCGAGGGCCGGAATTCGATCAGCTTCCAGGCCGCCGGCCTGATCCATTCCCACCTGCGTTCGGTGCTGCTGGGTCGGGAGCTGCTCCGGATCCGCGGCCGACGAACCCGGGTCGCGATCGGGACCCCGCTGCGGGTGGACGAACTCGATCGTTTCGCGGCCCCCGAGGATCTCATCGAATTCCTCCGGCTCCGCACCTTCGTGCTCCGGTCGCGTCTCGAACGCGCGTCNTCGGANGAGAGCCGGCGGGTTCATTCCATCGTGCGGTCGATTCCGCTGCGGTCGAGAAAGCCCGAGCCGGTCCGCATGGAGCCGGTGGCGACGGTGCCGGTCCATGATCCGGATCAGCTTGCGTCGGAGATCCTCGCGCTTCCGCCCGAACAGATCCTGGTCAAGCGTGGTGATCGGCGGGTCGTCTACGCGGAAGCCGATCAGATCCCGATGGTCCTGCAGGAGATCGGACGCCTGCGCGAGCTCAGCTTCCGGGCGGTCGGCGAGGGAACCGGACGTTCGATCGACCTCGACGACTACGACCCCAGCTACCTGCATCTGGTGCTCTGGGACGAACGGAACTCGTCGGTCATCGGCTCCTACCGGCTCGGCCGGACCGACGAGATCATCGATCGTCACGGGATCGAAGGTCTCTACACGCGGACGCTCTTCGACTACGACGAGTCGCTGATCCGCGAACTCGGGCCCTCGCTCGAGATGGGACGTTCCTTCGTACACCCCGACTACCAGCGTCACGTCGAACCCCTGATGCTCCTCTGGAAGGGGATCGCCCGCTANTCCGGNCGCTTCCCGAAGTACCGTCGCCTCTTCGGACCGGTCTCGATCAGCGCGGAGTACCACGCGACCTCGACCAGGCTGCTGCTTTCGTTCCTCAAGGCCACCAAGCGGATCTCCCGTCTCGAGGGANTGGTTCGGCCGAGGAATCCGGTGGATCTCGACCATCCGCGGGACTGGGATCCGTCGTCGCTCCGGTCCGTCCGCAAGCTCAAGGACATCGACGAGCTGGTCAAGGAGATCGAGCAGGGGGAGCGATCGGTTCCCGTGCTGGTCCGGCAGTACCTCAAGCTCAATGCGGTCTTCCTCGGCTTCAACGTGGACCCGGAATTCAGCAACGTGGTGGACGGACTCGTCCTCGTCGATCTCTTCCGGATGAACCCGAGGCTCCTCCGGTTCTACATGGGCGAGGATCTCGTCGACGACTTCGTGGCCATTCATTCCAGGAAGATCGGCGTCGAGGAACCGGCGCACACCCTGGAGCCGATCGTCTGAACCCCGTGCCGTCGTCGGTCGCGAGGTCCCGCGTCTCGCTCGCCCGAGCGTTTCGAGACGGGGTCCGCGCGGTGCTGCTGGTGTTGATGACCGCATCGGGGGCCGGACGAGTGATCGCGCAGCCGGCGCCGCCCGTCGAGCCCTCCGCACCGGAGACGTACCAGTCGATCGGTGACCGCCGGCTCGCTTCGACGATCGAGTCGGTGTGGACCGCCACGATGGATCCCGAGAAGGANCGCGACCGGCCGACGGCGTCCGATCTCGTGGAGCGGCGNGGGCTGCTGGTGCAGGTGACTCCGGTGCCCGGCGAAGATGGGACACCACTCGCGGAGTGGGTGGTCGAGCAGGGGGATGGNNCGATCCTCGTGGTGGCCACCCGCCGGGCGTCCGTCGCCCCGCGGCTTCGGACCATGGTCCGACTGCGGGGACGGTTCGCCGGTGAGATCGAGACGCGGGCTCGTGACGGCCGGGTTCGTCGGTGGCCACTGTTCGTGGGGCGACCGGTGGGATTCNCGGCGTCCACCGTNNCGCCNGGNGGTTGGATCGCGGGGGCGGTCGTGCTCCTCGCGTTCGGCCTCCTTCTGNTTCGTCGCCGGATCCNCCGGAGCGGCTCGNCGTCCATCGGGCCGGCATCCCCGTCGAGGCGNGATTCGAGAACCGGTTCGGGAGTCGGAGCGGCGCNCGAGCCGATGAGCCTCCCGTCGGATCCCGTCGACGCACTCGAAGTGCTTGCGGCCGGTCGGCATTCTCAGGAGCCTTCCGTCATGCATCGCCGCCGACTCGCCTTCGAAAACGCATCGACCACCATCCTGGTGGGCCGCGACCTGTTGCCGAAGGCCGGCGATCTGATCGCCGAAGCGCTCGGTCGATCGACCGACGTCCGGTCGTTCGTCGGCGTCGATCCCGGGGCGGATGAACTCGTCGAAGCCACGCACCTCCCGGTGCTTCTCCNGGGGCTCGAGGGTCTCGGCGGCGACGTGTCGACGTCGAAGGTCGAGGCGTCCGAGACCGCGAAGTCGATGCCGGGCGTCGAAACGCTCTGGGATCGAATGCTCGACGCGGGCGTCGATCGACGGTCGGTGGTGGTGGCGCTGGGCGGCGGCATCGCGTGCGACGTCGTCGGCTACGCGGCGAGTGGCTGGATGCGAGGCGTCGATCTGGTGCTCTGTCCGACGACGCTGCTCGGCATGGTCGATGCCGCGATCGGTGGGAAGACCGGCGTGAACCGTCGACTTCCGAGCGGCGGCCTCGGCAAGAACCTGGTGGGGGCNTTCTGGCCCGCCCGGCTCGTGATCTGCGATTGCGACGTTCTTCGAACCCTCGGGGACCGGGAGTTTCGAGCGGGACTCGCGGAGTGCGTGAAGCACGCGATCATCGACGGGCCNGACGCGCTCGCGTCGCTCGAGCGGGAGCTTCCCGAGGTGCTGGGCCGTGATCCGGAGGTGCTGAGCCGGTTCATCGATCGATCGGCCGGCGTGAAGATCGGAATCGTCGAGCGGGACCCGCGGGAGGCTGGAGACCGGGCGCTCCTGAATCTCGGGCACACCTACGCCCACGCGCTCGAGAGCNGGACCGAGCTGGGACTCGTGCACGGAGAGGCGGTGGCGATCGGGCTTGTCGCGGCCNGTCGCGCCGCGGTCGCCGCAGGGCTGCAGTCGGATGCCGCGATGGAGGACCGGATTCGAGCCGTGCTCCTCGCCGCGGGGCTTCCAACGGGGGTTTCGGGCCTCAGCGNGGGGGATCTCGACGAATTGACGGCCACGATGCGGGTCGACAAGAAGGCGAATGCCGGTCGAATCCGCCTCGTTCTTCCCCGCCGGATCGGGGACGTGGTGGTGGTGGACGACCCCGGTGACGCCGTCGTCCGGGCCGGTTGGGATGCGGTGATCGACGCCGGGTGAGGCCCGCGAGGGACCCTCGGAGGTCGGGCNCGTCTGCAAGTCTGGAGCAAAAACTGCCGTTCGGCCGATGTTCAGGTGGTCTGGGCGTGGTTACTCATCGTGGGGCACCACGATGCTTCGGCCGACAAAACCCGCGAGCACCGGTTTCCCATGCGGATCATCTCGATCGTCAACCAGAAGGGCGGCTGCGGCAAGACCACGACCGCCGTCAATCTCGCCGCCGTGCTCGCCTCGATGGGGCGTCGGGTCATGCTNGTGGATCTCGATCCGCAGGGGCATTGTGCCGCGGCGTTGGGCGTNCCGGACGAGGAGATCGAATACAGCACCATCGATCTCCTCCTCGATCCTCCCGGNCATCCGCTCGCACCNTCGCAGGTCGCGGGCATGACCTGGGAGGTCGCCTACGGTCTCCGACTGCTTCCCAGCACCGTCCGGCTCGCTCGGGCGGAGGCGCCTGGTGGCGGCCTGATGCAGGCCGGCGACCGGGATCGGCGTTTGAAGCGGGGGCTCGAGGCGTTCGCGGACACCATGGACTACTGCCTGATCGATTGTCCTCCGACGATCGGCATGCTGACCTTCAACGCCCTTCGCGCGGCCGACGAGGTCGTCGTGCCGGTCGAGACGGGTTTCCTCGCGACCCGAGGCGCGCATCGTCAGTGGACGACCCTGCGAGCGATGGCGGCGCGGATCGGTCGGCCGATGCGAGCCCGACTCGTCCCCAACCTGTTGCATACCGAGCGAACGCTCGACCGCGATCTTCTGGAAGCGATGCGGGATCGGTTCGGCTCCGGCGTCTCGCCTCATCCGATCCGGGATCACGTCGAGATCCGGGAGGCGACCGCCTTCGGTCGGGCGGTGATCGAACATGCTCCGGAATCCGATGCCAGCGGCGACTACCAGCGGCTCGCCGCATGGATCGAGACCGAATCGGCCACCGTGATCGAACCGCCCGAGGTCGAGACCGATCCGTCCACGGAGGACCGGCCGGAGGTCGAGTCCGCACCGGCCGCGCTNGGTGACGACTCGGGGGTTCGCGAAGTCGAGATCTCNGGCCGTGCNGCCGAACTCGTCGGCCGGCTCCGACCCGGCGGGGGCGCCCGTCCCGCGGTTCCAGGCAGACCCGACGGNAACCGGGTTCGNATCGTGCAGCCCGCGCTNCTCGGTGGTCACATCGCGGTGACCGGNGACTTCAACCAGTGGCACGAGGCGGGGCTTCCGCTGCGACCCATCGAAGGCCANCCCGAAGGGGACCGGTGGGTCGGGATCGAGATTCCGGTCGCAGGCTCGGTTCGCTACCGACTCGTGGTGGATGGGCGAACGATGCTCGATCCCGCGAACCCGCACGTGGCCGAAGGGCCCGATGGCCGACCGGCGAGCGTCCTGATGATCCCGTCCTCGACTTCCGGAGCGCCGTCCACGTCGCCCACGTTCGTGGACCTCGGCACCGCCGGAGGCGGTGGTACCCTCTCGACCTGACATCGATCACGTCGTCCGCTGACGTCGTCCGATCGGAAATCCCGGAGCGTGAAGCATGGATGCGGCCCGCGACCCCTTTGAAGAACTCACCGATCTCTTCCTGAGCGACGATCCCGCCGTGGACGTCACGGCGGACGACGTCTCGCCGGGATCGACGCCGGCGGCCGTCTCATCGCCGACCGAGCCGAAGCTGACCATCGCGATCTGCGGCCACCTTCCCGTGATGGCGGGGTTGTGGGTCACGCAGTACGCCGACCGGGTCGCCGAGGAACATGGTGCGACCGGCCTGGTTCGGCTGGAGGGTGGTCGATGTTCGATCGAGATCTTCCGATCGTCGCGTCGCGTCGAACGCCCCGAGGGCGTCGATCTCGCGGCCGCGGCCGGTCTGGTCGCCGAAGGAATCCGCCGCTGGGTGGTCTGCGTCGACGACCGCGATGCGGCCGAAGCGGTGCGGGCCGGTGCCGATGAAGTCGTCATCCTGACCGCGGCCGAGCAGCCGGCGGTGATCGAGGCGTATCGCCTCGCGAAGGGCGCGGCCGCGCGGGTCGCGGCCGAGCACCCGCTCGACCTCGGCCTGGTCGTGGTCGGCGCGGACGAGGATCGCGCCAGCGGCGCGGCCGGCGTGCTTTCGGTGGCGGCGAGTCGGCATCTCGACCGGCCGCTTCCGGTGGTGGCGACGGTCCGGCGGCTCGATGTGGTGGAGGGATCCCAGCGAATCATGTTCGAAGAGTCGGTTCGGCGCACCGCGCGGGAGGTCGTCACGTCGATTCGAGCATCGCTCGACGTCGCGGACGTCGAATCGCTGGAAACGGTGCCCGCGTCGACGGCGTCCGAGACCGCGTCGACGCCTTCCGGCGCCGGACTGCGGCTTGCCGGATTCGAGGAGCCGGGGAGTCAGGTCGAACCACCGAGAATCGCTCGTCCGAGTCCCGTGCGTCGCACGGAGGTCGGGATGCAGCCGCTTTTTCCCTCGGAGTCGCCGACGCGTGCGGGGGTCCGTCCGGTCCGGCTGAGTCCGGCACCGACCGGCGAGGCGGGAGCGCCCGCATTCCGGTCGACGGAAGCGCCGGCGGAATCCGAATCCGCTTCCGAGGTCGAGGCCTCGCCCGAGCGTGTCGCCGGCGGAAAGCCCGAGCAGTCGCAAACCGCACCGGTGGTGGACGCCGCGGCGACCGAGTCGGACTGGTCGAAGTGGGTCGACGGGATCTCGGTCGCGCGATTCCGCTGCCCGATCGCACCGGCGGTGGAGTTCGGTCTCGACGATGACGGACGACTGCATCTGCTGTGCGGACACGAGGCGATCGAATCCATGCGGCTCGCCGAGGCGTGGCTCCGCACCAATCACGATCTCGTCGCGCTCGCCACCGGCTTCACCGGCGGCGTGGTGCTTCACGTCTTCACGCGGGATGCGCCGGCGGTCGCCGATCTCCACCGGACGGGAATCCGACTCCACCTCTTGCTCGACGAGGGTGAAGCCGCCCGTTGCCTGCCGCTGAACTCCGCGTCGAACGCCTCGATGCCGGTCTGATCGCCCCTCGGCGACGCCCCTCCGATCAGCCGGTGGGGAAGAGCAGCTGGATCTGGAATCGAATCGTCCACTCGCCGGCCGCTTCCGGGCGGACCACGTTGTAGAAGCCCTGCAACTGCATGTTCACCGGCTGCGAGCCGAATCGCATGATCCGGCCGATGCCGCCGCCGAGCGGGATGGTCCAGCGATCGTCCGAATCGGCGTTCCAGTCCGCGGTCAGCACCGGCGACGCGGTGAGGTACCAGCCCTTGTCCATGTTGAAGTTGAGGAACGGCTGAAACAGAAACGCGTTCACGTCGGCGGCGTCCGAAGGACCCGCGTACGACCACACGTTCTGGATGAGCCCTCCGATCACCCAGGGGCCCTGCATCGAGAGCATCACGAGGCTCGGACCGGCGGTCCACTTGTCGCTGCCCAGTCGGGCGGAGGAGGCGGTCGGGAACTGAAGAACGGGGCCCACCCCCCAGATCAGGCCGTCGGTCTTCGCCGGTGAGAAGAAGCCGCTGAACTGCAGGTTGCCGATCCCGAAGTCGCTCGAGATCCCGCTGGCCGGCGACGGNGAGTTGACCACCGGCAGGATCGTCCGGGTGATCAGGTTGACGTCTTCGGTGAGATTGATCGGAATCACCGGTTGGACGTTGAGCACCCACTGGGCGTTGTCGTTGGGGCCGGTGGGAAAGGTGAAGTTGTTCTGGAANGGCAGACTGATCATGTCCGCGACCGGGTTCTGCGAAGCCTTCGCGAGGGCTTCGGTGTTNACCGCGGACGGATCGGCTTCGTATTCGGTGACCGCGCCCTTGTCGTCGTCCCGGGTGCCCGTCGCGGTCGAAGCGGTGGGGGCGTCCTCCTGCAACGCGAGGATCCCGGCGGCGAAATCAAGTTCGACCGAGGTATCGGCGGCNAGGGGGGCGGCGATGACGGAGAGGGCGATCGTGGTGATGAACCGGTGCATGGATTCTCCTCGGTCGGTTTGTCACGGGCGGGGCTGGCGAGCGGGGGACGAAACGTTTCGGAATTGATACCAGATTCACCGACACGATGTCAGTAACTCTTCGAGCCACCGTCGCCAGTTCCGCGATCGGAACCCCTGGCAGGCCTCGGCGGGCCATCCACGGCCCTGGAGCCCGTCGGTGAGGCGATCGAGGTTTCGAAGATCGCGGAGGCCGATCGGCAGGGCCGAACCGGGAAAGCCACCGTCGGCATCGGAGCCGAGACCGACCCGGTCCCGGCCGGCGATCGACGCGACGTGCTCGACGTGATCCAGGCAGTCTTCGATCGTCGCGTCGCGATCCTCGCCATGGAGAAAACGACCGAAGAGGTTGAGGCCGATCACGCCCTCGCGGGCCGCGATGGCCTCGATCTGATCGTCGCGGAGGTGTCGTGGATTCGGACCGGTGATCGCCGCGGCATTCGAGTGCGTGGCGCATACCGGGCCCCGCGACCGCTCGAGCACGTCGTCGAACGCCGCTTCGGAGAGATGGGAGAGGTCGTGGGCGATGCCGTGTTCCTCGAAAGCGTCGACGATCGCCTCGCCCGCCGGCGTGAGGCCGCCGGGAACACCGTTTCCGCCCGCATATCGCGATCCACGCGCCCAGCTCAATCCGACGATTCGAAGCCCGCGCCGGTACCACGCGTCCACCGCGTCCGGGCCGGTGATCGGATCGGCGCACTCCATGAGGATGACGAGTCGGGGAACGGTTTCGTGATCGAGGTCCGAGCGATCGCGCACGATCCGGATCCGACCGGCCCGTTCCTCCGCCTCGTACCACGCCATCTGCCGGAGTCCGGCGGTCTCCGCCGCGTCGGGGTCGTCCCCCGCATACGCCGCCGGTTCCTCGGGCGGTCCGTCACGTTCGGTGAAGATCGTGGCGAACGCGGTGCGGATCCGGGCATCGGCGAGATCGGGCCAGCTCACCGTCGCATCGAGGCCCGCCTCCCGGGTGGGGGTGAGAAAGTCCCNACCCTCGCCCGCCAGGTAGGCGAGGTCGAGATGGGCGTCGATCCAGTCGGTGTCGTCGGTCATGCGGGCATGCTACGTCGCCCTCATCGGGCCAACCGGGATCAAACCGGGTTATCGATGTCGCGACGGACGATCTCGGCGACATTCGTTGCCTCGCGATCGGGGCCTCGGTAGCCTGTTGGGATGTCCGAAGCACCGGGGAACGCCGTTCCGCCACCTTCACCGAGCGACTGGGCCGCGGTGGGCTGGGGTGGCGCGANGCCCGAGCGAGCGACCGGCCCGGTCCGNCTCGCCTCNGGAATGGTCGCGCTGATCGCGGCCGCGGTGCTCACGGTCGCCTGGATCCTGGTGCCTTCCGATGCCGGCCTCGGAACGCANCGACAACTTGGAATGCCGCCTTGCAACTGGATCGTCGCGGCGAACATGCCGTGTCCGACCTGTGGGATGACCACCGCCTTCACCCACGCCGCGCATGGTGACCTTCCCGCGTCGTTCGGGACGCAACCGATGGGTGCCGTGCTCGCGGTCGTCACCGCCGCCACCGTGCTCGTCGCCGGCTGGACGGCGGTCACCGGTTCGATGCTGGCACCGTTCTTCACCGGCCTCTTCGGNCGCCGGCTCTTCTGGATCTCGATCGCCATGCTGCTGCTGGCGTGGGGCTGGAAGATTCTGGATCATCGAGACTTCTTCTGAGTCACGCTTCTCGTCGGTACGTCGACTTCGTTTCCAAACTCCGCATCGTCCCTTCTCGACGCTCGCGGAATCCGNCCCGGATCNCACCCATGAACATGATTCATCGCGACCATTCGACCGGATTCCTTCGAGGCCTCGTCGCCCTTGCGGCGCTCGCGACNCTCGGCGTTCTNCAGGGCTGCCAGATCTTCGGCGTCGCCAGCGTCATCGGTCAGAACATCGAACGGGAGAAGAAGGTCGAGGTCCTCGCGGAGTACGACGGCCTTCGGAACCAGACCGTCGCGGTGCTCGTCCAGACCGACATGGCGACGCTCTACCAGTTCCCCAGCGTGGTGGCCGACATCGCGGTCAACCTGAGTCGTCGCATCCAGATGAACGTGGAAGGCGCTCAGGTGCTCAACCCCGCGGCGGTTCTGGACTGGACCTATCACCAGCCCGGCTGGGAGATGATGCCCTACGGCGAGGTCTGCGAGGAACTCGGCGTGGACCGCGTGGTGTGGATCGACGTCTTCGAGTTCCGCCTCAACCCGCCCGGAAACCGCTGGCAGTGGGAAGGCGTGGCCGGTGCTTCGATCGGCATCGTGGAGGCCGACGGTTTCGATGCCGACGCCTTCTCCGAAAACTACGACATCAGCTCCGAATTCCCGAAGATCGCCGAGCTCGGACGCGAGAGTTCGACGGAGGAGAAGATCAAGACCGGTCTCCTCGCGACGTTCGTCCAGCAGGCCGGCTGGCTCTTCTACGACCACATTGAGGACAAGTACCCCGATGCATGATTCACGACGCTCCACACGCCGCTCCGTCGGCCTGCGATCGATGCTCTCGCTGTTCATGTTGACCGCCGCCACGGGGCTTCTGGTCGGGTGCAACATCGTGGTGCCGGTGGCCTACGTGCTCGAAGGACCCGGGACGATCCCCGCGGCCTACGAACTTCGCGAGACCACGACCGCGGTCTTCGTCGACGATCCGACCAATGCGTTCCCGCGGACGGCGCTCCGATCCATGGTCGGCGTCCAGATCACCGATGCGCTGATCGCGAACGACGCGATCACCTCCAACCTGATGGTGGATTCCCGCGACGTGCTGTCCCTCAGCCGGGCGCTGGAGACGAGCAACGACCGGGTCAGCATCGAACGAATCGGTCGGGAGGCCGGTGTCGAGCAGGTGATCTACGTCGCGCTCGACGGCTTCGCGCTGACGCTCGACGGATTCACGCCCCGGCCCACCGCGGTCTGCAGCATCAAGGTGCTCGACCTCGCCATGGGTTCCCGCGTGTTTCCGGCGGACGATCCGAACGGGCTCGAAGTCGTCGGGCAGATCCGCGAAGTCGATCCGTCGAACTTCCAGAGCTTCGCGAAACGTCGACGCGTCGAGGACGATCTCGCGATGCGTCTGGGACGCAACGTGGCCGAGCTCTTCTACGAGCACGAACGGGTCGATCTCGGTGAGAACCTCGGCATTCGCTGACACGTGCTGACACGTGCTGAAACGTGTTGAAGCGGCGGGGCTCGGGCCTCCCCCGAATCCTCCGCCGTCGCTTCTTCGTACGCACTCGCGCGAGTATTCGCAGAAGGATCATCCACCGCATGTCCCGCGTGGTGCACGTCCTCGAACCCGACGCTCCCGGCTGCGGTCCCTCCACCTGGAGCGTGCTCGCGGCCCTGCAGTCCGACGACGCCGTCATCGTGATCGGTGGTGAGCGTGCGGCGGAGGGCGTGGTCGGTGCCGGCGCCTCGGTGACGGCGGCGGTTCCGGCACCGCTTCGGAATCCACGCCTGGCAGGCCCGGCGATCGGGCGTGCGCTCCGCTCGTGTCCGCCCGACCGGGTGGTCGCCTGGTCCGAATCCGCGCTGGTCGCGGTGCTGGCCTCGGGCACGACCGCCGAGGTGGTGGGCGTGGTCGCGGCGATCGAGTCGCGGCCACCGATGATCGAAGCCTGGCGACGCGAGGCCGCGACGGTCCATCCGGTCGGACCGGAGACGGGACCGGAGCTGGCTCGCCGCGGATGGCGTCTCGGATCCATCATCGACGCGGCCGACCTTCCGGTCCGCGGCCCGGATCATCCAGACCGTCGTCAAACTCGTCGGGAGTCGATCCGAGGGCAGTGGGGGATCGACGACGATCGGCTCGTGGTCGCGGTGACCGGCGATCCCCGCCACGGCTCGGACGTGTCCTCCGCGATGACCGCCGCGGCGTCCGCGGCGGTCGCGGGTCGGGGACTCTGCCTCGTCGCGGATCCGGCCGGCGTCCATGCCGTCGCATCGTCGCGCTGGCTTCGGGAGGGCATCGGCCGGTTCGGAGGACGTCCCGTGGGGCTCGTGCTCGACGCCCGGGTGCGGGATCCCCGGGCGATCGCTTCGGGGATCGACATCGCGGCGCAGGTCGATCGCATCGAAGCGACCTCGTTCACGCCGCCCTCCACGGTCGAGCTCCGCACCTGGCTCGCCTGCGGCGTCCCGGTGATCGCTTCCGATCGTCCCAACGCGGCTTCGCTGATTCGAGACCGCGTCGACGGACGNCTCCTGNCCCCCGGCGATCGCAACGCGTTCGTTCGCGTCTTCATGCGGCTCGTCGACGAACCCGGANTGGTGACGGACATGGCGCACGCGGCCGCCGCGACGCACGGTCGCGGGATTCCGGTGCGGCGTCCGGACTGGCTCGCCAACGCCGAGGCTCAGTCCGTGGTCGCGAGCAGCCCCGAGAATCCGATCGCGGCGTCTCGGTAGAGCACGGCGAGGTCCGCGGCCGGAATCGACATTCCACGAAGACGCGGGGCNTCCATCGGCCCGAACCCGTCGGGATCGACGAGGGCGAGATCCGGATCGGCGATCGGACTTTCGCCGTCGTGGTCGCTCTCCCACATCCGACGGAGCGCCCAATACCGGCTGGCGTAGAGATCGAAGGCGTCGTTCTCGTTCGAGGCCTTGGCGGACATGACGTTCTCGTCGTCGAGCGGATCGGCNCGAAGGTGTTCATCGAGGGTGACGATGTCGGAGCCGAAGAGCAGTCGACCGGCGTGCCGGCGGAGGAAGGCGAGCAGGTCCTCCGGCTCGTGTCGCGACAGTTCGCGGATCATCCACTTCGTCGCACTGGTGTCCAGGTGCAGGTTCGGATGGCGTTCGAGCAGGCCGTCGAGGAATTCGAGATCCTCCGGCCAGCCGCCCATGTGCGCGGCGATGAAGGGGACCCGNAAATCCGAGAGGGCCGCTTCCAGCGGTTCGTAGTGGGAACGCTTGTCGCCGTAGCGGGCCCGGTCCGAGTAGCGGGTGGCGAACCAGGTGTCGGGATCGGCGACGTGCACCATGATCGCCATGTCGAGATCGACCGCGAGCTGCATGCCTTCCCGCCGGATCGGGGCGTCGAGCCGCAACAGGGCGGGATCGCCCGCCTCCTCGCCGAAGTCGACGATCCGCGGAGCCGCCCAGAACTTGACGATGCGAGCGCCCTTCTCGCGATACGCCTCGATGCGTCGCANGTACCCCTCGCCGTGAGCCAGTCGCCGATCGGGGTTCCGGAAGTCCGGGACCGCGATCGGTTCGAAGCGTCCCTCGAGCGAATCCCGCACCGCCTCCACCTCGTCGATCGCGGTCATCGACCACACGGCTTCCACGCCGTACAGGTCCATGACCTCGGCGAAGAGCCGGCTGGCCTCGAGGCCGTTGATGTGGGTGTGCGCGTCGATGATCGGGACCGTGGGCGGCCCCAGGCGCGCGGCTTCGGCGCGGTAGTCCAGGCCGAGTCGGTTCGATGTCGTAGGGGTGGCGTGCGTCATGGACGGGATGGTAGCCGTCGACGTCGAGGTCGGATCAGGCCGATTCCTTGGATTCCGGAACCTCTGATTCCGGGGCCTTCGGTGTCTGCTTCGTCACGCGATTGTCGAGACCGGGCCTGGCTCGGGCCGGCTTCTTGACCTTCTTGGTCGCGATGCCGTTGCGGCGTTTTCGCGCCGCCGACGCCGGATCGGCCGTGAGGACTTCGTCGGGCGTCTCGATGACGCCGCCTGCCGTGACTCGGCCGATGTAGATCTCGTGATCCGCCTCGATGTCGAGGTGCCGGATCAGGTCGCAGCAGACCCAGCTCGCCGAGGCGACGGGGATCGGGAGCCGGCCGGTGTCGGGGACCAGGTCGTGCCCGAGGAAAGGGTCCTCCCCGTGAAGCTCGCCGGGGCGGTTGAAGAGTCGTGACAGCATCAGGTCGCAGCCCCGGAGTTCGCACAACCCGAAGATCGCCGAATCGCGGATGAGCGGACTCAGGGCGTGGCCCTTCCGAACCGCGACGGTGACCGTGATCGGGTCATCCGCGCATTTCTGCACCCGGGTGACCAGCATTCCATTGCGATGGTCGCCGTGTGCGGCGGTCATCAGGAAGCGTCCGACCGGCATCCGATCNGTCGCCATCGTCAATTCAGTTCTTCCGGTGGGTTCGATCGTCATGCCATTCCAGGGTTGCGTTCTCCGCCAGGAGCGGAGTCCGGATCAGTGGGTGGTCCGTGGACAGCATGCGCTCNAAANCGAAAAATGCCATAACTCCTGTTNAAACAGNGGGTTGCCAACGTCCGGATGTGGGTTGTGGGGCCGATGAGGGGAAGAAAAACCACGAAATGGGCAAAAGTGGGTCATTGTGTTGAAGAGTGTGGCGATGTGGAGTATTCTCCGACCGGCATCCTGCGACGGCCTCGGAAGGTCGACGCTTTTCGGCTTCGGAACTGCGGAGTACTGATGCGTGCTTTTTCTCGGCGAATTCGAGCACACCATCGACACGAAGAATCGGCTGGCGATCCCAGCCGAGCTTCGCGACGTGCTCGACGAGACGACGCACGGAACCGCATTCGTCGCGGCACCGGGATCCAACGGAACGCTCTGGCTCTGGCCGGAGCGGACCTTCGCGGAACTCGCCTCGAAGCTCGGCGGGACGCTCCTCGGCGAAGAGGAACTGGTCGCCTTCGATCAGGCGATCTTCTCGCAGTCCGCACGCTGCACCATCGACTCGGCCGGCCGNGTCCGGCTCCCGGAGCGTCTGCTCGGGAAGTTCGGACTGTCGGGCAGCGTGATGGTGCTCGGTGTCCGGGACCATCTCGAACTCGTGGCGCCCGATGCCTGGCGGGAGAAGCAGGCGGCCCTGCCCTCCGACGGGGACGTCTGGAAGCGAGCCCGCGCGGCACTGGCCGAACGATCGAAGCGGGAGGACCGATGAGGACCTCCGCGAACATCATCAGAACCAACGGCGGAGANTCCGCCGAACAGTCATGCGGCCATGGATCGGCCGCCGGACGCATCGTCGGCACGCGGTCGAGTCGACGGTGCGAGCAGTTCGTGTCGCGACGGTCAAGGATGACCGTTGCGGCCCGTGTTTCGACCGCAAACGCCTTGTTTTNCAGGGCATCGCGAACAGGGGGGCACCTGGTTCGCGGACCCCGGGCCAAGGACGGCTCGGATCTGGGTTGCTTCGAGGGTCAAGGATGATCCCGGAGCATGTCGGGGCATTCGCCCCGACCTCCCTCGACCTGCGTGGTCGGTTCGAGGGCTTTCGGCCATGAGCGGGGGCTCGATGGCTGCTTCGCTTCGCTGCCCGCGTCGTCGACAGACGACGCGGGCGTTTTTTTCGGCTTGGACCGACCTCGGGATCCGAGAAGAAGGACGCTGCGATTCGCAGCGTCCTTCTTGATGGNTCGTTCTCGAGTCCGCNCGNGATCCGTGTCTGACGANTGGNTGCGAGNNTCAGGCTTCCGAGGCCGGACGAATCTGGCCGGCCACCGGNGGCGCATCCTCGTCGGCCACGATCTGCTCCGCGACTTCACGACGGTGCACCGCGACTTCACGCGGGAACTCGAATGCGAGTCGGACACGGTCGCCCTTGATCACGGCGACCCGGACGACACCGAGTGGTGANGCGGGATCTCCGATGATGACTTCCTCGCCCTCGCGGCGGGTGATGACGAGCATGTTCAGGTCCTCCTGCCTGCGTACCACTCTCGAAAGTGCTCGACCGGGACCTCGGTGTCTCGGCCGGTGGAGGGTGGTCGCCGAGATCNTTCGGCGGACTACAGCCTAGCCGAACGACGGGGATTACAGAAGGCGGTATCGGTAGATTTNAGCNTCGCCCACGACCTCATTCGGAGGCGACAACGTCCGTCACCTCGGGAACTCTGCTGCGCAGATTCCGCGCGATGCCGTCGCGGAGCGTCATTTCACTCGANGGACAACCGATGCAGGCCCCGAGAAAGCGGATCGTGACGACCCCCTCCTCGGAGATNTCGAGNAGTTCGAAGTCGCCGCCATCTTCCTGCACCGCCGGCCGGATGAGGTCGAGCACCGCCTCGACTCGGGACTGAAGGGATTCGGATGGCGAATCGGTCATTGGTGAAAACGTCCTCGAGAGACCCGGAATCAGGTCGGTGGCGGCAGGTCCTGAACCGCGGTCGACGAGCACGATGATAGAGTCATGAGGCGGCCTCCGTCGAATCACCGACCTTCTGGTGGTGGCGGATGACGCGATTCGTTCCTGCAGGGCATGGAGGCCTGAGCGACGTGATCCCGAGAATGCTTCGTCACTTTGATCCGAACGGACCCCGACGGGGATCGAATCGAAATTCCGCCATCCGTTCGACGCTGGCCATCGTGGTGCTCGGCCTGCTCGTGGCCNNGCCCGGATGCGCTCCNCGATCGATCGAGGACCCGGTCGCGGTCCTCGCCGACCCGGAGGAGACCTCCGGCCGCCACGCCGCCGCGTTGCGGGTGCTGGAGGCCACCACGACGCCCGATGCCACGAGTCGAGCCCTCAAACGAATGATCATCGCCGACGGCTACACCGTCGACGTCCGGGAGATGGCCTACGACCGGATGAAGANCATCGATCCCGAAGGNCTNCAGCGGCTNCTGGAGATCCAGATGCCGAAGATCGACGCGATCCAATGGCGGGAACGNTTGTGCGAGATCATCGCGGCCGAGCCCTGGATCGACATGACGCCGACGCTCATCCGGGCGTGGGCGCGACCGATGCCGAACTGGGTGGAGGATCCGAAGGACCGGCCGGAGCGACTGGCGTTGATCGAGATGTACGGGGAGGACCGACTCGCCGACGTCCTGGTGCAGGTGATGCTGGATTCCGATCCGGTGGTCGCCGCCAACCTTCGAGCGCGGTGCTGGGAGCTGCTCGTGGCGGAGGGACGACGCGACCGCGTGGTGGAACTGCTCACGAGCAGCGACGTCTCGCCGCGCGACGGCATGTTCCGGGATCTCCGGGAGATCTCGGATCGACTCGGGATCATCCCCGCCAATCGCGAGGAGATCATCTGGGCCCGAACCCTCTGCCGACCGGAGAACGCCGGCTTCCTCGACGCGGCGGCCGCGGCGTGTGAGCGGGTGCCCGAGTCGCGTCGGTCGACCCTGGAACTTCGCGACCTCGGCGTGCTGGTCGCGGCGATGCGTCTCGATCCCACGCTCCTCGATCAGGACGAGGCCACGCTCTACGACGAGCTCCGGAAGGACGTCGACGTCGATGGCAGACGCCTCTACTCGGCGAACTTCACCGGGTGGAACGACACCCACACCGAACGACTTCGCGAGGTTCGGCGAAAGCTCGGCTGGGGCGACCTGCTGGCGATGAGGATCGCGATCGAATCGCTGGAGATCGACGCGGTTCGTGGTCACGTCTTCCGGTACGCGGAACGTGACCTGCTCGACGAGAGCACCGAGTTCGGCGGGGTCATCTCGGTGGACGAGCAGGGCCGGATCGAGGTGCTCGAATTCAAGCCGCGGCTTCGACGCGGAGACAATCGCTTCGAGGCGACGCAGGAGATGTTCGACGCGGCCTACACGGGCGTCTTCCACTTCCACAATCACGCCCAGGAATACGACAACCGGGACTACGCCGGCCCGCACATGGGCGACTTCGCCTACGCCGAGGCGACGCGGGCCAACTGTCTCGTGTTCACGTTCATCGACAGCCGCACCATCAACGCCGACTTCTACCGCCACGGCGGGGTGGTGGTGGATCTCGGAACCTTCCAGCGGCCGGACTGAGTTCGTCCCCGGTCGTCGGTCCCGACCCGGAACCAATCGCGTGCAGGTCCTGCTCATCATCCTCGCCGCCGTGGTGCTGCTTCCCGCACCGGAGGGCGGGTTTCCAGCCCGGCTCGAGCCCCTCGCGAGCATCGGTCTGGTGCTGGGTGGAATCGGGATCCTGCTGATCGTGGCGGCATTGAACGCGCGAGTGCTTCAACGTCGACTCGCCGGGGATCGACCCCTCCGGGAGTTCGAGCGGGCGGCGCGAAGTCTTCGGTTCGTCCAGTGGGCGGCGGTGGGAATCGTCGCGGCGGGCGTCCTCGGCACCGGTTTTCGAGAGGCGGTTCGAGGGTACGTGGGCGACTTCCTCGTCATCGACGAGGCCCTGACGATGGCGCCCGCGTTGTTCGCGATCGTCGCCGCGTGGTGGATCTTCCATCCCTTCGAGGTCCGGGCCCGTGACGCGACCCTGATCCGCCGGTTGGACGAAGGACTTCCCGTGCAGGCGGCACCGTCGCGGAGCGCCTGGGTGGCGATGCAGTTTCGGACCCAGGTTCTGATCCTGCTGGTTCCGCTCGGGCTGCTCGCGGTGACCGGGGACGTCTTCGAGGCGTTGATCGCCCGGTCGTCGTATCAACCGCCGGGCTGGCTCGCCACCGCGATGCCGGCGTCCCTGGTGATTCCCATCGCGATCCTGGCGCCGGCCCTCGTGGTCCGGCTGCTCGGCGCCCGCCCGCTGCCCGAGGGCGAGGTCCGGACGACGCTCGAATCCATGTGCGATCGTGCCGGGGTCCGGGTCCGGAACATCCTGCTCTGGCCCACCGGGGGACGGTTGGTCAACGCCGCGGTGACCGGGTTCGTCGGCCGACTCCGCTGGGTCCTGCTCACCGACGGCCTGCTCGAGACGCTTCGTCGGGAGCAGGTCATGGCGGTGATGGCCCATGAACTCGCCCACGCGCGGCGACGGCACATGCCCTGGATGGGCGTCGGGCTCGTCGCGATGAGCATGGTGCTGGCGGAGGCGATCGACCCGATCCTCCTCGAGGTCCGCTCCGCACGCATCGAGGCGGGCGGCGCCGAAGCGGCGATCGTCTCCGATCTCTGGTGGATGGACATCGCCGCGACCGCGGTGGTCCTCGCGGGAACGCTGGTCGGCTTCGGTTGGATCTCCCGGCGTTTCGAGCGACAGGCCGATGCGTTCGCGGCGGTTCGGATGTCGGTCGACGCCGAGGATCGTCCGCTCGGGACGGTCTCGGTCGAGGGCGTCGATGCGATGCGATCCGCGTTGACCGCGGTGGCCGGCGTGAACGGTGTCGACCTGAAGCGATTCACCTGGCGACATGGTTCGATCGCGTCGCGACAGCGTCATCTGCTGGGGCTGATCCACCGACCGATCGATCGACTGCCGATCGACCGCGTGGTCCGGACGATCGAGATCGCCTCGGTGGTGGCGATCGTGCTGGTGGTGGGGCGGTGGTACCTGGTCACGTCGACGGAACCCTCGATTTTCGAGGATCCCGCATTCGGAACGCCCGAAGTCGCGTTCTCCTTGCGAGAATGACGGCATGCGATTCGTCAAGATGCACGGCCTGGGAAACGACTACGTCTTCGTCGACGGTCGGCTGACGAACGTCGACGACCCGGCCGGCGTGAGCCGGCTGGTCAGCGATCGACATCGCGGGATCGGAAGCGACGGGTTGATCCTGATCGACCCACCCGAGGATCCGACGAACCATGCCCGGATGCGGATGTTCAACGCGGATGGCAGCCGCGGCGAGATGTGCGGAAACGGAATCCGGTGCATCGCGAAGTTCCTGGTCGATCGTGGAATCACCGAGGACGACGCGCTTCGGATCGAGACCGATGGTGGGCTGCGTCGACTCGGTTGGAGTCGGGGGACCGACGGTCGCGTCGATTCCGTCGACGTCGACATGGGACCGCCGACGCTCGTCGTCGATCGAATCCCCGCCGATCTTCCGGGGCTCGAGTCGGGGGCGACCGCGATCGAACGGGCGTTCGATCCGGCGGCGTTCGGGCTCGATCCCGCGTTGATCGCCCGGGCGGGCATCACGCCGCGGTTCACGCTGGTGTCGATGGGGAATCCGCACGTGGTGATCCGCTGCGACGACGCCGAGGCCGTACCGCTCGACCGGGTCGGCCCGGTGATCGAACGACATGCGTGGTTTCCGAACCGGATCAACGTCCATTTCGTGGAAGCGGTGGACCCGGGCTCGGTCCGGGTCGTGACCTGGGAGCGTGGTAGCGGGCCCACCCGGGCCTGTGGCAGCGGCGCGTGCGCGGTCTGCGTGGCCGGCGTGCTCGGCGGCTGGGCGACCTCGCCGCTCCGCGCGATGCTTCCCGGCGGCGTGCTCGACCTCCGCTGGTCGGGGGATGATGCGGAACCCGTGATGATGAGCGGGCCCGCGACCGAAGTCTTCGAAGGTGACATCGAACTCGCCGGAACCGACCGGCAGGAAGCGAATCCATGACCATCCGACTCGATCGACTCGATGAATTCGAACGGCGCATCGCCGACGCGGTCCGGACCCGCGACGCCCGGATGCGGGAGGAACTCGCGGCCATGGTCGCGATCCCGACGGGCTTCAACCACACCCCCGGACTCGACGCGTTGCGGGACCTGCTCGCGGATCGGCTCTCGGGGATCGGCGGCGTCCTGGAGCGGATTCCCGGCGTCCCGCGACCGACCTGGATCAAGATTCGAAGCGGTTCCGACGATCCGGAGGCGGCCGCGGTCGCCGAGGACGTTCCGCCGATGCTGGTTGCGCGGCACGCGGTGGGCGACGGCCGCGACGCGACGCGACTCATGGTCTGCGGCCATCTCGACACGGTGCACGATCCCGACGGTCCCTTCCAGGAACTGGTGGAGGCCGCCGACGGCATCGCGCACGGGCCCGGTGCGATGGACATGAAGGGTGGACTGCTCGTCGCGATCTCCGCCCTCGAAGTCCTGCACGAGCTGGGGCGGGAGATCGACTGGACGGTCGCNCTCGTCCCCGACGAGGAGACCGGCACCTACTTCTCGGAGAAGGCGCTGCTCGACGTGGCGAAGGGTCACGACGTCGGTCTCGTCCTCGAGCCGGCGCTGGTCGACGGCTCGCTGGTGGTCGAACGGATGGGTTCCGGCGCCTTCATGATCGAGGCCCATGGTCGGGCCGCCCACGTCGGCCGGGCGTTCGCGGAAGGGCGTTCCGCCGTGGTGGCGATCGCCCAGGCGATCCTCGAGATCTCCGCCCTCGCCGATCCGGATGCGGGCCGCATCGTGAACATCGGTCCCATGCACGGGGGGCAGGTCACCAACGCGGTCGCCCATCACGCCCGGTGCTGGGGGAACGTCCGCTACCGCGACGAGGCCGCCCGGGTGGCGCTCGATGCGGAGATCCGGGCGGTGGTCGATCGACTCAACGCGTCGATGGCCGAGGCGGGCGACGATCCGCCGCGACTCGAGGCCCACACCGCGTTCATCCGGGCGGCGAAGCCCGCGACGCCCGAGGTCATGACGCTGGCGGAACGGGCCCGGCAGGCCAGCGAGGATCTGGGGCACCCGATGCCCTTCGCCTCGACCGGCGGCGTCTGCGACGGCAACGTCATCCAGCAGGCGGGCGTTCCGACCATCGACACCCTGGGCGTCCGGGGTGGGGGGATGCACCGGCCGGACGAGCACATCCAGCTCGACAGTCTCGTGGAGCGGACCACGCTGTTCGCGATCCTGATGCATCGCCTCGACCGGGACGGCTTCGGAGACCGGCCGGGATCCGGGCGTTCGATATCATGAGACGGTCTCCGCGAGGTCCTCGCGGAGACTCATCGGTTCTTTGATCACGAACGCCGGCGATCCCCGTTTCCAGCGTTCAAGGAGGTTCTTCGCGTGAGCACGTCCCAGTCCGGCACCATCGCCGAAACGTTTCGTCACAGCCCCGAAGTCACGGCCGCCATCGAAGCGGTGATCACCCGGCTCGAGGCGGATCAGTCCGCGATCGACGGGGCCCGGCCCGCGACGAAGGAGGGCGCCGAGACGCTCCAGGGCTGGCTGGCCCGTTCCGCGGAAGCGCGAGGCAAGGGGGCGTTGTATCCCTACGTCGGAAGCGGCATCGGCAAGGGGCCGCTGGTCGAACTGGTCGACGGCTCGGTGAAGTGGGACATGATCAACGGCATCGGCGTCAACATGTTCGGGCACGGTGATCCGGGCATGGTCCGGGCCGCCCTCGAATCGGCGCTCGGTGACGTGGTGATGGAGGGCAACCTCCAGTACAACTCGAAGAGCATCGAACTCGCGGAGTTCCTCTCGCAGGAGGCGGCGAAGGGTTCGAGGATCCGTCACTGCTTCACCACCAACTCCGGTGCCATGGCCAACGAGAGCGCCCTCAAGGTGTGCCAGCAGAAGACCAACGGCGCCCCCCGGGTCATCGCCTTCCAGGACTGCTTCATGGGTCGGTCGACCACCATGGCCCAGATCGGCGACTCCGCCGCGGGCCGGGTGGGCATTCCGCTCAACACGCACGTCGACTACATGCCGTTCTACGATCCCGCGATGGGTCAGCGTTCGATCGAGATGGCGGTCTGGCATCTCGACCAGTACCTCAAGCGATACCCCGGACAGCACAGCTGCTTCATCTTCGAACTGGTGCAGGGCGAGGGCGGATTCCGCACCGCGCCCCGCGAGTTCTTCGTGCCCCTGATGGAGATGTGCCGGGAGCGCGGGGTTCCGGTCTGGGACGACGAGGTGCAGACGTTCGGTCGCAACACCGAGATGTACTACTACGACGCGCTCGACCTGGGCGAGTACGTGGACGTGGTGACCATCGGCAAGATGAGCCAGGTCTGCGCCTGCCTCTACACCGAGGAATTCAACCCGAAGCCGGGCCTGCTCAGTGGCACGTTCATCGGCTCCAGCAGCGCGATCCACGGCGGGCTCTCCGCCCTCCGGCGGCTTCGTGACGGGGGCTACTACGGTCCGGATGGCCGGATCGCCGGCATCCAGGCCGCGTTCCGAGAACATGCGGACGCCTTCGTCGCGGCCCATCCGGAGTGGTTCCCGGTCGCCAAGGACACCTTCGGCCGTCCCATCACGGAATTCGTGGCGGGTACCGGCGGCATGTGCCGCCTGACGCCTTTCGGGGGCAGTCGGGCGATGATCATGAAGGCGCTCCACGTGATGTTCGATGAAGGAGTGATCGCCTTCATCTGCGGTCACGATCCGTACCACCTCCGATTCCTGCCGCCCGTCGGGGTGATGGAACCGGAGCACTTCGGGCCGGTGTTCGAGATTCTCGAGCGGGCCTTCGCCCGGACCGTCGCCGAAGGGTGACGCCCGATCCGATTCCGCCGGCGATGGTCGCCGGTGGATGCACGGCCCACGTCCGCAGGAGCCTCAGGCATGTTCGTCATCCGACAGGTCGCGACCGAAGACGTCACCACGCTTCTCAAGCTCGCGCGGATGGTCCACTTCATCAACCTTCCGCCCGACCGCGACATCATCGCGTCGAAGGTGGTCCGCAGCCGCAAGAGCTTCGGTCGACAGGCCACCGAACCGCGCGAGCGCAACTTCATGTTCGTGCTCGAGGACCTCGACACCGGCAACGTGATCGGGACCAGCGCGATCATCTCCTGCGTGTCGTGGCCCGGACACCCGCACGTCTACCTCGACGTCACCCGCCGCGAGTTCTGGAGCGACGATCTCCAGCAGGGCGCGACGCAGGTCGTGCTCACCCTCGGTGAAGACGTCTCGGGTCCCTCGGAGATGGGCGGGCTCATCCTCGCGCCCGGCTACCGCGGACACGCGGAGAAGCTCGGCGGATTCCTGTCGATGGTCCGCTTCCACTACATGGGCCTGCACAAGCGACAGTTCAGCAAGCGGGTCATCGCCGAGATGATGGGGGCGATCACGCCCGACAGCCACAACCTCTTCTGGGACTACCTGGGCCGGCGGTTCATCAACCTCTCCTACAAGGAGGCGGATCTCTTCTGCCAGCACTCGAAGGAGTTCATGACCGCGCTGTTCCCGCGCGAGCCGTTCTACGCCTCGCTGCTTCCCGCGGAAGCCCGGAACCTGATCGGCCGCGAAAGCGACGAGACCCGGCCCGCTCGCCGGATGCTGGAGCGACAGGGCTTCGAGTACAAGGGGCACATCGATCCCTTCGACGGCGGCCCCTATCTCGAGGTCGCCCGCGACAAGATCCCGCTGGTGACGGCGACGCAGAAGTGCTCGCTCACCGGTGAACTCACCGGGACCGGCAAGTCCGTCGGCATCGTGTCGCACGAGAGCGACATCGGTTTCCGTGCGGTTCGCACGACCTTCACGCATCGTGGGGACGGCATCCGGATCCCCGCCGCCGCGATGGACGCGATCCATGCGGTCAAGGGATCGAAGCTCGGCGTCACGGCNCTCCCGGATCGGTCCGGAACCAAATCCGGAACCAAGTCCGGAACCGCGGCTGGAACCATCGCCAAGCCCGCGTCCAAGTCAAAGACCGCGTCCAAGTCAAAGCCCGCGTCCAAGTCCAAGACCGGATCCAAGTCGGGTTCCCGGTCGAAGTCGACCAAGTGACGCCGCATCGCGCGGCCTGATTCGGGGTCCGTCGATCGGTTGATTCGTCATCGCCGGTCGCCGGACACGGATCGTCGGCAGCGATTCCATTCCTCGTTTCTCGATCGATTCGCACGGAGAACACGACTCATGTCCCAGCACGGCACCGCGATCGATCGCGGCCTTCTCGACGGTCCGCCCGCGAACCTGATCGACGGCCGATTCCACCCGCTTCCCACCGGCGACGCGATCGCGTCGCGGAATCCATCCGCACCCGACGACGTCGTCTGGCAGGCCGATGAACGACTCGCCGACGTCGATGCCGCGGTGGCGGCGGCACGGGCGGCACAGCCGGCGTGGAACGCCTTGGGGCGGTCCGCCCGCGAAGCGATCCTCCGGCGCTGGCAGGAAGTCACCCGGGAACGCGCTCCGCGGATGGCCGAACTCATCACCCTCGAGATGGGCAAGGTGCTGTCGGAGAGTCGCTTCGAGGCGAACGCCCTCGCGGGCAAGGTCGACATCACCCTCGGCGAGCATTCCGCCGGACGGATCTCCGACTACGAGGTCGCGGCGGGCGAGACGAAGTCCGGTCACTGCCGGTACAAGCCGCACGGGGTCATGGCGGTCCTCGGACCCTTCAACTTCCCCGCACACCTGCCGAACGGTCACTTCGTCCCGGCGCTGCTCGCGGGCAACGCGGTCATCCTCAAGCCGAGCGAGAAGACGCCCGGGGTCGGACAGGCCCTCGCGGAGATGGCGGTCGAGGCGGGGGTGCCGGCCGGCATCTTCGGCCTCGTGCAGGGCGGCCCCGCGGTCGCCGCCTCGCTCTCCGGTCACGACGGCGTCGACGGCGTCCTGTTCACGGGGAGCTGGCCGGTCGGCCGGCGGATCCTCGAATCGAACCTCGACTCGCCCGGTCGGATCGTCGCCCTCGAACTCGGGGGATCGAACCCGTCGGTCGTCATGCCGTCCGCGGATCTCCGCCAGGCGGTCACCGAGTGCGCCCGCGCCGCGTTCGCCACGAGCGGGCAGCGGTGCACCTGCACCCGGCGGATCATCCTCCACGCGGACATCGCCGATCGATTCCTCAACGCGTTCTGCAAGGTCGCGAGCACCATCGTGGTCGGCCCCGGCGATTCGGAGGATCCCGTCTTCATGGGACCCGTCGTCAACGCCGCCGCGGTCGACGACGTGCTGGCGTTCCAGTCGGACCTGCACGCCGCGGGCGGGCGGATCCTCGTCGAGGCCTCCCGCATGGACCGGCCCGGTCACTTCGTCACGCCGGGGGTGGTGCTGGTCGACGGTTTCAGCGTCGATCGGGATCGCGAGTGCTTCGGTCCGCTGGTCCAGGTGACGATCGTGGAGTCCCTCGACGCCGCGATCGAGCAGGCGAACGCGACCCGTTACGGACTCGCCGCGTCGATCTTCACCGGTGAGGACGCCGAATGGGATCGGTTCTTCGACGACTGCCGGTCGGGCTGCATCAACCGCAACACCGGAACCGCGGGGGCGAGCAGCATGCTTCCGTTCGGTGGTCTCGGCCACAGCGGCAACCATCGGCCCGCCGGCGCGTTCAGCGTCGACTACTGCGCCTATCCCGTCGCGAGCATGGTCGAACGAGGCGGTGCCGCGGCCCCGCCCGCCGGCATGCTGGTGAAGGACGGCTGGTTCGACGCCTGATCGGGTCCACCGTGGGAGTCCATTCGTGAACGAATCGATCGACACCTCCTCGGGCCGCGCCCGAAGCACGGTGGCGATCGTGGTGCCCGCCTGGAACGAGGCGGGCGTGATCGCGGAGACGGTGTCGGTGCTTCGNGCGGGGCTGGACGAGATCGGGCGATCCGGCGAGGTGGTCGTGGTCGACGACGCGAGCGAGGATTCCACCGCGGATCTCGCGGCCGCCGCGGGGGCCCGGGTGGTGCGGGTCGAGAAACGGCACATCGCGGCGGTTCGGAACGCCGGTGCGGCCGCCACCGAAAGCGATCTCCTGGTCTTCGTCGACGCGGACACCGTCGTTCCGAGCGAGACGCTGCGGACGCTCCTCGCGACCGTCGAGGACGGTGCCGCGATCGCCGGGCCGCGGGTCGAGATGCCCGGCGTGAAATCGACGATCTCGCGGCTCTGGACGTCGTCGCTGCTGTTCCTGCTCGGCGTCGCGGGCGTGCTGCCGGGATGCTGTCTCGTTCTGCGTCGGTCGACGTTCGACGCCGTCGGTGGATTCGACGAGCAGTGGTTCGCGAGCGAGGAGGTCTGGTTCGTCCGGGCGGTCCGCGCCCTCGGTCGGGGGGCGGCGGTCCGGATCGNCGCGCCGGTGCTCACCTCGCCGCGCAAGGCGAACGCGGTCGGTCCGCTGCGGCTCGTCTGGCAGACGCTCTCGATCGGACTGGCGGGCCCCGGTCGCTGGCGACGCCGAACCCGGCTGGGATTCTGGTACGAACGCTGACCGGGATCTCCTGGCCATGAGCCATGGGACCCCGCTCCGCGAGACCATCCGGCGTGATTGGGGTCGATGCCCCATGGATGCCCGGCCCGAAACAATCGATAGTTCCTCGGTGCCCGACTCGTGTGGTCGGGTCCGGTCCGGTTTCGACGCTGCGACGGTTCTCCGGGGGGCGACCGTCGAGCATTCACCGGGCGGGATCCGACCGCACGGGCGGCACGAGTCGGTGCTTCGTTCGCGATGGGGCCCTTCCGGGAATTCCGGGGAACACCGTCGAATCGTGCGTGGTGATCGGTCGCCGGGCAGCGACCTTCGCCTCCTCCATTCGGTTCGACGGTGGGAATGCAGCGAACGAGGATCGACGTGAATTGGGACGACGCGGCGCGGATCTTCGGATCCGCGTCGTGTGTTTTTGGGCCGATGCGGCCGCGGATCGTTCAGGGGTCATTCAGGAGTCGACGTCCCGGCCTCAGTGGACGAGCGTGCCGTTCGCGACGGCCGCGTCCGGGCCGAGGAGCGTGATGCCGCCCGACGCGGCTTCGGCCCCGAGCACCAGGACTTCGCTCTTCACCCCGGCGATCATCCGCGGGCCGAGGTCGGTCGCAACCACCACCTGGAGGCCGACCAGCGCTTCCGGGGCGTGACGATCGACGATCCGGGCGCTCGACGCGACGTGGCCATGGGGACCGAGATCGATCTCCAGCACGTAGGCGGGCGGCCGCGCGTCTTCATTCAGCCGGCACGACCGGATCGTCCCGACGCGAAGCGTGGTTCCCAGCGGGCCGTCCGGTTCCGGGGACTGCGTGGTCATGTCGGGCTCGTTCACTCGGCCGCGGGCGCGCCGTCGATCTTGTCGGCGAGGAAGTCGGCGACCCGGTCGATGGCGATCCGTTCCTGCGACTGGGTGTCGCGTTCACGGACCGTGACCGCGTGGTCGGTGAGGGAGTCGCCGTCGATCGTGAAGCAGTAGGGGGTGCCGGCCTCGTCCATGCGGGCGTACCGCTTGCCGATCGACTGCTTGACGTCCATCTCGACCGCGTACTTCCGCCGGACCTGCTTGTGGAGCTTCTCGGCGACCTCGGGCATGCCGTCCTTCGCCACCAGCGGGAAGATCGCGGCCTTGACCGGTGCGACCCGCGGGTGGAACTTCATGAAGACCTTGGACGCCCGGCTCTCGTCGGGCGTGTACGCCTCGCAGAGGAGGGCGAGCGTGCCACGGTCCGCGCCGGCGGAGGGTTCGATGACGTGCGGGAAGTACCGCTCGTTCTTCTCCTGGTCGAAGTACCGCATCTTGTCGCCCTTGCCGCAGTGTTCGGCGTGCTGGCGCAGGTCGTAGTCGGAGCGGTGGGCGACGCCTTCGAGTTCCCCGAAGCCGGGTGCGGTGAACGGGAACCGGTACTCGATGTCGCAGGTGCCGGCCCCTTCCTTCGCGTAGTGGGCGAGCTCGCCGCGATCGTGCTCGCGGAGGATGAGGTTGTCGCCGGCGAGGCCGATCTCCTTCCACCACGCGTACCGCTGTTCACGCCACCAGGCGTACCAGTCCTCGGCTTCGCTGGGATGGATGAAGAACTCGAGTTCCATCTGCTCGAACTCGCGACTCCGGAAGGTGAAGTTCCGCGGGGTGACCTCGTTGCGGAACGCCTTGCCGATCTGGGCGATGCCGAACGGCACCTTGACCCGGCTCGAATCGACGATGTTGTTGAAGTTCGTGAAGATCCCCTGGGCGGTCTCGGGTCGGAGATACGCCTTCGAGTTCTCGTCGCGGATCGCCCCGCAGTGGGTCTCGAACATCAGGTTGAACATCCGGGGCTCGGTGAGGGATCCGGGTTCCTTCGTGTCGGGACCGACCGCGATCGCCCGTTCCTCGGCGGAGAGGTCGGCGAACGGACAGAGGTCGATCTCCTCGTCGGCGACGGTCCGCTTCACGTACTTGTCGAGCTTCTTCCGCGCCCTGGCCATGCTGTCGTCGTCGCCTTCGATGCAGACGAAGATGCGTCCGGCGGTGTCGCCCTTCACACCGAGGCAGACGAGGTGGTCGGCCCGGTAGCGGGACTTCGACTCCTTGCAGTCGACCATCGGATCGTTGAAGCCGCCGACGTGGCCCGAGGCGACCCAGGTCTTCGGGTTCATGATGATCGTGCAGTCGACGCCGACCACCTTGACGTTCGCGCCGGTCGGGCCGGTCGCGTCGCCGTGGACGATGTCGTCCCACCAGGCGTCCTTGAGGTTCCGCTTCAGCTCGACGCCGTTGGGGCCGTAGTCCCAGAAGCCGTTGATGCCGCCGTAGATCTCGGAGCTCTGGAAGATGAAGCCTCGTCGTCGGCAGAGGGCGACGATGTCCTCCATGCGCTTGGTGGTCGTTTCGCTCATCGGTGTCGGGCTCGGGTGTGGGCCATGGCGGGGGGGTGAATCGGATCGCGGAAGCCGGACATGGTAGCGGGTAGGATTCGCAGCCCGTCGGCGGGCGTCGAGGACGTCCACCAGCGACGCCGATTCCCACCCCATCGCCATCGACACCGCGCCCGGAGCCCCATCATGCCCTTCACCAATCGCCCCTGTCTGGTCACCGGCGGAACCGGCGCCCTCGGCTCGGAGGTCGTTCGCGATCTCCTCGAGCACGGGGCCGAGGTCCACGTCACCTGGCGGGAGGCTCGCGAACTCGATCGCATCGATTTCAAGGACCACGTCACCCTTCACGAGGTCGACCTCGGCGACGAGGCGTCGGTGGCGGCGATGTACGCGAAGGCCGGTCCGATCTACGCGTCGATCCACGTCGCGGGCGGCTTCGCGATGGGGCCGATCGAGGACGTCTCCCAGTCCGACTTCGACGCGATGATGCGGCTCAACGCGGGAACCTGCTTCCTCTGCTGCCGGGAGGCGGTCAAGGCGATGCGGGCCGCGGGTCGACCGGCGGAGGACGGTGGCCGGATCGTCAACGTGATCGCCCGCCCCGCGATCGAACCGGTCGGCGGGATGCTGGCGTATTCGACGGGCAAGGCGGCGGTCGCGAGCCTGACCCAGTGTCTCGCGAAGGAGGTCGTCGGCGACGGCATCCTCGTGAACGCCGTCGCGCCGTCGATCATGGACACGCCCGCGAATCGCGCCGCGATGCCCGACGCCGATTTCGACGCGTGGCCGAAGGTCGAGGAGGTTGCGCGNACCATGGTCTGGCTGGCGAGCCCGGCGAACGCCCTGACCACCGGCNCCCTGGTCCCGGTCTACGGACGCGCCTGAAGCGNGAACGGATCGTCGGGAAGAACCGCACCCCGGCCGTCTCGTTGGAGACGGCCGGGGTGCGTTGATTCACGATTGCCAGNGGNGTCGAGTCGCGTCAGTCGCGGCCGGGATTCGAACCGATCAACGTCAGCAGTTCCATCCTCGCCGCCGGGTCCTCGAGGAACACGCCGTGCAGCTTGCTGGTGGTGGTCCAGGCGTTGCTCTGCTTGACGCCGCGGTAGCACATGCAGAAGTGACGGGCCTGGATGACCACGGCCACGCCCTGCGGCTGCAGGGCTTCCTGAATGGTGTTGGCGATCTGGGCGGTGAGCTTCTCCTGGACCTGAAGTCGCTTCGAGAAGATCTCGATCACGCGGGCGAGCTTCGACAGGCCGACCACGCGTCCGCTCGGGATGTAGGCCACGTGGGCCTTTCCGACGAAGGGCACCATGTGGTGCTCGCAGTGGCTCTGGATCTCCATGTTCTGGAGCAGCACCAGTTCGTCGTAGTTCTCGACCTCGCTGAAGGTCTTCTGGAGGGGCTCGAACGGATCGGCCCGGTAGCCCCAGTAGTGTTCGTTCATCGCCTTGACGACCCGCTTCGGGGTCTCGACGAGTCCCTCGCGTTCGGGGTCTTCGCCGATGAAGCCCAGCAGTGATTTCACGTGGGCCATCGCCTCAATGCTGGCGTCGCTTTCGGGGTCGAATTCGGTGTAGGGACGGGGCTCGAGCACGGACGATCTCCGGGGTGTGGGACGGGTCGGGAATAATAGCACCCTCCATCACATCCCCGCCTGTCGTAGCATCCATGTCATGGCCATTTCCGCTCCCATCGGTGGTGACGACGATTCCAACGACCTCCCGGTCCTGCTTCGCCCGGCGATGGTCTGGTCCGGTGGCGGGTTCGTCGCCGATCAGGAGATCGTGATCAGCGGCGACCGGGTCCGCGAGATCCGGCCCGCCACGGGCCCCTCGGACTGGCCGGTGGCCCTTCTGCCGGGCTTCGTCAACGCCCACAGTCATGCGTTCCAACGGGGCATGCGGGGGCTCGGCGAGACCTTCCGGGCCGGACGCGGCTCGTTCTTCACCTGGCGGAATTCGATGTACGAGCTCGTCGCGTCGCTCGACGTGGATCGGGCGTATCGAACCAGTCGGCTCGCCTTCGAGGAGATGCTCGACGCGGGAATCACGACGGTCGGGGAGTTCCACTACATCCATCACGCCGCCGACCAGGGCGACGCGACCCGATGGGCCCTCGACGAGGCGGTCCTGCGGGCCGCCCGCGACGCCGGCATCCGGATCGTCCTCCTGCACTGCGACTACGTCCGGGGTGGATTCGACGATCAGCCGCTCGACGGGGGGCAGCGCCGATTCGACACCGGCACGCTCGACACGTATCTCGCGAGTCTCGATCGAGCCGAGGATCTGGCGACCGGACCGCTCCAGTCGGTCGCCGCGGTCGCCCACTCGACCCGGGCGGTGCCGATCGACCGGATCGCGACGATCCATGCCGAGGCCACCCGACGCGACACGGTCTTCCACCTGCACCTCGAGGAGGTCGTGAAGGAGATCGAGGACTGTGGACGCCGGCACGACCGCACGCCGATGCGCCTCGCCCTCGAGCACGGGGTGATCGACGAACGCACCACCGCGGTGCACTGCACCCACTCGACCGCCGAGGACCTTCGCGACTTCGGTGCCGCGGGCGGTCGGATCTGTCTCTGCCCGAACACCGAAGGCAACCTCGGGGACGGGATCTGCGATCTCGCCACGATGCGGGAGGCCGGGATCGACGTCTCGATCGGCACCGATCTGAACAGTCGGATCGCGCCGGCGGAGGATCTCCGCTGGATCGAATACGTCCAGCGGGTCCGGCACCAGATGCGGGGCGGCGTGATCGACGCCGAAGGACGGACCGGCCGGGCGCTGCTCGACATCGGCACGCGAAACGGCGCCACGAGTCTCGGTGTCGACGCCGGCGAGATCGCACCCGGTCGCCTCGCCGACTTCGTGGCCGTGGATCTCGAACATCGAACCCTCGAAGGCGTCGGGCCGGACCACCTCGCGGAAGCGATCGTGTTCGGCACCGGCCCCGCGTGCCTCGCCGGCACCTGCGTCGGTGGACGCTGGGTGCGGGGCGGACCGGACGTGGCCGGAGGGCGGGCCTGACATGGCCCGCATCCGACTCGGCGTCGACCTCGGGGGCACGAAGATCGAAGCGGTCGCGCTGGTCGAGGGCGTCATCGCCGTCCGCGAACGCATCGCGACGCCGCAGGGCGACTACGACGGCACGATCGGCGCGATCGCGACCCTGGTCGGTCGGGTCGCCGCCGAGGCGGGCGGGACCTCCGATGCGATCACCGTGGGCGTGGGAACGCCCGGCTCGGTGGATCGCGGCACCGGGCTGCACCGGAATTCGAATTCGACCTGCCTGAACGGTCGTCCNTTCCAGGCCGATCTCGCGACCGCGGTCGGGCATCCGCTCCGGACCGCGAACGANGCGAACTGCTTCGCGTTGTCGGAGGCCGTCGACGGCGCCGCCCGGGGGCATCGGCTGGTCTTCGGCGTCATCCTCGGGACCGGGGTCGGCGGTGGGGTGGTCATCGACGGCGTGGTCCACGAAGGCCGGAACGGGGTCGGCGGCGAGTGGGGCCACATGGGCCTTCCGCATCGCGACGTCCGGGACGTGTCGCCCCGCGACTGCTACTGCGGTCGCACCGACTGTCTCGAGCAGTACCTGAGCGGACCGGCGGTCGAAGCGGAATACGCGGGCCTCGCGGGTGAAGCCCGACCGCTCGCCGAGATCGCGGGGCGGGTCGGCGCGGATCCGTCGGCGTCGGCGGTGCTCGACCGATTCCACGAGCGACTGGCGGAGAGNCTGGTCACCGTCGTCGATCTGCTCGATCCCGACGCGATCGTGCTCGGTGGCGGCGTGAGCAACCTCGACTCGATCTACGACATCGTTCCGCCGATGGTGAACGCCCGCATCTTCGGGGCCGCCGGGCGGACGCCGATCCTTCGTCATCGCCACGGGGATTCGAGCGGGGTCCGCGGGGCCGCGTGGTTGTGGCCCGAGGACTGATCAGCGGATCGGCGGATCAGCGGATGANCCGATCAGCCGACGCGGCCGAACCGGGCCGCATCGAGCAGTGGTGACTCGATCGACGGGGCACCGTCGCAGACGATCTCCGCGACCAGCCGCCCGGTGATCGGGCCGAGGGTCATGCCCATCATCGCGTGCCCGGTCGCGACCACCAGGCCACGGGCCCAGGGGATCTCGCCGATCATCGGCATGCCGTCCGGCGTGCACGGTCGATAGCCCGCCCATTCCGCGGTGACCTCGCCCGTTTCGACGCCGTCCAGATAGGGCCGGGCGGCGCGGGTGAGGTTCTCGAGCCGGGAGCGCGTCCACGGGCGACCGAAGTCGGTGATCTCGAGGGTTCCCGCGAGGCGAAGTCGGTCGAACATCGGCGTGAAGGCGATGAAGGTCTCCCGGAACACGCCGCCGACCGACGGCACGCTCGACAANCCGGTCAGCTCGCGGTGGTAGCCGCGGGCGGGTTGCATGGGCACGTCGACGCCCGCGGTCGCCGCGAGCGGTCCCGACCAGGTCCCGGCGGCGAGGACCACGCGATCGGCGTGCAGGACCTCGCCGGTCGCGAGGACGACGCCGACGATCCGGTCGTGTTCGACGATCAGNCGCTCGACNCCGGCGTCCGCGCCTTCTCGAATCGTCACGCCCTCGGCGACGAGGGATCGACGAAGCCCGGCCATGAAGGCCATCGGATCCATGGTCGCGCTCTGATCCCAGCGGATCGCCCCGGCCACCGCCTCGCCGAACGCNGGATCGGTCGACCGGAGCGCGTCGCCGTCGAGCCGNTCCGCGGAATAGCCGAAGGGGGCGAGGTGTTCGATCTCGTGCTCGGCTTCATCGAGGTTCTTCGCGTCGAGGCAGACGTCGAGCCATCCGGTCGGCCGCCAGTCGCANTCGATGGACGTGTCCTCGAGGATCTCGTCGAACGCCCGGGCGGTCTCCCAGCCGAGATGCGCCAGCACCGCGAGCGACGCTTCGAAGTGCGGCTTGCGGCAGTGGCGNTGGAAGGTCAGGAGCCAGCGGGCGAGATCGCCGTCGAGGCGGGGNCGGATGTAGAGCGGGCTGTTTCGATCGAACATCCACTTGAGGCCCTGGACGCTCACGCCGGGTCGGGTGAGCGGGGGATGACCGTAGACGATGAGGCCGGCGTTGCCGCAGCTCGCGCCGTCGCGGATCGGTTCCTGATCGAGGATGGTGCAGGCCACGCCGCGCCGATGCAGCGCCCGGGCGGTGGAGAGTCCGATGATCCCGCCGCCCACGACGATGACCGGTTGTTCGCGAGTCGCCATGCATCGAATGGTAGTGGGCGGGGGCGGTTCCGGCGTGCGCCTGACCGTGAACCGGAACGACGACACGCGGGCGTCGCCGAAGCGTCGCCCGCGTGTCGTGTTCGTCCGGGGGGTGGCTCCTCGGTGGAGGGGTCAGCCGGCCTTGCGGCCGCTCGACGCCTCGTCCCGGTACTTCTGGAGCTGGGTCTTGATGCCTTCGGCCATCGGACCACCGTCCGACTTCTCGACCGCCTTCCGCTGGATCTTGATCGCCATGTCGAGATCGCCCTGCTCGTAGTACGCCCGGGCGAGGGTGTCGAGGATCGCGGGGTTGTTGCCGCCGGCGGCGGTGTTCGCGGCCTTGGCGACCGCCATCGCGAATTCGAAGTCGCGATCGCCGACCGTCGGATCGTCGAGGGTGTACCAGGCGATGGAATTCAGCATCATCGCGTCGTCGCGGTTCCGCTTCAGGAGCTTCCAGCCGAGGTCGTAGCCTTCGCCGTCGTTCATCGGGCCGATCATGGTCTGGAACTTCATCATCTGAAGCCCGGTGTCCTCGGGCATCTCCTCGATCGCGGCGTCGAGCGTCTTCATCATGCCGCGGTAGTCGCCGGATCGCTGTGCGTTTCGAGCTTCCTGCCGGACCGCGGCCATGATGCGGGCCGCCTTCTGGGAGTTCTCGTACTCGGTCGCGAACGCCTTCCGGTCCCAGGTGCCCGCGACGATCTTCTCGAGCGGNTCGTCCATGCTCATCGGGTGACCGATCCAGGCGATCCNNCCTTCGCCATCGACCACGAAGGCGCAGGGGATTCCATTTCGCTTCGCCGCGTTCATGTAGGCCTTGTTGGTCCCGTCCTCGAGGTCGAGGGCGATCGTGTAGCGGGTCTTCTCGTCCCACTGCTTCTGGGCGAGGAACGCCTCGACGACCTCGGGCTTCTCGCGGGTCACGCCGACGATGTTCACGCCCTTCGACGCGTACTTCTCCTGGAGTTCGGAGAGGTGGGGCATGCCCGCCTTGCAGGGGCCGCACCACGTCGCCCAGAATTCCATCACCGTCACCTTGCCGGGCGTCGGGCCCTTGAAGTCGGTGTCGCCCTTGAAGATCCTCGCCAACTGCGGCTTCGGGGCCGGATCGCCGATGGTCAGCGTCCGCGGCGCATCGGCGGCCCGTGTGTCGGGATTCGGCTGCGGAATCGCGATGGCGGTATCGACTTCCATCGGCCGGCTCGGCTTCTGTTCACCGACGAGGGCGGGCGCATGCTGGGCGATGGCGACCGCGGCAAGGGTGAGGCAGGCGATCGCGACGATGATGGTGACCAGTTTCATGGTGGACCGAAGCTCCGGCGTGGCATGACGTTCGGGAAGTCCGAGGCGATGCCCGTGCTCGATGCATGGTACCGCCGNGGGGACGGATCCCGGCATCGAGNTCCGGATTCGGGGCATCGACCCCATCTGGAGCGGCCGTGTGCGGGTTCGANNACCGCCCGTCCGGGAGATGTCAGGGCCGTCGATCGGAGCGATAGGCGGGGGGAAGCTGTCCGGGCTGGACGTATCCGCCGGTGTAGGCCTCGAGATTCGCCCGGGTCGCGTCGCCGTGCCAGGTGTCGAGGGCCCGGGCGACGGCGCGNCGCTGCCAGCGGATCGCCTCCGCGGCATCGCCGCGCATCCACCACACCCGGGCGAGGGTGTCGAGGGTGGAATCATCCATGTAGCCCTGGATGTCGTTCGCGCGCCGGGACATCTCCATCGCGAAATCGAGATCGCGTTCGCCGACGCCGGGCAGGCTGACGGTGTGCCACGCAAGGTCGTTNAGGAGCAGGTAGTTGTCGGGAAAGCGGGCGGCGATCTCCCGACCGTACGCGTAGCCGGCCTNCGGATCCGCGGCGGTCGTGATCAGGACGTCGAACTTCGCGATCTGTCGCGAACCGTTCCGGGGATCGAGGGCGATGAGTTCGTCGGCGACCGCGATCGCATCCGCGGGCGTCGCGGTGCCTCGGCGAACCCGACCGTTGACGTCCGCCAGGGCGACCGAGGCGTTCTGCCGGGCGAAGTACTCGAGGACGTTGTCACGGTACGCGTCCGCCGACCACTTGCCGCTCGCGACGTTCGCGAGCGCCATGCTCGACGTGTCCATCGGGCCGTGGAAGATGACCCTTCCGTCGGGATCGAGGGCGACCACCGCGGGAAGTCGGGTCTGGCCGGTCGCGTCGAGGATCATCCGTTTCCACGCACCGGTGTCGTCGAGGACCGTCCGTGGCTTGATGGGATCGCGACCNGGCAGGGCGTCGAGCACCGCTTCCACCCGGGCCCGCGGNCCGCTCGCGATCGAGATCGCCTCGACCGATTCGAGTTGCGCGTCGACGCCGGCGGTCTGGGCGAGGTGCTCGGCGGTGCGGCCGCCCACGAACGGCGACCAGAAGACGAGGAGCGTGGGTCCGTCATCGTTCCAGGCGGTGACCGGTTCGCCCTCGATCATGGTCCCCGGCGGGGGGGACGGGGCGAGGGTGCCGATCATGCGGAGTTCGGGAAGCGTGGAAGGATCCGGGGCGTACTTCGACCGGGCCATCGGTCGATCCGCCGGAGGTGCCGCGGAACCGCCGGCCTGACCCGGGATCGGGGTCTGCGCGGCGGTCGTCGTGGACAGCAGTGCCGCCGCGAGCAGGCTGGTGGCAAAGGCGATGCGAATGGTGGTTCGACGGGGTTCGATGGCCATGCTCCAACGATAGTCGACCCCGGACCTCCGGGGTGATCTGGACGAGCCTTCGGTTGCCGGTCCGATGGTGGTNACGCGGTATCCTNTCNATCTCCATGACCGCCGCCTCNGAATCATCGCCCACCGAGCACGCCGCGACCATCGACGGNAAGCANCTCGCNTTCCAGGTGCGCCGGACCGTGGCCCGCCGCGTGGCGGAGGGGAAACGTCCGGTCCGGCTCGACGCGGTGCTCGCCGGTGACGACAAGGGNGCGGACATCTACGCCCACAACCAGCGAAAGACGTGTGCGGCGGTCGGCATCGAGTACCACCTGCACCGGCTGCCCGCGGACGCCGACATCGGGACGGTGGAGGCNCTGATCGGGAGACTCAACGCCGATCCGGTGGTCACCGCGATCATGGTCCACCTNCCGCTGCCCGACGGGGTCGAGGCGGAACGNGTGCAGTCGTCGATCGACGAGGCCAAGGACGTCGAGGGCGTGAACCCCGCGAACATCGGAAACATCGTCTACGGCCGACGAAGTCTCGTGCCGTGCACCGCGCTCGCCTCGGTGGAGATGATCGAATCNACCGGGNTCGAACTNCGNGGCAAGCGGTGCGTGATCGTCGGTGCGAGCAACATCGTCGGCAAGCCGATCGCGGTGCTGCTGATGCGCGCCGAGGCGACCGTCATCTCGA
>NYVS01000099.1 GCA_002684755.1 Phycisphaerae bacterium
TGAAGTGGTTCCGCGAGACCTTCAGCTGGCAGGGGATCAGCGCGATCCTGAAGCTCGGCGTGATCTACGTGTTCGTCGCGGTCTTCTGGGCCCTCTTCGATCAGACCGGTTCGTCGTGGGTCCTCCAGGCCGAGGACCTCGACCGTGACTGGCTCGGGGTGACGTGGCTCGCTTCGCAGATCCAGGCCGTGAATCCGATCATGATCCTGGTCTACATTCCGCTCTTCACCTTCATCGTCTATCCCCTGATCAACAAGGTCTTCAAGCTGACGCCGATCCGGAAGATCTCGATCGGGCTCTTCGTCATGGTCGTCGGTTTCGCGATGGTGTCGATCGTGCAGGCCTCGATCGACGCCGGGCTGCGTCCGAGCATCGGCTGGCAGATCGCCGCCTACGCCATCCTGACCGCGTCCGAGGTCATGGTCTCGATCACCTGCCTCGAGTTCTCCTACACCCAGGCGCCGAAGACGATGAAGTCGGTGATCATGGCGCTCTTCCTGATCAGTGTCTCGCTCGGCAATCTGTTCACCGCCGGGGTGAACTCGGTGATCCTGATGGACTCGAACGCGGACGGCGTCAAGGCCGTCGCCTCGGCCATCGCCAACCCCGAGGAGGGATCGACCCTCGCACCCTCGGCCATCGCCGAGCAGGCCGGCTACCGCCACGAGTCGATCCCGGGCGAGGGCTTCGCGATCACCGAGGCGGGCGTCGACGGCGTCCTGGGTTCCGAGGACGACATCAAGCTCGGATTCGCACCGGACGGCACCATGACCGGTTTCGTCCAGGGCGAGGCGAAGGTCATTCGCGACGGCGTCGATCGAATCAGCGACTTCTGGAAGAAGGAAGATCGGCTTCCCAACACCGAGGAAGGCACCGAAATCGTGACGGGACTCCTCGATCCGTGGGGCGGTCAGATCCGCTACGCGATCAAGACCAGCGGGAGTTTNGGACCATCGACANCNCCAGCGACGGTCCNGACCAGNNCTGGCAGAGCGAGTACGACATCCGNGCCGAGGTGACCGTGAACTCGAAGACGGTCGCCCAGCAGCAGCGCGAGGCGGCCTCCGCCGNATCATCGGACNTCCTCGCNTGGGCGCANCCNGAGACCACCTGGCTCGAACGCCGCAAGGCGGAANTNGCCGNGGAGGNNGNCGNCNNGGCGNCCNCCGAGGNGNAGACCGGATCGGTCNNGACCGATGAATCCNACGAGACCNCGGNNTTCGNCNNNTCCATNCGCTGGGACNTCGGTGGNGCGAANCTGCTGCAGGGGGCGAGNTACTTCTGGTTCTTCACCTACGNGATGCTCGGCACCGCGATCCTGTTCGTTCCNGTCGGCTGGNTGTACCGTCCNCGCACCTACCTGCAGGAGGAAGGCGACGNGGCGGGGGAAGCGNNCTGAGTCGATGAANCCCGACCNCGGGCGACTCATCCGNCTGCGACGGCCGCCNGTCTTCAACACGGTNCCCGATCGATGGATNCCCGAGTCCGTCGATCTGGACCGCGTCGACGACGCGTGGGAATCGCTGCGTGCCGAGAACCCGCGGTACCACGACGGCGAGGTGCTCCACGTGCTCGGCGTGGTTAGAAACGGTCATGGCGGCGCGACCGTGCACCTGGCACCCTCGAGCTATCGCTTTCTCGCGGTCCGGTCCCGGGGGATCGACACCGGAATCCGTCCGCTGGGCGTGAAGGGCCTGTGCCTGATCCGCGGTGATTCGACGTCGAACGGCCGGTTCCTCGCGGGACTGCGAAGCGAGCGGAGCGGATCCTATCCCGGACGCTGGGAGTTCCTGCCGGGTGGCGGGGTCCCGCCCGAAGCCGACGGAACGGTGCGGCCGGAACTGGTCTTCGGTCGTGAACTCCGCGAGGAATGCGGNCTCGATGCGGTGGACGAACCGGTGCCGATGGCGATTCTTCGTGATGACGAGGTGGGAACCTGGGAGGTCGTGTATCGGGCGACCGTCGATCGAATTCCCACGTCGACGNCCGGTTGGGAACACGATCGTCTCGCCGCGGTCAGACCCCGGGAACTGCCCGACCCCGCGAGCGAGGCCGCGGTGATGCTGGTGCCGCTCGCGGACGCGATCGTCGAGGCATCCTCCGGCGGTTGAGCGGCCGGTCCCGAGAGAACGAGGAAAGATCGAGGAGGAATCGAGGTCGGAAGGCCGCTTCGAGCTCCACGCGGTTCGGCGCACTGTGACGCGATGTGTTTGAAAGTGACGCGATCTCAGTCCGCGTCGATGGCGGGGGGCGGCGACATCGCGACCAGCATCCGGGCGAGTTCCGGGGGGAGTTCCGGATGAGCGTCGTCGGAACCCGTGGCGTCGACCCATCGGGTCCGGCCCAGACCGTCGGTGACGATCTGGCTCACGATGTCGCGGAGTCGGATCGCCGCGGTCTCGTCCAGCCTCGCATCGAGCCGGCCGGCGAGTCGGGCCGGCGTGAGCAGGTCCCGGAATCCGTCGGTGGAATCGAGCAGGGCGAGATTCGATCCGGAGATCGTCACGCCGAAGCCGGCGTCGCCCGCGGTGCCGCGCGGCCAGCCGAAGCCGCCGCCGCCGTAGAGGCCGATCTGATCGTCGACGAGCACCACGTAGCGGATGCTCAGGTTGGTGGCGTCGGCGCTGACCGGCGNGCGGCCCGCCCGTGGTCGCCACAGGAATTCGACGTGGACGACCTCGGCCTGCTCGAAGTCGCGGTCCGCNAGTCGATCGAGCGAGACGGTGCTGAGGATCAGCGAGGTCTTCGCGGGGTCGACGGTGTAGGCGCCGTGGGCGAAGGAGGTCGTCAGCTGCACCGGCGTCGCGGTCCGCGAGGTGAGCGTCACCAGTCCGGCGGTGGTGGAGGGCGCGCACGAGCCGAGCAGCGCGGTGGCGACGAGGCCGACGGCGGTGAGTCCGAGGAGGCGGAAGCGGTGGATGGCGTCAGTCACTCGTCGAGTCGCCGGTGGCCTCGCCGGTGGCCTCGCTGGAGGCGTCGGCGACGCTGGAGGGCGTCAACGTCGGCGGATCGGTCGGCGTCGCGCGGCCGCCGGCGATCGGAATGCCGAGGGTGGTCGCCACGTCGCGCTCGACGATGGATCGCAACTGGCTCCGGGGAATCCCCGGAAGCTGCGTGCCCTGGCTGAACGCGTTGATCGAGTAGATCGTCTCGATCGCCTTGGCGGGCGTCTCGGTCGGCCAGCCGCTCGCGAAGAGCAGCTTGTCGACGATGTCCATGCTGTTTGCGCCGAGCAGGGCCTGGAACAACTGCCAGGGACGATGCACGAGGCCCGCGGTGTCGGCGAAGATCCGGGCGTGCTTCTGAAGCAGCACGAGGGTCTCCTCGACCCACGGCGCACCGATGCCGCTGAGGACCACCGAGAGACCGGGCAGGCTGCGGGCGACTTCGTCCCACGCGAGCGGTCGGTCGAANTCGAGGACNGCGCCGGGNCCGACGGGCCCGGGTCGCGACACGAAGACCGGAAGCCCGAGCGATTCGCATCGCTCCCAGAGTCGCATGGCGCTGGAGTGGGTGGGGTGGAAGCCCTGATCCGAGGGACAGACGGTGATGCCGACGAAGCCCATTTCGACGGCACGNTCGACTTCGCCGAAGACGTCGTTCGCGAGCGGATCGATGCCCGCGACGCCCATCAGGAGTCCGCGGCTCTTCGACGCGACCTCCGCGACCCATTCATTGGGAACGCAGGCGTCCTGACGATCGGCCCGGTACGCGAAGACCAGGGCGCCGTCGACGCAGTCGAGGCTGTCCTGAAGCTGCTCCGGTTCCGCTGATTCCTTGATCCAGCGATCGGCCCGGGCACGGCGGAGAATCTCCGAGGTCTCTCGACCAAGTCGGTCCACCGAGGGCCAGATCCGCGTCTGTGCGTCAATCACCATGGTGCGTGGCATTCCAATTCCCGGAACGAGCCGGCACACGTGTGCGAGGTCGAACCGGTTGATCCTGATTCTACTCGACCACCCGTCCCGAGATCGAATCCGAAGCAGGGTCCAGCCGAATATCGGTCTGGCAAACCCTCCTCACGACCCTTGCATCGGCGATATCGCCCGGATGCCTATACTCGCGACATGAATCAGCGGCCAGACATCGACGCCCGCCCGACCGATTCGGGCTCCATCGCCTGGAACGAGGCGGAGCTNGCGGAGAATCCGCACNAGTCCAGCGAGAAGGCGGGCAAGGTGCGTTCGATGTTCGCGTCGATCTCCGGTTCCTACGACCTCAACAACCGGCTGCACTCGTTCGGACTGGACCAGCGCTGGCGGGCCCGGACCGTGGCCCTCGCCGGGGTCCGCCCCGGCGANGCGGTGCTCGACGTCGCCTGCGGCACCGGGGACCTCACCGAAGCGTTCGCCGGAACCGACGCGGGCGAGGTGATCGGCGGCGACTTCACCCCGGAGATGCTNGANCAGGCCCGCNTGAAGGCCGACCGGCTCGATCCCGAGCGTCGACCCCGATACGTCCATGCCGACGCGATGCGACTCGACTACGAGGATGCCCGCTTCGACGTGGTNACGATCGCCTTCGGAATCCGGAACGTCACCGATCCCGAGGTCGCGATCGGCGAGTTCGCGCGGGTGCTGCGCCCCGGCGGACGCCTGGTGATCCTCGAGTTCGCCGAACCCCGGAACCCGTTCGTCCGGTGGGGCAACCGGCTCTACACCAATCGAATCATGCCGCTCACGGCCTCGCTCGTGGCCCGCGACGGTTCGGGGGCGTACCGGTACCTGCCTCGATCGATCGAGACCTTCCATTCCCCCGCGGATCTCGCGGGCATGATGCGATCGGCCGGACTCGAGGTGGTCCGCCAGGTCCCGCTGACCTTCGGGGTCTGCGTCGCGTCGCTCGCCGTCCGGGAATCCTGATCCATCCGGCGTCTCGACGGTCGGAGTTCCGATCGTGACGGTGGCGCCGGGGGTATTGGCCCCAACACCACTCGCGGGTTGAAACGATCGCGGGCGAGCNCGCTTCTTCTGGTGCCCCCCTTCGATGGAGGATTCCATCATTCGCGATCAGGCGTCCGGCCGGAGGATCCGACCTTCAGCGCATTTGTGGAGTGACGACATGACTGACGACAGGGAAGTCGACCGTCTGCTCGAACTCGCCCTCCGTGGCGACCGGGCGAACCTGCGTGTTTTTCTCGATGAAGCGATCGACCATTCGGACGATCATCCGCGACACGTTCTTTCCGACGTGATCTCNCCGGCGCTACGAAGCCTTGAAGCCGTTTCGAGAGAGGACCGGGCGACCGCGGCGGCGGTCGCGATCATGCTGGGTTCGATGCGGCTCGCGACATCGCGGGTGATCGAACGGCTTGCGGACTGGGCGCCGTCGCTCGGCGAGGACGGCCGGCGAATCGTGATCTTCAGCGGCTCCGGCGGATTCGAGATGCTGCAGGCGGAGATCATGGCCGCNGAACTCGAGTGCGANGGTCACGAGGTCCGGTTCGGNGGCGGCGGGGTGCCGTCCGACGAGATCCAGTCGTCGGTCGGAACCTGGGCGCCGGACGTCCTCCTGCTGTTCGCCTCCTGCCCGACCGACATTCCGGGAATCCGCGAATTGATCGACACGATCCGAACGATCGACGCATGTCCCGATCTGCAGATCGCGGTGGGCGGGGGAATCTTCGCCCGGGCGCCGGGACTGGCCGAGGAGATCGGTGCGGATCTCTGGGCGACCGACGATCCGGATCTTCGGGCCGCGATCCTCGACGATCCCGCGCGACGGGCGATTCCGGAACAACGGACCGTCGGACGGGGAAAACGGGCCTCCCGGGCCGCCTGAGCCGCCTGATTCATCCACTCGCCGAGCCTCCGAACCCGATCGAGCATCCCGCTCGCAGGGTTCCGGAGGCTCGTCGTCGNATCGATCCCGCCCGCTTTCCCGGGATTCGGGGCCGGGAGCCGATAGACTCTGGTGATGGAACGGGCCCACGAACTCGAGCTCATCCAACGAGCGAAGCGCGGCGACGCCGCGGCGCTCGGTGCCCTGATCGACGGGCATCGGGATTCGCTGCACCATTTCCTGCTTCGATTGACCCGCCGCGAGGACGTCGCGGAGGACATCGGGCAGGAGGCGTTCGTGCGGGTGCTCCGGAACCTCGACCGTTTCGACGAACGGTTCCGCTTCAGCACCTGGATCTTCACCATCGCCCGTCGGCTCTGGATCAACCACATCCAGAAGTTCCGTCCCATTCCCGACAGCGACGTGGTCGGATCCCGTCCCGGTGAGGATGACGGTCCGGAAGCCCTGGCGGAGACGTCTGAACACCGTTCGAACGTCGCCGGTGCGGTGGCGGTGGGCCTGGCGGCCCTCAATCCGCGGCAACGTGAAATCGTCGAACTCTTCCATGGCCGGGAACTCTCCATCCAGGAGATCGCGTTCCGGCTCGAACTGCCGGTCGGCACGATCAAGAGCCATCTCTTCCGGGCGCGGCGTCGNATGAGTGCGGCGGTGATCGAAGACGGCCGGTTCGACCCGGCGCGTTTCGAGGACGAGAACCCGGTTCCCGACGAGGTCGTCGACCGAGTGGAAGCCGGGGTGAGGCCATGAGTCGACGGGACCNACGGCGACCGGATCCGGATGCGTTCCGCAACGCGGTCATGGCGAGGCTCGATCACGTCGAGCCGGAATCGCCGGCACCCCGGCTCGATCGAGATGCTCGACGAACGCTCGGCGCCGTCATCGGCGTGGTGGCGGTGGTGGGTGCCGCCGCATTGATGAGCCGGTGGTCCGACGGCCGGGCGTCCGAGGACGTGCCGGCGACCGCGGCGACCTCGATCGAGGGCGCCTTCCAGCGACTCTCCGTCGATCCGTCCGGCGAAGACGTTCAGGATGGGAATTCCGGTGAATCGGCAACCGAAGGTCCCGGCGGCCGGTACCAAGGCGTGGTCGCCGCCGCCCCCGGTCGGTCGACCTGAAATCGTCGGCCGGAAGCCCGTCGCGGCACGCCGGATCCCACCACAGATCGCCTCGTCTTCGACCACCATGAGCGTCCGTCCCTCCGACAGTCTCGAGTCCGACCGAATCCCGCCCCGCCGCCCCGCGAGGCGTGGCCGGATGTCCCGTGCATGCCGGCGGCTCGCGGCCCTCGCCCTCCTGGTGCCGGTCGTTTCGGTGTCGGCGGTCGCGAGCACGACGATCGAAGAACTCGCCATCGCCCCGGAGGAGTCGCGGGTGATCCTCCGGATGGGTGCGGCGGGNGAGCACGACGTCCGCTGGCGCGGCGTGGTGATCGAGNTGCTGGGCATGAACGTGCCGAACGCCGAACGAGGCTGGTCCCGCGCCTCCGGGCTCGTCGACCGCCTCGGGATCGCCTCCGCCGAACGCCTGCATGCGATCGACACCACCGGATCGCAATGGATCCACGCNGCCCGCTGGTCGAACGCCTCGAAGCTCCAGTCGAGGCTTCGTCGCGCCGAAGCGAGGCCCCTCGGCTTCGGACGATTCCGATTCGCCGCGCAACGGATCGATCTGGCGATCGCCGGCGACTGGGTGTTGCTCGCACCGACGGGTTCACCGTGGCTCGACGGCGCTTCTGAACGGGCCGTCATCGCGTCCGCCGCCGCGGCGACGGACGAGCCGGCGAGGATCCGCGTCCGACTTCGACACGACGCGCCGACCGGNGGCGCGACCCGGCTCGCGCTGACGCCGCTCGGGCCGACGGAGGCTTCGATCGAGATCGACGGGCGGTACGACGCGAGTCCGTTGCCCGCTCGAACGCGGGGACGGGTCGATGCCCGCCTGATCCCGTCGCTGCGCGGTCGCGTCGCGGTGGCGATGCTCGAGTCCGGGGTCGGGGTGCTCGACCAGACCTTGATCCGACTCTCGGCGCAGATGCCCGAACTGATGCCGCCGCCGCAGGTGCGTCGCTCGCTGGCGACGCGTCGGCTGGTGGTGCTCGACGGCGAGACCGTCCGGATCCCGAAGATCGGATTGATCGAGGTTCCCGCGATGTGCATCGCGATCCCGTGTCGTGCGGAGACGTCCCCGCGGATGTCGCCGCCGGCCTTCGACGCCATGGTCCACGGTTGGATGTTCGATTCCGGAACGGCGCTCGCGTCGCGACCATCGGGCGTGGAGACCTCGACGCCCATCGNTCCGATCGATCCGAACGGACCGATCCGGGTCCGCGTCGCGCGGGACGAGATCCGACATCTGGATCTCGGTGACGGCTTCGCCGCGTCCTTCGACCGGCACCCGGCGTCCATCGCGACGAGCCTGAACTGGGTGATTCGCCGGGTGGGCCCCGTCGACGCCGACGTCGACACCGAACTCGACGGCGACACGTGGTTGGTGGTCGGAAGTTCGCCCGGCATCGTTCGGCGGGTGGGACGGGCGATCGAGAGCGTGAACGTCGAGGCGTCGGGTGACGCGGCTCCGGCGTGCAGCCAGGGCGTCGCCAGTCCGGCCCGACTGGGCCTCCAGGTGGGGGACCTCGCGGGTCTTCGCGCCGAATCCTCGGATCCGAACGCGTCGGNGGATGCGGCGATCCTCGCGCGGCTCTCCTCGATCCTCACGCGATTCGAGAACGTCGAGTGGTCGACCTCGGTCCAGTCCGACGACGCGGTCCGCGCCACGGTCCGGGTCACCCTGACGCCCGACGCCTCCGAGCCGGCGAGCCGCGACGCGCCGCCCGCCGGAGCGGACGGGCGACGAGACCCGTGAGCAGGGGGCTGAAATCGAAGCGCGAGCCCGAGGTCGATCCGATCGTCGGCCGGGAAGGCGTCGATCGGGAACGCGTCGAACTCGCGGCATCGCGATCGCCGCTGGCGGGGCTCGTCGAACGACGCCTCGAAGCCTGCGACATCCGAGACGATCGACCGGTGCTCGTCGCGGTGAGCGGCGGCATCGATTCGACGGCGTTGCTGGCGATCGTCGCCGCCCTCGCGCGGCGGCGTGAACCCAGACGCCTGCGTCCGGTGGTGGGACACGTCGACCATGCGCTCCGGTCGGACTCCGCCGCGGATGCTCGGGCGGTCGAGACGCTCGCGAACGCGCTCGANATCCCCTTCAAGTCGACGCGGCTCGACTGGTCGAGTNCCAACGANGGGGGCGTGTCGTCGTCCGCCGCCCGGGATGCGCGCTGGTCGGCCCTGACCCGGCTCGCGATCGATGCGGGCGCCGCGGTCGTCCTCGCGGGACATCACGCCGACGATCAGGCGGAGACCGTGCTGCTCCGGCTCGCCCGGGGCACCGGGCTCGACGGACTCGCGGGGATTCCCGAACAGCGATCGCTCGGCTCGGGATGTCGCGTGGTCCGGCCGCTGCTCGCCGCGCGACGCGACGCGATCGCGATGCTGGTCGAGACCGCGGGACTGCCGGTCCGGCACGATCCGACCAACGACCGACGCGACCGGGCCCGGGAGATGATCCGGCACGAGGTGCTGCCTCGACTGGAGTCGATCCATCCCGGGGCCGCCGGTCGGATCGCGGCGGTCGCCGCCGAGGCGCAGGTGATGTCGCCGCAGCCGGGGCTCGGGCCACCGCCATGGCGACGCGAGATCTTCGAGGCCCTCGAGCCGGGCCGGATCGGCACCCTGGTCCGCGACGCCGCGATCGGATTGGAACCCGCGGCGGCATCGACGACCCGGGCGGTCTGGGACGGCGTCGTCCGCATGNTGCTCGACGGCGATCCTTCGCCGAGGCGAATCCGAATCGCCCCCGGGTTCGACTTCACCCTGCGGAGCGGGATGACGGCGTTCGAACATCACGACCCGGCTTCAGAATCCGTCGTCGAGTAGATTCNCCTTTNCCAGANACGTTCGCGTCCGCCGAGGCGTCGATCCGGAGACCGATTCATGAGCCCCGAAGCATCCGACACCCGGCCGATCACCGTGCTTTCAGTCGGTCACTGCACGCCTGACGCGTGGATGCTGCGAACCGCGGTCCAGCGGGTGCTTCCCGACGCCGAGGTCCATCCGGTGAACGACGAAACCGAACTCCGCGAACGAATCGCGGGTTCAAGCGGACCGATGGTGCTGCTGGTCAACCGACTCCTCGACGGACGCTTTCCGCATGCCGACGGCATCGAGCTCATCGAGGCGCANGGTGGCGGCGCGGTCGCGGCCGCCCTCATTTCGAACCTCGAGGCTTCCCAGGCCTCGGCGGAAGCCGTGGGCGGCGTGGCCGGGTTCGGGAAGACGGCGCTCAACGATGCCGGCACGGCGGAGAAGCTTCGGAACGCGGTCGAGATCGCGANNAGTCGTCGGTCAGGGTGACGCCGCGTCGTCCCGGGCGTTCGCTTTCTCGAGTTCCCGGGCGAACTGGAGATCGGCGGCTTCGACCATGCCGTCGACGCATCGCTGGAAATCGTCGACCGACACGCATGCGACCTTGCCGTCGACGAGCCCGACGAGCACCGGCGACTCCGCGAGCCACACCGGTCCCTCCGGAAGCTTGAGGCGGACGCAGCCGTCGCAGTAGACGTCCTCGGGAAGATCCGATTCCACCATTTCGACGCCTTCGGCGGGCGGGATCTCGACCGCGATCACGCGGGCGGAGAGGGTCTCGCCGAAGTAGCCGTCGAAGAGATCATGGCACGCGCCGCAGTTGGGCCGGTAGAGGGCGACCAGCGTCGGCTGGTCCTGACTGAGGCCGCGAAGCTGCGGAAGGTGTTCGAGCACCCCGGTCTCCTCCAGGGGAAGTCCCTTCCAGTCCTCCCACATGCCCGCGGTGAGATCGTGGACGATGAAACGGCCATCCTCTCCGCGGCTTCGGCTGATCGATTCCGGCGTGATGCCCACCTGGACGTTGCCGGCGATCGCCGCACCCGCGACCAGCGCCAGCACGACGCCGACGCCGGCCATCAGGGGGTGACGGAGCCGTTCGGGATCGGGCTTGGTGCGAAGGAGCACGGCGGCCGCGGCGATTCCGACGATCACCTGGATCGCGGGCCGGACGAGGCTCGAGGCGGTGGCGTCGAGGGCGAACTCCGCCGACGCGTCGGCGATGCCGGAGAAGACGACGAGGCCCGCGACCACGATGGCCGGGCCCCGGCCCCGTCGGCCGAGCGCGAGCAGCATGCCTGCGAGGGCCGCCGCGGCGCCGATGGTGGCCTTGGCGGCGATCTCGGCGCCGGCGGCGGGCGTGTCTCCGGCCTTCGCACCGAGGCCGATCAGCCACACCGGCATCGCGGCTTCGCCNAAGATGGCGATGCAGAACGCGGCCGCGATGAGGAAGATGGCGAGGACGATTCGGGCGGTGTTGAACATGGCGCGGCTCGGTGGTGGTCGATGTCAGTCGGCGTTGGAGGCGAGGCAGGCTTCGACCGCGGCGACGTCGTCGGGATCGTTCGCGAAGCCGGTGATCACGCCGTCCCGGACCGCGAAGAGCGCGGGCGTCTGGATCACGTAGTCGGGGCCGCCGGGCAGCGCTCGCTTCTCGACGATCGTGGACGGGAACGGCATCGCGTTCGCCGGATCCGTGTCGGGGACCTGGACCGCGACGGTCGGCGCCGGAACGGAGGCGGTGAACCACTGCTCGAGCATGTGATGGCAGTGCTCGCAGTCGGTTCGGTAGAACATCACGAAACCGCGGCCGGTCTTGAGAGCCTCGGGAATCGGGCGGTTGATGAGCCGCGCGAGATCCTGATCGGCGAGCGGCTTGCCCACCCAGGCATCGAAATCGGTGAAGTAGAAGGGTTCGACCTCGGTCGGCATCGCCCCCCAGGGATCGGTGTTCGCGACGGGGGTCGATCCGCCGGCGGGCGGCGTCGAGGACTGCTCCGAGGCGGGTTCGCAGCCGAGCGTGAGGAGGGCGGCCGCGANCAGCGGGAGGAGTCGGGTCGTGGTGGGATTCGCGGTGATCATGGTCATCCTCGTGAGCCGGTTGGGCATGTCGGTCATGGGTGGCTCCATCGACAGTTGGAATCGAACTGGAACCGGAAGGCATCGGACCTTTGGAGGCGTTTCGGACAGCCTTCGCGACGGTTTCGCGGGACGTCGGCCGATTCGCATCTCAGGGCGTTGCGTCGAGGGTGGCGACCACGGCGGCCTGATCCTCGGAATCCTCGCAGACGGCGAGGACCGTGCCCCCTTCGATCGTCATCAGGATCGGCGTGGAGATGACGTACTGCGGACCTTCGGGAAGCGTGTGCAGGAGGCATTCATCACAGGGCATGGCGAGGGCGTTGGCGGGATCGATGTCCTGGACCGCGACCGCGATGGCCGGGGTGTCCAGCGGGCCGAGAAAATGATCCTCGAGCAGGGTGTGGCAGTGTTCGCAGTCCTCGCGGTAGAGCACCAGATGGAACCGATCGGTGTCGATCCATTCGGGCAGCGGTCGGGAGATCAGTTTCGCCAGGGGCTGTGACGAGAGCGGCGTGCCGACCCAGCTCGCGAAGTCCGCGACGTAGAACGGTTCGATCTCGGTGGGGGCGGGACCCCAGCCGACGGCCTGTGTGACGTCGGGTGTCGCGGCGACGTCACCGTCGGCGGTGTCGACCGGCGGCGGCGCCGGGACCGTGATGGTGATCTTCGGAGACGGGACGCTGAATGCGAGGCCGAAACCGATCGCCGCCGCGGCGAGGACGGATCCGAACCGGGCCGGAATCGCGGCTTCCCGGATCGGTCGCAGGAAGATCACCCCGAGGAGCAGCAGGGCGTCGATCGCGAACATGCCGAGCGGTGGTGGACTCACCGAGCCGAAGCAACCGCAGCTGCCGCTCCAGATCGCGCTGATTCCATCTCGATTCGCGGCCATCGCCATCGTCGCGACCAGCACTGCGAGGAACACGGTGAGAATGAAACTCGCGGCGAAGCGGGCGAGCCGGGGTGACGCGAACATCACCAGGGCCAGCATGATCTCGACACCGATCATCGACCGAAGCGAGAACCCCAGCCACCAGTTCAGGTCGGTGACGCCGAAGAGTCGGGCCGAGTCCCGGACCACCAGCAGCACCGGTTCGGGCAGGAGCTTGGGATTCAGGGTGTAGAGCTTGACGCTCGCGCCGGCGACGACCCAGAGCGGAACGAGGATCCGGACCAGCAGGGTTCCGATGATCGAGCCGCGGGCGGAGGTGGAAGGTGAAGTCGGCATCGTGTTCTCGGTCGACAGGAGGGCGTGACGCGGGCGGACGCGGGATCAGGTGTTCGAATCGGTTTCAAACTGTTCGCAACAGGCGTGCATCAGGAACTGGTGGACCTCCTGGATCGCGGCGGAGTCCCGCCCGCCGACCACCACCGAGACGTCACAGAGGGCGCGGGCCTCGCCGCCGTCTCCGCCGAGGAAGCCGATCGTGGTCGCGTTTCGATCGCGAGCCGCTTCGAGCGCGGCGAGCAGGTTCGGGCTGCGGCCGGAGGTCGAGAAGATCACGAGCGCGTCGAGGTCGGTGGCCATCGCCTCGACCTGGCGGGCGAAGATCGCCTCGAAGCCGAAGTCGTTGGCGATGCAGGTCAGGGCGGTCGGATCCGCGTTGAGGCACATGCTCCGGATCGGCGGGCGATCGCCTCGGTAGCGACCGATCAACTCCTCGGCGAGATGCAGGGCCTCCGCGGCCGATCCGCCGTTTCCGCAAGTAAGAATGGTGCCGCCACGCCGGACCGTCGCGTCGACGGCCTCGAGGAGCCGGACGACCGAATCCGGATCCGCGTCGATGCTGGCGAGGGCCGCGTCGAGCCGGGCGCGTCGATCCGCGAGCAGGGCCCTGATCCGGGCCTGGATATCGGTGACTGGCATGCGTGAATGGTAGGGTCTCGACGCCACGGAGGGGGTTTTCCGGAGACGGAGCGGCTTTTCCATCGCGGTGCGTCCGGACCATCGTCCGCGACGAAGCCCAGACCGCGGCCGTCGGCCGCCATGAACCATGCAGGGAGCCTCCGTGCCCGACCAACCACGAATCGAACACGGCACCGATGCCGGCGACCGGACCTTTCGGTGCGAGTCCGGAATGCGGGTCTCGAAGACCGAGGTCGCGGACTGGCATTTCCGGGCGGGGGCGCTCGATCGCCTCCTGCCGCCGTGGCAGGACGTCCGGGTCATCGAGGACTCCGGCCCGCTTCGAGCGGGCGTCGAGACGGTGCTCTCGGTTCCGATCGCCCCGTTCGTCCGCAAGCGATGGCGGGCCCGGATCGAGGAGGCCGTCCCCGGGGAGCGGTTCATCGACGTGCAGGTCTCGGGTCCGTTCGGCGCCTGGCATCACCGTCACGAGTTCTTCGAGACCGAGGGCGACGCGTCGTACAGCAGGCTGCGGGATTCGATCGCCTACCGAATGCCCATGGGCCCGCTCGGCGGCCTCGGGGCGGGCCTGGTGCGGCGGGATCTGGCGAAGATGTTCCGGTACCGCCACTACCGGACCGCCGCCGACCTGCAGCGGCACGCGGACGCGGGTGATCTCGCCCCGCAGACCGTGGTCATCACCGGCGGGAGCGGCTTGATCGGCACCCAGCTCACCGCGTTCCTCAGAACCGGGGGGCACGTGGTTCGCCACCTCGTGCGCCGCACGCCGGATGCGGGCGCGGGCGAGTACCGCTGGGATCCGGCCCGCGGCGAGATCGACGCAGCGGCCTTCGACGGGGCGGACGCGGTGGTGCACCTCGCGGGGGCGGGCATCGCCGATCGACGTTGGACGCCGGAACGCATGAAACTCATCCGCGACTCGCGGGTCGACGGCACGCGGCTGATCGCCGAGACCCTCGCGGCGATGACCACGCCGCCTTCGGTGTTCGTCTCGACCAGCGCGGTCGGGTTCTACGGAAACCGGTCCGAACGGGTCGACGAGTCGTCCGCCGCGGGCGAGGGCTTCCTGCCGGAAGTCTCCGTCGCCTGGGAGGATGCCGCGGACGCCGCCCGGAAGGCGGGCATTCGCGTGGTCCATCCGCGGATCGGGGTGGTGCTCACGCCGAAGGGTGGCGCGCTCCAGAAGATGATTCCCCCCTTCAAGCTCGGGGCGGGTGGCCCGCTCGGTTCGGGACGGCAGGGCCTGAGCTGGATCGGCATGGACGATCTCCTCGGGGTGTTGCACCGACTCGTGATCGACGATCGCTACGAAGGACCGGTGAACGCCACCGCGCCCGAACCGGTCGACCAGCGGACGTTCGCGAAGGCGCTCGGCCGGGTGCTGCGGCGACCGGCGATCGCGCCGATGCCCGGGTTCGCCGCGAAGATCCTCTTCGGCCGCATGGCGGGACCGCTCCTGCT
>NYVS01000100.1 GCA_002684755.1 Phycisphaerae bacterium
CGATTCAACGACCACCATTCCTCCCGGCGGCGGGATGAATGGGCTTCAGATTTCAGAGACTCACCAAGGACGCCACGGCGTCGCACCCGGAGATTCGGATTCCAATGAACAAGCTCATCCCCCTCTTCGTGTTCACCCTTCTCGGTTCGCTCGTCATCGTCGAGCCGGCGCTCGCCCAGGACGGCGAGATGCCCAACTGGGGCGCGGGTATCGGCAAGGGCATCGCCGCCGGCCTCGCGGTCATCGGTGCGGGCATCGGCATCGGCCGCATCGGCGCCGGCGCCTGCGAAGCCACCGCTCGCCAGCCCGAAATGGGCGGCCGCATCTTCGTGAACATGATCCTCACCGCCGCGCTCGTCGAAGGTGTCGCCCTGTTCGGCGTCGTCGTCGGCTTCCTCATGGCCGGCTGAGATCGCGAACACCTCCCCGGCTCCGGCGTTCATCGCCGGAGCCGGGGAATTCCCCTTCGTACCGACGGAGCGTCGAATGCCTGTCCCATTCCTTTTCGCGGCCGCTGAGAATCCCAACCCCATGGCTTCCGAGCCGTGGGTCGCGGGCACCGCTCTGGTGGTCTTCGTGGTCGCCTTCGGATTCCTGTATCTCAAGGTCTGGCCCGTCATCACGAAGGGCCTCGACGACCGGAACGACAAGATCCTCGGCGAGATTAAGGCCGCGGAAGACGCTCGTTCCCAGGCGAGTCAGGCACTGGCCGACTACGAGAAGAGTCTCGCGGAGGCCCGTGAGCAGGCGCAGCAGACCATCGCGGAGGCCAAGGCCGAAGCCCAGCGTCTCGGCGACGAGATGAAGGCCGCCAACGAGCGTGAGCTCGCGGAGCGGATGGCGCGGGCCAAGGCGGACATCGAGTCCGCCCGAAAGGCCGCGGTCGCCGACATCCATGCCAACGCCACCGAACTCGCGGCCGCCGTCGCGGGCAAGATCCTGAAGCGGGAGATCAATCCCGCGGATCAGGCCCGTCTCGTCGAGGAAAGCCTTCGAGAACTCGACGGCGCCGGCGTCTGACCACTCTTTCGTTCTTCTGAACCACGGATCACCACTCGCCCATGACCACCACCTCGGAAACCGTCGATGCCGTGGCTCGCGTCTACGCACAGAGCCTGCTGGAACTCGCGGATGCCGCGGGCGGCGACGACAAGATCGTCGAGACCGGCGGCGAACTGAGCGTGATCGCGGAGATGATCCGCGAGGACGCGGAGGTCGCGGAGTTCCTCCGCTCGCCGATCGTCGATTCCGACAAGCGGGCCGAGGCCCTGCGTCGGATCTTCGAGGGCCGGGTGTCCGATCTGGTGCTCCGGTTCATGCTCGTCCTGAACGGCAAGGGCCGGCTCGGCGAGTTCGGGGCGATGACCTCGGCCTACGACCAGCTCGTCAACGAACGAATGGGACGGGTTGAGGTCGACGTCATGACGATCGACGGATCGCTCGGCGCTGATCAGCTCGCGCTGCTCGCCGAGAAGGTCAAGGCGAAGCTCGGCCAGGAGCCGGTCTTCCACCAGTACGCGGATGATTCGCTGATCGGCGGCATCGTGCTGCGGGTCGGCGACCAGTTGATCGACGGCTCCGTGCGGGGACAGCTCCGTCGGATGCGTGAGGAGCTCCTCGCCTCGGGATCCACCAGGGTCCGGGCGGGGGCGGACGACTTCCTGGCGGATTGACCGGGTGGTCGGATGCCGACCCGACGGGTCGGTGGTGAGGAACGGTCCGGCGCGTCCGCGTCGGCCACAGGAGACCGGGTCGAATCCCGGTGAACACGACTTTCACAACTGCGCCGAATGCCGGCGCCTTGCGAGGCTTCCCGTGAAGATCAAGTCCGACGAGATCACCTCCGTCATCAAGCAGGAGATCGAGCAGTTCGCGACCGAGCTCTCGATTTCCGAGGTCGGCCAGGTCGTCGAAGTGGGCGACGGCATCGCCCGCGTGTACGGCCTTTCGAACGTCATGGCCGGCGAACTCCTCGAGTTCCAGGGCCAGCACGGCACCATCATGGGCCAGGCGATGAACCTCGAGTCCGACACGGTCGGCGTGGTGCTCTACGGCTCCTCGGTCGGCATCCGCGAGGGCGACACCGTTCGTTCGACCGGTCGCCTCCTCGAGGTTCCGGTGGGCGAAGCGCTCCTCGGCCGCGTGGTCAACGCCCTCGGCCAGCCCATCGACGGCGGCCCGGCCCTGGCGACCACCGAGACCCGGAAGGTCGACATCGTGGCCCCCGGCATCGCCGCCCGACAGCCGGTGACCGAGCCGATGCAGTTCGGCATCAAGGCCGTCGACTCGATGATCCCCGTGGGTCGCGGTCAGCGCGAACTCGTGATCGGCGACCGGAAGACGGGCAAGACCGCGGTCTGCCTCGACGCGATCATCAGCCAGAAGGAATTCTGGGGAACCGAAGACGCCGTGGTGTGCATCTACGTCGCGGTCGGTCAGAAGGAATCGACCGTCGCCAGCGTGGTGGACTCGCTCCGGGAAGCCGGTGCCATGGACTACACCATCGTGGTCTCCTCCGGTGCCTCCGACCCCGCCCCGATGCAGTACGTCGCCCCCTACTCGGGCACCGCGATGGCCGAGCACTTCATGTGGCAGGGCAAGGACGGCAAGACGCCCAAGCACGTCCTGTGCGTCTATGACGATCTCTCCAAGCAGGCCGTCGCCTACCGGGAACTCTCGCTTCTTCTCCGTCGGCCCCCCGGCCGCGAAGCGTATCCCGGCGACGTGTTCTACCTNCACAGNCGTCTNCTNGAACGNGCNACNAAGCTNTCCGACGNNAANGGNGGNGGTTCGNTNACNNCNCTNCCGATCATCGAGACNCAGGAAGGCGACGTNTCNGCGTACATCCCGACCAACGTGATCTCGATCACCGANGGNCAGATCTACCTNCAGCCCGAACTNTTCGCNGCCGGCATCCGGCCCGCGATCAACGTGGGCATCTCGGTGAGNCGNGTGGGTGGCAACGCCCAGATCAAGGCNATGAAGGAGATCGCGGGTTCGCTTCGACTNGACCTCGCGGCNTTCCGTGANCTNGAGGCGTTCGCCCAGCTCGGNACCGAACTCGACCCGTCCTCCCAGCGTCAGCTGACNCGNGGCCAGCGGATGGCGGAACTCCTCAAGCAGGGNCAGTTCGTGCCGATGAACGTGATCGACCAGTGCCTCTCGATCTTCGCGGGNACGCGTGGNTTCCTCGACGACGTGGACCTCGAGAAGGTCTCCGNCTTCGAGNCCGACCTGCTCGAGTACTTCCGTGGCAAGGGCTCGGCCGTTCGCGAGAAGCTCGTCGCNGCNAAGAGNTTCAAGGGCATGGAAGACGAGTTCAAGGCCGCCTGCGAGGACTTCAAGTCCAACTGGGCCGGCTGAACCAGCCTTCGTTCCGNACGACGATCGAATTCCACGGCCGCACCCTCCGGGTGCGGCCGTGTTCTTTCGCACGCTGGCTGGTGAAGCGGGATTTCAGCGACTGGCATGCAACCCCCGGGCCTTGAAACCGAAGAAGGCGGTGCCGGCGGGAAATCGAGACTTCGGCATCCAGTACGCTCACGAGACGGAGTCACACGATGAGGCGAACACGACCGATCCGGAACCACGAGAATCCCCGACGACGGCGGGCCGGTCGGCTCGCGAGCGGCATCGCGTTNTCGATGCTGTTCGCGGTGGCGGGCTGCGTCGCCGCCAACGACGTGACGGGGGAGAGCGTGCCTTCCAGTTCCGTGGAGATCGAGGACCTCGATCGGGCTCGTTCGCTCGGGGCGATCGACGAAGCGGATTACCTCCGACTCCGCCGATCGTTCATCCTCGCCGACTGACCGACTTCAAATCANGAAACTGGGGTACAGACCGATGAATCGAAATCACCCGCGCCGTTTCGCACTCGCCTCCACCGCCATCATGCTCGCCGGACTCGGCGGGTGCGTCGTGGGGAACAACTCGAAGCTCCAGCGTCCCACGATCGGCCAGGAGTTGATCGATCTCCAGAAGGCGAAGGACTCCGGCGCCATCGACGAGGTGGAATACGTTCAAACCCGCGCCCGGCTTCTCGCAGGTGCCGGCGTGCCGCCGACCTCGACGTCTGCCTCGGCGTCGAACGCAGACGGTTGAAGAAGACCCCGTCGTTCATCGTGGATGGGGGCGTCGCATGAATGCGATCCCATCGCGGGTCGGTGATCAGTCGTCCTCCGACCTCGGACATGATCCGGACGAGTTCCCGACCTGTCCGGGNTGCGGATACCTCAGGCGGATCGCGGGTCGCTGTCCCGAGTGCGGGATGTCGTACGAGGCGATGCTGTCGNTGCAGGATCGCGGCCTGCGGCGCGTGCGGGCGAGGTGGACNGTCGTCTGGGTCCTGCTCGCGTTGTACCTGCCCCAGTGCTGGATCTTCATGATGCCGGGGTCGTGGAGCGTCTACCGATGGTCCTGGATCGCGTATTGGCCGGTCATGCCCGGATTCCTTCCCGGGGTGGTGGTCGGCCGGACCGTGCTCGGCGTCGGTCCGGAGTCCCCGGCCGGAATCGCGTCGATGGCGGCGGTGACCGCGGCGCTCGGGATCGGCGCATTCATGCTTGCGCGACGGAGTTCGACGTGCCGGGCCCTGGTCTGCACGGTCCTGCTCGGCGCGGGCGTCGCCCATGCCTTCGTTCTGCATGGGCTGTATTCCGCCTGAGTCGTGGTCCTGAACATCGAGCGACCTCTGGTATCTTCGGGGCGGCCCACCGGAGCATCCGCCATGAATCCGATCCGACAACACTGGAACGACGTCTGGTCGACCAAGGNCCACGCCGANACGAGCTGGTACCAGGACGATCCCCGGGTCTCGATGGCCATCGTGGATCGCCTCGGCATCGGTGTTGATGACGACGTGATCGACGTCGGCTGCGGGGCGTCGCATCTCGCGGATCGCCTCGTGCAACGCGGCGTGCGGCGGCTCCATCTGCTCGACGTCTCCGCGGCCGCCATCGANCAGGTCCGAGGCCGCCTCGANCCGGTCGATTCGGCGACCGAGGTCCACGATCATCCCATCGACGTGCTCGAACTCGATCCCGTTCCGTCGGTCTCGCTCTGGCACGATCGAGCGGTGCTTCACTTCCTCGATGACGCGGCGTGGCGGGAACGCTACGCCGTCCTCGCGGCGAGCGCGGTTCGGCCCGGAGGGCACCTGGTCGTCGGCGGTTTCGCCCCCGACGGTCCGATGCGGTGCAGCGACCTCGAGGTGCGACGGGCGGGTGCGGACGAGCTGGCGGATCTCTTCTCGTCCGGATTCGTCCCGGTGTCGTCGGAACAGGAGCTTCACGAGACGCCATGGGGCGCCGTGCAGTCCTTCCAGTGGTGCGTCTTNCGACGCGTCGTCTGATCCCCGGTCATCGTCGCGGAGATCGCCTTGGAACAGATCGCCACCCTGCCTCCGGTCATCGGACTCCAGCTCGTCGAGGAACTCCACGCGGCCGGNATTCCGGCGGAGACGACCGACATGCCGCCGGGAGTCGGTGCGGCCGTCTACCCGGGGCTCCTTGAAGCGACGCTGACGGTGTGGGTCCGTGACGCGGACGACGCGGTGCGGGCGCGGGCCGTGTTGGAGGAGATGCAGGCTTCGTTCTCCGAGGCCGAAGCGTTCGACGACGACGACNACGACGATCCGTCCGGCGACGAGGCCGACCCGTCGCGCCCCGACCCGTCGCAGGTCTCTCGTCGTCGTCGGGTGGCGCATCTCGCGGTGCTGCTGCTCTGGCTGGGGCCCCCGGCGATCATCATCATGCTGGGGCTCCTCCTCGTCTCGTTGTTCGCGGTCGGAGGCGTCGGATGAACCGGCCGCCGAAGGGCGGCGACCACGGACTCACGCACTGCGCGATCGAGTGTCGCGACCTCGATCGAACCATCGACTTCTACCGACGATTCGGTGGATTCGACGTCGTCCATCGGCGCCCCGGCATCGCGTGGATCAGCGATCGGACCCNTCCGTTCGCAGTGGTGCTCGTCGAACGCGACGAGGTGCGTCCGCTCGGACCCTTCGCCCATCTGGGATGCGCCTGTCGGAACCGCTCCGACTTCGATCGACTGATCGGCGCGGCCCGTGCGGCCGGCGTCCTCCGGGAAGGACCTCACGCGGGCGACGGGCCCGCCGGCACCTGGGCCTTTCTCGACGATCCCGACGGCAACACCTTCGAACTCTCGGTCGGCCAGGCGGTGGGCCGGGCGGTTGGAGAAGCGGTGGAAACGGCGATCGCCGACGACGCGCCGCGGGAGGGGCCGGTGCGACGCCCGGTGGTGGGTGTGATGGGGAGTGGCGACGATCCACACGTCGAGATCGCCGAGCCGCTCGGCCGGGCGATCGCGCGATCCGGATGGAATCTGCTGACCGGTGGTGGGGGCGGGGTGATGACGTCGGTGGCCCGCGGTTTCACCGATCGACATCCTCGGGCCGGCGTCCATCTCGGCATTCTCCGNGGTGACGCCGATGGCGNGCCGTTGTCGGGTTACCCGAACGACTTCGTGGAGATTCCGATCGCGACCCACCTGCCGGGCGGGGAACTCGAATCCGACAGCCGGAATCACCTCAACATCCTGAGCTCGACGGTCGTGCTCGCCCTGCCGGGACGAGTGGGCACCCGGGCGGAGATCGAATTGTCGATTCGCTACGGTCGGCCGATCGCGGTCCATTCATTCTGGCATGATGCGTTTCCAGACCTGCCCCGCTTCGACGAGGTCGACGCCGCGATCGAATTCGCGGATCGGTCCTCGGGCCGGGCACGCCACGAGGATTGAGATGCCGACCATTCGATTTCAGGGCCGTGCGACGATCTGCAAGCCGGGCACCACGCTTCGANGTGCGCTGCTCGATGCGGGCATGACGCCTCATCACGTCGCCGTCTCCATCCTCAACTGCCACGGCCTCGGCACCTGCGGAACCTGTGCGGTGCAGGTCGACGGCGCCGCGGATGCGACNTCGTCGCCCACCGCCCTCGAGCGATGGCGGCTCGGTCTTCCACCGCATCGACGCGATGCCGGACTCCGCCTCGCCTGCCAGTGTCGGATCAGCGGCGACGTGGAGGTTCGCAAGCACGATGGCGTCTGGGGCCAGCGGATTCCGACGTGTGAAGCATCCGACTCCGACACCGTTTCAAAATCGGGGCCTCGTCTTCCATAGGCTCGGAAAGGCCCCCACGGAGACTCCCGGACGGCGAGGTTGATTCTCGGCATGTTCGTCGGATTCGCCACGGTCGGCCGATCGGGGTCGACGNATTGCGGCATNATGCGTTCCGAGACCTGCTCCGGTTCGACGAGGTACACGCCGCGATCCAATTCACGACTCGATTCGCGGTCGAGGGTCGCCAGGAGGGTCGAGATGCCGACCATTCGGTTTCGGAGCCCCGCGTCGAGGCGCCGAGCAAGGCACCGAACATCGCGAATNGCAGCGTGAACACGCGGTGGTCCGGCTTCATGTCCGCGGCGATGGTCTTCGTTTTCTCGAGATCGACCCGCGGACTCAATCCCGATCCTTGTTCGCTTCGAGATAATCGCGCAGTGCGTCCTTCCAATGCGGCATCTCGTCCAGCCCGAGCAACTGTAGTTTCAGGTTCTGCAGCATCTCGGACCGCGGCCTTGGGGCAGGCAATGGGAACTCGGCCGACGAGATGGGCACGACATCAACTTCACCGGACCTGCCCAGTCCCTTGACGATCTCCTTGGCGATTTCCCAGCGGGATGCGGTGCCCTTGTTGGCCAGGTGATACAGGCCGTAACGGCCGGAATCCACGACCGCCATCATGTGAGTGGCAAAGTCCGCGGCGAAAGTCGGACTGCCGAATTTGTCATCGACCACTCTGAGCTCGTCTTGTTCACGGCACAGCTGAATCATGGTGTAGACGAATTTCTTGTCGATCTCCCATCCCCCCACCATCCAACCGGCTCGAAAGATGAAATAGCGGTCAAGCGAACGTTCGACGATGCATTCTCCGGCATGTTTCGATCGGCCATACACATTGACCGAATTCGGGGTGTCGTATTCGGTATATGGCTCGCGTTTCTCGCCGTCGAAGACATTGGCCGTACTGACATAGGCCATCACCGCGCCCTGTTCGCCACAAGCCCGGACGATATTCTCCGTGCCGAAAGCATTGCACGCATAAGCGTGGTCGGGTTCCTGTTCGCAGAGGTCCACATTGGTTTCAGCCGCCAGATGCAGAACCAGATCTGGCTTGTGCTCGCCGAATGTCGCGNGCACCGATCCCCAGTCCTGGATGTCCATCGGCAACACCGCCGCTCCCCGTNCCGATTTGCCCGTCGCCACGATCTCACGTCGGTCGGCACGCAATGTGTCGATCACCGCCGATCCCAACATGCCGGCCGATCCTGTCACGAGTACTTTCATCTTTCCGCCTTCGACAGAATGAACGGCATGTTGAAAACCCCATTTCTACCGCATGGGGCCTCACGCTCGAATTCAGCAATCCTTCAATGAAGTCTTCATTCGACCGAACACTCCCCTGCGATGGACAGCATAATTGCGGTGCAAAGCCGCGAGACCCGCCACATGCGGATGTTCTTCGCAGGTCGTCAGAACGATCTTATCAGCCGCCATCGCATCCACCGCATCGACGCGGTGCCGCAGTCCGCCTCGCCTGCCAGTGTCGAGTGGTCGGCGATGTCGACGTCCGATGCGTTCGACTCGGGCGTCGTTTCAACGCCTGAAGCGGGGATCCGCTAGGCTCCGGTCGGTTTCCACGGAGGTTCTCGAATGGCAAGATTGATTCTCGGCGTGTTCGTTGGATTCGTCCTGATGTCGGTCATCGCCTTCCCGCTCGGCGAAACCGCACCGGCGATGGTCGGCGAGCGATACGCGGATGCGCAGACCGGCATGGTCACCATGTGGTACATCTTCGTGGTGCAGTGGCCGATCGCGTTGATGACCTCCGTGGTGTCCGGCATCGCCGCGTCGCTGGTCGCCGGTCGCGACGNCCGGGAGTCGGCGATCAGGACGCTGGCGATCATCTTCATCGCGATCGGTCTCTTCTCCGCGGTGCTCACGTTCGTCGCCGATCTGCGCGGCGACGGGTCGGAGGTGACCATGGCGGAGGCGACCGGCGAGGACATCGTCGAAGGCGAGATCGCCGGGCAGGTCGCCCGGGCGGAAGCACGAGGCGAGACCGGTGCNGTCGCGGTGGAGACCGCGGCGAAGCAGCCGNTCTGGAACGTGATCTCGCTTCCCTTCGTGGTCGGGCTCGGCATCGTGCTCGGCGGCGGGCTGCTTTCGGGCGGTCCCGCCGGACGAGAGAACGCCGGGCTCGGAAGCGGCGGCGGATCCTGACGGCATGACGATGTCGCGTTCAGGAATCGAGGAACGTCTGCACGGAATGTTCCGGCGAGTCTGCGTCACGGGTGGCGCCGGGTTCATCGGTTCCCATCTCGTCGACGGACTGCGACGAGCCGGCGTCAAGGTCGTGGTGCTCGATGATCTCTCCACCGGCCGAATCGAGAACCTCGCTCACCACACGGACGGCGTCGAGTTCGTCGAGGGATCGATCGAGGACGCCACCGCCCGGGAGGACGCGGTCGCGGGCTGCGACCTGGTGATGCATCTCGCGAGCAGGGTCTCGGTGACCGAGAGTGTCGCGGAGCCGGCGCTCTACCATCGCGTGGTCGCGGAAGGCACTCGCGACATGCTCGAGTCCGCCGCTTCCGCCGGCGCGGGGCGACTGGTGCTCGCGGGAAGCTGCAGCGTCTACGGGGATGCGCCGCCGCCGATCGCGGAGACCGCCACANCGGCACCGGCGTCGCCGTACGCCGAGGCGAAGCTCCTGGCGGAATCCCACTGTCGATCCTTCGCGGAAGCCGGTCGGATCGCGACGATCTGCCCGCGGTTCTTCAACGTGTACGGACCTCGGCAACGGGCCGATTCCCCGTACTCGGGCGTGATCGCGATCTTCGCGGCCCGCGCAGCCGGGGGGGAGACGCCGGTGATCTTCGGTGACGGACGGCAGACCCGTGACTTCATCCACGTCGAGGACGTGGTCCGCGGCCTGATGCTGGCGGCGATGGCGACCGACACCGGCGGAGGCGACGCGGTGAACTTCGGAACCGGTCGTGGCACGGATCTCCTCGAACTCGCCGAGTCGCTTCACGCGGGAACGCCGAGATTCGAGNCGGCGCGGGACGGCGAAGTCCGGCACAGCGTCGCGGACCCCGGACTGGCGGCCGCGGTGCTCGGCTTCGAGACGGAGATCGATCTGGCGGCGGGACTCGCGAGNCTCGGCCATCGTCCGACGTCCTGAGGTCGGTTCAGTCCTCGATCTCTTCCAGCAGGTCCCGCTCGATCTCGACGGACGCGCCGCGTCCGAGGATCTCCACGTGGAGGACGAGGCACGTGCGTCGTGCCTCCTCGACCACCACGCCTTCGACGCCGAGCAGCGGTCCCTTGGTCACCCGGGCCCGCGCACCGATCGCGAGGCTCGGAAAATCCTCGACCTCGTAGCCGCCCTCGAGGGCCCGGTGGATCGCCTCGAGTTCGATCTGCAACNGGTCCTGGTCGTTCACTTCGATGAAGCTCGAGACCCGCTTGGTCGCGATCGCGTCGTAGGCGTCCTGCTTCTCCCCCTTGAGGAAGACGTAGCTCGAGAACAGCGGGACTTCGGAACGATGCTTCCGGCCTCGGGTGACCGTCACGCGTTCGACGAGGGGAAGATCGTGCTCGATACCCGCGGCGGCGAGGAACTTCGCGACCGCCTTCTCCTGCCTGGCCCGGACGTGGAGCACCATCCAGCGGCGATCGACGGGGGTGTGGACGGAGGGTGTGGAAGGCGAATCCGGCATGACCGGAGAGTCTACGCGTCCGCCGGCGTCCGGTGAAGCACCACGAGGGTCTGATCGTCCTCCCGGGGGCGGTCGCCCTCGAACTCGAGGACCGCTCGTTCGATCCGGTCGAGGGTGCATCGCGCATCGCCCGGACACCGCAGCATCGCCTCTTCGATCCCTTCGGGGCCCAGCATGGTCCCGTCCGGAGCGCGGGCCTCGAGGATGCCGTCGCTGAAGAGGACGAGGGTCTCGTCGGGNTCGATCACGATCTCGGCCGCCTCGAATTCCACGGTCTCGAGAATCCCCAGCGGGGGGCCTCCGACCCGGTCGAGCCCCTGGATCCGAGGTTCGTCCCGGTCACCCGCGGTCCGGAGCAACGCCGGTGGATGCCCGGCCCGGATGTAGCGGAACGTTCCGGTCGCGGGATCGAGGATCGCGAGGATCGCGGTGACGAAGTCGCCGGTCGTCTGCCATCGCGTCAGGTATTCGTTGATCCGTCGGCCCATGCACCCTGGATCGAGATCGACGCAATCCGCGGAATGGAAGACCGCGTGCGTCATGGCCGCCATCACCGCCGCGGCGGGCCCGTGCCCGGAGGCATCGGCCACCAGGATCGCGATCCGGTCGTCTTCGAGGCGCCGGACCGTCCAGAGGTCGCCGCCCGCGACGCCACTGGTCTCGAAGCGTCCGGCGAGCGACCAGCCGGGAATCTCNGGGACCGATCNCGGCATGAACGAACGCTGGATCTCCGCGATGCGGTCGACTTCGCGATGCATCGCGTCGTTCGCCGCCCGGACCTCCTCCTTCGCCCGAAGCTGACGGACCGTGCCGCCCATGAGATTCGAGCGGAGGGTGCGTTCCGCAAGCTCCTCGATCGACATCCCCTCGGCGTCCTCCTTGAAGTAGACGACCCAGTTCCGAGCCTGCCCGTCGTCGAGAAGCGGAATCGCGATCGCGGACCTGAACCGTCGAAGCGACGTCCCGAGCACGGGNTCGTCGANAACCTCCAGATCGCGGTGCAGCGAGACTTCGCCGTTTCGAACCAGGTCCGACAGGAACCCCGTCTCGTGGATCGGGATGTCGTGTCGGCCGCTCCAGGTGTCGACCGGACGCTCGAGNCCCTCGAGGTCGTCCACCGCGAGTCGGGTGATGCGGTACCGACCGGGTTCGAGATCGCGGGTCGAGAGCGAGATCAGNCCGTCGACGGGCACCGCGAAGAACGGATCGCGACGGACCAGGGGCATGACGTCTTCCGGGCGCGTCACGCGGCTCAGCGCCGAAAGCGTGTCGATGAGATCCGTCAGGCGTGGCTCCGAACGGAGATCGACGGATCGGCTTCGCCACTTCNTCGAGGTCGTGTCCGGGGAATCCGGGGTTGGAATCAAGGTGGGCTCCGTCGCTTGCGTCCGGGGATGTCGTCGTATCGGAGAGAGTAGGCTGTCCATCGAACGCCGTGTCGTTCGATCTCCGGTCCTCCGCCTTCGATCCAGGAGTATTCGATGAAACGTGATCTGATGTTGCAAGGCCTCGAGGAGGCGATTCGCATGGCCGAGAAGGGATGGTCCGAAGGCGGCATTCCGATCGGTTCCGCCCTGATGACCGAGTCCGGAGAGATCGTTTCGAGCGGTCACAACGAACGCGTCCAGACCGGTGATCCGACCGCGCACGCCGAGATGGTGTGTCTTCGCAAGGCGGGTCGGCGTCGGGACTGGTCGGAGCTCACCCTGGTCTCCACCCTGAGCCCCTGTTCGATGTGCACCGGAACCGCGGTGCTCTACAAGGTGCGACGGGTGGTCATCGGCGAGAACGGCACNTTCATGGGCGCCGAACACTGGCTGGAGGAATCGGGGATCGAGGCCCACGTCCTTCACGACNCCAGGTGCATCGCCCTGATGGANCGNCTGCANCGTGAGAAGCCCGATCTCTGGGCCGAGGACATCGGCGAGTGAGTGATCGCCGCAAGACTCGACTTCCGTGAAAGAGAAGAGGCCCCGCGATCGCTCGCGGGGCCTCTTCGTTCAAATTCGGAAACTCGACTTCACCGATCTCAGCGGCGTCGTCCGGCACCGGCGGCCGCCGGGAACGAACTGGCGTCGGGGTCGATCCTGCTGTTGGCGGGATGGGCCGACTGCGGCTCGATCGGGGGGNGCGGGTTGGAGCCGCGATCGTACGCCTCGTGGATTCGATCCCCTTCGCGGGCGGCTTCCCTCGGATAGATCCCGTGGTGTCGACCCCAGACGTCGTAGTACGGATCGGCGTAGCCGTTGTAGTACGAGCCGTCGTAGTAGTCGTCGTTGTCGTAGCTGTAGCCGTTGTTCTCGTCGCCATATNGATNGTTCGCGTCCTCGGTGAAACCACGGAAGGGGCCGCCCGGAGGGGGGCCGTCCGAGGTCGCGAAGGTGAAGTGGTAGTGATCCCAGTGACGACGGAGCGTCGCCTGCTGGTTCTGGTACTTCTCGATGTTGGCCTGACGCTGGGCCGGCGTGATGCCGCCCTGCTCGGACTGGCGATCGGTCTCTCGCTTCGCGGGCGTGTGGTTCGCCATTCGCTTCTTGGTCGCTTCCGCGGCGAACTTCTCGTAGTCGTTCATCCCCTTGATGGAGCGGATGAAGTCGGTTCGCTGCTGAACCTGCTGGTGGAGCTTGTTGACGACCGACCACTGGTCCTTCGTCATGACCTTCTGGGCGTTGACTTCGCGTCCGAGCAGGTCCTGATCATCGGTCGACGGCTTCGCCGCGCCGCGGCTGCCCTGCTGCTTCACCGCTTCGGAGTAGGCCTGNTGGAAGCTCAGTGCGTGGAAGGTCGTGGGGTTGTCGGACGACCACTTCACTTCGTCGTTCGTCTTGCCNGACTGCTTGAGAAAGGCGTTCATCTGCTGAAGGCGGATCTCGGCGCTCTTGCGCATGGGGCCGATGGTGTCGGTCATGGTGTCGAGGGCGTCGAGCTCGGTCTGCAGCTGGGCCAGTGATTCGCTGGACTGGGCGTACGAGACCGTCGGCGTCGTGACCGCGGCGGCGCCGAAGGCGATCGCGACAGCGAGGACGGGACGAGTGAGGGATCGGATCATCGGGACAGGCTCCTTGNGGCTGGAAAGACGNCATGTTACCCGTTCCGCCTCGCTTCGCGTCCGCCCCCGGCCGACGGTCCGGAGCCGACGCCGAGGTCGGATGGATCGACGCAAGTCCCTGCGATCATTGACCTTGAGCGGATCGCTCNTTGGGTGNGGTCGATCGTGCGGGAGNGGAGGCNGGGGTCGTCGCTGCGGNGGATGCAGGACGACGCCCCGCTTCGTGGGCGGGGCGTCGTCGTGTTTCACGCTCGATGAGTCGGTTCGGGNCGGTCNTCGGCTCAGTANCGATGCTCGCCGGGAAGTTCGGCGGGCACGCCGCCCGCATCGTCGTCGCCGAAGTCCCCATCAAGATCCTCGGCGGCATTGCTCGCATCGAGGCCGTCTTCGAGTCGTTTCATCCGATGCCAGTCCTCGAGGGTGATGAGGACTTCGCGGGCGACCGACCCCTTGTGATCGCTCAGGATTCCGGCAAGCCCCATCTGGTCGACCAACCGGCTCGCACGGCTGTAGCCGATCGCCATCCGCCGCTGCAGCAGGGACACCGAACCACGGCCGGTCTCGATCATGATCTCGACCGCCTGATCGAAGAGCGGATCGCGTTCGCCGCCTTCGCCTCCCGCGTCTGCGTCCCCGCCGCTGCTNGGCGCCTTCACCTGCAACAGGCTGCGTTCGAAGGTCGGGCCCGCCACGGTCTTGAGGAACTTCGCGACCTGTCGCGTCTCGCGATCGGTGACCAGCGTCCCCTGGCCGCGTCGGATCTCCGTGCTGTCGGGCGTGACGATCATCATGTCGCCCATGCCGAGGAGAAGTTCGGCGCCCTTCTGATCCAGGACGATCCGGCTGTCCATGCCGCTGGCGACCTTGAACGAGACGCGGCAGGGCATGTTGCTCTTGATCAGTCCGGTGACCACGTTCGCCTGCGGTCGCTGGGTGGCGAGGATGAGGTGCATGCCGACGGCCCGGGCCTTCTGGGCGATGCGGACGATCGAATGCTCGACCTCCTTGTTGGTCATCATCAGGTCGGCGAGTTCGTCGATGACGAAGACCATGTAGGGGAGCTTCTTNGGAAGCTTCGCCCATTCCACGTCGTTCGANGGCTCGAAGGCCTCGCGGAGNTCCTCTTCGGTGAGATCGTTGTACCCGCGGATGTCGCGGACGCCGGCCTCGCGAAGGAGTTCGTATCGCTCCTCCATCTTCCCGACCGCCCATTCGAGGATCGCCGCGGCCTTGCCCATCTCCGTGATCACGGGGCACATGAGGTGGGGGATGTCGGAGAACTGNCTCATCTCGACCATCTTGGGGTCGACGAGGCAGAGCTTGAGTTCATCGGGCCGCTTGGTGTAGAGCCACGACATGATGATCGTGTTCATGCACACGCTCTTGCCGCTGCCGGTCGTGCCCGCGATGAGCATGTGCGGCATCTTGGCGAGGTCCGCGACGAGGGGATCGCCCGCGGAGTCCTTTCCGAGGAACATCGGCAGCATCATCTCGCGGGAGCGGCCGCTCGACATGAGTTCCTTGAGTCGGACCTTCTCCTTCTTGGTGTTGGGCACCTCGATGCCCACGGTGCTCTTGCCCGCCATGTTGGGAATGATGCGGATGTTCTGGGCCTGCAGGGCGCGAGCGATGTCGCTGGAGATCGCGTTGAGTCGGGCCACCCGGGTCCCGGGGGCGAGCAGGATCGCGTACAGCGTGACCACCGGACCGCTCTCGATGCCGGCGACNTCCGCGTCGATCTGAAAGGTCCGCAGCGCCTCTTCGAGAATGCCCGCCTGTTCTCGAACCGTCGTCTCCATCGAGGCGGAATAGTCGCCTTCGGGATCCTCGAGCTGATCGAGGGTGGGGAACTGGTAGCCCTCGAAGTTCTCCTCGCGGGGGATGTCCTCGTCCCGCACCACTTCGGTCGAGGCGGCCGCCATGCGGACCGGAAGTTTTTCGATCTTTCGTCGAAGTTCCTCGGCGGAGGCACGCGGCGCTGGCGTCTCGTCGACCAGCGTCTCTTCCTCTTCCTCCTCCTCTTCCTCTTCTTCTTCTTCTTCTTCTTCTTCTTCTTCTTCCTCCTCCTCCTCCTCGCCTTCGGCGTCATCGCCGTACCAGGCGTCCTCGTCGTCTTCCTCCTCCTCTTCTTCTTCCNCTTCGTTCCTCGCTTCGTCGTTGAGCCACGCCTCGACCATTTCGGGGGGGACGCCGGCGGGCTGGAGGGTCGATCGGCGGGCCGCGAATCGTTCCGTCAGGTTTNCAATGCCGCGGAACGGGGCGCTGATCGCGGCCCGAACGGGATCGAGGTCGATCCCGCGTGCCGCTTCGAGCGANCGGACCATCGCGGCGGGGACTCGCAGCAGCAGTTCGTCGGCCGCGACGAGCAGCCCGAGCAGGAGGCCCGTGAGAAGAATCAGTGATGCCCCGACGGGGCCGAATCGGGTCGCCAGCGCGATGTCGAGTTCCGCCGGCACGAGTCCTGCTTCAAGACCGGGAATCGCGCCGGCCTGGGGCCACATCGAGACGATCCAGGCATCATGGAGGCCACCGACCATGACGGCGGCGAGGAGCGTGCCGAGCGTCCGAACCAGTGGATGCGTGATCTGATACCCGCGGACGATCGTGACCAGCGCGACTGCCGCCATCCCCAGCACCAGCCACGCACCCCAGCCGAGGGTCACGTACGACCACCAGGCGATCAGGCTCCCGACGATTCCGGCCGGATTCGAGGCAGGCTCGGCGTGTCGAGCGACGGAGGTCGACGGCCAGTCGGCGATGTCGAATCCGGCGAGCGACACCGCCACGAAGACCCAGGCGGCGGCGGCGAGGAGCCAGAGGATCCGCCGGAGCAGATTCGGCTCGGTCGCCTCCGCAGTCGCCTTGGCGCGGCGGCCGGTCGATCGAGTGCTGGGACGGGTTCGTGACGGCGACTTCTTGCGTGGCATGACCCCCTTTCATCGGCCCTCCTGCGATTCGGGCCGCATGTTTCGATATCCGTCTCCCGGCCGCGTGGGCGTTCAGGGCACCGTTTCGTACAAGAAGTAGTCCGATAAATACAAAAAAGAGGCTTTGCGATATCCATGGGCCGGATTCGAGGTGAGATGGTCGTGGTTTGCAGGCTCTTGGAGTGGGGCGGGAATCCTGCGACGCACCGATCGTGATCGCACCTTGACCGAAGGCTCCGGATATCCTCCCCGCCCATGCGATTCAGGCTCATCGATCAAGTGCTCGAGCAGACCGACANCCGGATCATCGCCGTGAAGAACGTCACGAGCGCCGAGGAGTACCTCGGCGACCACTTNCCGACGTTCCCGGTGCTNCCCGGCGTGTTCATGCTCGANGCGCTCGTNCAGGCGGGACGNAGGCTGCTCGGCGACGANGGTCGNCGNTTCGTGCTCGGNGGNGTNAAGGCCCTCCGGTACGGAACCTTCGTNAAGCCNGGNGAGACGCTNCGCCTGCAGGTCGANCTNCTGAANCGGCTCGACGGAGACGTCNTGTCGTTCAAGGGNGCNGGNGTCGTCATTTCNCCNGGAGNGGNAGNCGACGGCGGCGACACCGCGGTGTCCGGTCGCTTTACAATGCGTCCAATCAGAATCGCGGTGCCCGAGGCCGCGGCGATCGCCGGCGATGGATCGCCGGCACGTTGAATCAGACGACCACGGTCCGCTCGGCGGACCGGTTCGTGAAAGCCCGATCGGTCCCGGCTCCTGAAGCCGTTCGGACCGGCAAGGAGACGACCATGGCGGTCATCAGTCGCGACGAGATTTTCGAGAAGATGAAGGATGTGCTCGAGAACGCGCTCGGCGCGGACTCGGACGAGATCACGATGGACGCCACCTTGATCGGCGATCTCGGCGCGGAGTCCATCGACTTCCTCGACATCAGTTTCAAGCTGGAGCAGGAGTTCTCGATCAAGATCGATCAGGGGGAGCTCTTCCCCGAGAACCTCATGTCCGACGACACCCTCGTGGTGGACGGCAAGCTGACCGACAAGGCGATGGAGGTTCTTCGCGAGAAGATGCCCCACGTCGACTTCTCGAAGCTCGATGAGCAGCGGTCGGTCGACCAGCTCTCCGAGGTCTTCACGGTCGGCAGCCTCGTCGACTTCATCGAACGCAAGACCGCGGCCTGATCC
>NYVS01000101.1 GCA_002684755.1 Phycisphaerae bacterium
CAGTCCACGGTGCCGCCATCGCTGACCAGCAGCGTGAACGGCCCCGGCAGTTCGGTAGAGCCCCCGAGCTGGAACGTGCCGAGTCCCAGCACCGTCAGATTCGCGCCGGACTCGAAGATGGTCGTCCCACGGAACGTGATCTTGGAATCGGCATCCACGACGTTCGCCGTGAAGTTCTGGCCCAGCGTGACCTCGCCACCGAACCCGGCCTCGCCCTCTCCGCTCACGGTGAGGGTGGCGGCATCGACGAAGGACGCATCACCATCGACCGTGAATGTGGAATCCGCGTCGAGGAAGTTGATCGTGTGGTCACCTTCCGCGATGAAGTCGTTGAAGGTCACCACCGCCGCGTTGTTCAGATCGAATCCGTATCCGGCGGCGATGGTCGTGACACCATTGAAGTCCACGGTCGCGGCGTCGAAGGTCGCGATGTCGGCCAACGGATCGATTCCGTTCTGGAAGTTCACGTCGTTGAAGGTGAAGACGTCGTCGGCGACGGTTCCGCTGAGGCCCGCGAAGGTCTGGGCTCCGGTGGCGTTGAAGACGCCGTTGAAGTTGAAACCACCATCATTCGCGTTCCAGACCGTGCCCTCGCCGGAGGTCGTCTCGCCGTTGACGTCGACGAAGCCGCCTTCCGCGAGGATCGTCCCGCCGTTGGTCGTGGTGAAGGCCCCGTCGATCTGGACCAGACCGCCGCCGGTGAGATCGAAGGTCAGGCTGCCGTCGGCGATCACGTCGATCTCGAAGGTGAAGCTGCCGTTGTCGTTGGGGTTGATGATCGCGGTGTCTGCGAAGGTGAACGAGCCGTCACCGTTGAAGACCACGTCTCCATCGAAGGTGTTGCTCAGGCCACCGATTCCAGTGATGTCGTCCGCGACGTTGATCGGCCCATCCTCGAAGAGTCCGAGGATGTCGATGACGCCGTTGTTGAAGTCCGGATAGGTGCCGGGAAGGCCCGCAGCCCAGTTCAAGGTGTCATTGAAATCTCCGGAGTTGCCACCGTCGTAATCCTGGCCGGCGGCGGTGAGCGTCATGCTCCCGATCGCGGCGAGCACCGCGGCGGCTCGGAGTCCTGGAAAGCGGGTCTCGCCTCGGTTGGAGGCGATTCCGGAGGATTCGATCGTCTGGACGCTGGACGGCATGCTGGCATTCCCGAGGGGGGTCTGAAACGACGAGATCTTTCGCTCGAACGACGCGGTGGCTCTTCCGAAAAGAGGCCTCCGCGGTGGTTCATCGGCCACTCGAAGGGCGAACCCGCACTGTTCTCGCCAAATCCGGCCCTATTCCCGGGCGTCCCGAGACCACCCGCAGAACCGGACGATCCGGTGATCCGCATGGAGTTACAGACGCGCACGTATTGCGCATCAAGCGCCGCCACATGACTGAAAACGGTGTTCCGTCGGTGACGTGGCCCGCGATGTCGCCGCTCGGGCACCGGCCCGNGGGGCCGATGGGNTCTCCGAACTCGTTTCACTTCACCTGGGACATCGGNATCGGGGTCCGGTTCCGGGCGGAGAGCAGGGCGGCCTCGAGGACCCGCTGGGTCTCGTAGGCGTCGGCGAAGTCCGGCATCGGCACCTCGGGCTCGCCGCCGGCGAGGATCCGGTCGATGTCCGCGACCTGGGAGACGAATCCATGCTCGTAGCCCAGTCCGTGGGCCGCGGGCCAGTAGGCGTGCACATAAGGATGGGCGTCCGCGTCCGTGCACATGATCCGGCTCCAGCCGCGAAGCCCGGACTCGAGGGTGTGGTCCCACCACTGCAGCTCGTTCATCCGCTCGAAGTCGAACTTGAAGCTGCCCAGCTCCCCGTTGATCTCGATGGTGTTCCGATTGAGGTTGCCGGTGGCCACCCGGGTGGCCTCGAACGAACCGATCGCCCCGGCCTTGAAGCGGGCGAGGAAGAGCACCGCGTCGTCCACGGTCGACCGACCGGTTCGTCGCTTCGAGCCCTTCGCGGAACCGCCGCCCTTGATCGTCGCCTGCGCCTCGTCGGCGATCTCCCGCCGCTTCACGAAGGTCTCCTCGACCGAGCCGACCACCTCGGAGACTTCATCCCCGGTGAGGAATCGAGCGAGATCGATGATGTGGGCGTTCAGATCGCCGTGGGCCCCGGAACCCGCCTTCTTCGCATCGAACCGCCACGCCATCGGCGTGTCGGGGTGTCCCCAGTCCTGCAGGTAGGACGCCCGCACGTGGAAGATGCGGCCGATGCGTCCCGATCGGACCAGTCGGTGCGCGTAGGCGAGGGCCGGCACCCGGCGGTAGTTGAACCACACGAAGCTGCGGAGATCGCGCCGCGCGGCCTTCTTCGCCGCATCCCGCATCGCCCGGGCCTCGTCGAGGGTTCCCGCCAGCGGCTTCTCGCAGGCGACGTGCTTGCCGGCCTCGAACGCCGCGATCGACATCTCCGCGTGGAGGTGGTTCGGCGTGCAGACGTCGACCAGATCGATGTCGTCGCTTCCGACGAGCGATCGCCAGTCCGCGGTGCTCGAATTCCAGCCCCACTGCGCGGCGAACTCACTGGACTGGCCTTCGCGGGTACCGCTCGCGGCCTGCATCACGAGGGGTCGAGGCAGATCGAAGAACGTGCCGGCCGAACGCCACGCATTGGCGTGCGCTCTTCCCATGAATCCGGTTCCCACGAGGCCAACGCGAAGATCACTGCGATCGATCTTCGGCGTCCGACGCCGGGTGGTCCTGCTGCTCTTCTTGCGACTGGGCATTTCGTCGTTCCTCCTGGGAATCCGATGGGTTCGATGGTCCGAGTATCCTAATCCCCACGCGCCCGCACCACGGCGAACCGCGATCCAAGGACCATCACATGACCCACCCGCTCCCCGACCACGGCACCGATCCCGAGACCCTCGCCCGGCGGATCGACCGGCTCCACCAGGAACTCGAATCGGAACGCCGGCGTCGCGGACGACTCGAGCGGTTCGGCGCGATCGCGTGCCTCCTCGTGGTCGGCGGCGCCGGGATCGCGGCCACCTCGTTCCGCCCCGTGGCCGACGTCGTTCGAACCCACCGACTCGAGATCGTCGACGACTCGAACCGGATCGTGATGCTCGCCTCCGCGGCGAAGCATGGCGGCCGGATCGACCTCTGGGACGACGCCGGGATCAACTCGGCCCGCCTCGGCGGCAACGGAACCGGCGGCGACCTCGCACTGTGGAACCGTGACGGCCGACAGGTGATGGCCGCCTACGCCGACGGACCGGCCGGTCGACTCGAGATCAACGCCCGAGGCGGTGGAATCGGCGTCGCGCTCGCCGCCGATGCCCGAGGCGGGACACTCACGGTCGCGGACGGCAACGCGGAGACCGTCGGCGAGATCCGATGCGGACCGGAGGGCGGCGAATTCGTCGCGATGCTGGATGGCCGGGATGCCGGTGTGCTCTCGGCACGACGCGACGGCGGACGCATGATCCTGCAGGACGGCGAAGGCCGGGTGTCGACGAGGATGCTCGGCACCGGCCGCCTCGATCTGATCCGTGGCCGACAGACGCAGATCTCCATGCTCACGACTTCGAAGGGCGGCGGACTCCGTCTCTCATCCGTCGACGGGAAGGCCCGCGTCACCGCGGACGCCGCCGCGACCGGCGGCCTGCTCCAGGCCCATGACCGGAACGACGTCCCGGTCATCGCGATGGGATCGGGCACCGGTGGCAGTGGCATCCGGATCCGAAATGGAAACACGGTCACCGTCGCGGCGATCGGCGTGGATGCCGAAGGCAAGGGCGCCGTCGAGATCTCCGACGAGGACGGCGATCGCTGCGGATCGCTGATGGTGACCGGAACCGGAGGAAGCCTCGCCCTTTCGGACGAAGAAGGAAGACCGCACGTCGAGCTCGGCGGCGACGTCGAAGGCGGACTCGTACGCGTCTACGACAGGCGTCAACAGGTCGTGGCCACGATGGAAGGACGCGGCGAAGGCGGACGCATCGCGGTGGGCATCGAGTCGAAGTCGATCGGTGGATCGCTCGAGGCCCGGGACGACGGCCCCGCGATCTTCTCCCTGTACGGACCGAGCGGTCGTACGGTGGCGATCGCGGCGACGGCGAACGGCGGACTGCTCAATCTCCTCGACCTCGGCGGAAACGTCGCGGTCGCCGCGGGTGCCGCGGAAGACGGGCCGGGCGGCGTGGTGGCGGTGCGGAACGAGAAGAACACCCAGGTGGTGCGGGTCGGCGTGAACGATCGCGGCGAAGGCGAGATCGAGGTCTACGACGCGCCCGGAACCCGGAAGCGAAAGGTCTCGGCGCCATGATGATCCGACGAACCCGACGAACCCGACGCGAGACGACTCGCGGAACCCCATCGATGCGGAAGCCGTGGACCCGACTGGCCGGCCCGATGCTCCCGATCATCGTCCTGATGCTCGGCGTGGTGCTCGCCGCGACGACGACGACGACGGTGGTGGCGGCCACGCCGCCGATGCCGACGCCTCCCGCGAAGACGGAGACCACCACGCCGCCGCCGATTCCGGACGCCCAGGCATCACCGCAGGCGGTGCTCGAATTCCTCATCGACGCCGATTCGTCGGTGGGAGCGCCGGCGGTCGCCGGTTGTTTCACGAAGGACGCGCTCCCGCCCACCGCCGCGGTCCGCGACCGGATCGTCCGTGATTTTCGAAACGCCCTGGCCTGGCTCGGTTGGAACGACGAGATCGCGGCGTCGCTTCCACTGGCCGCCGACGCGAAGATCCGGACCGTGGTGTTCCCCGCCACCGATTCGATGCCGCCCGAAATGCGAAGGCGCAGCGCGGCCCTCGAGAAGCGGACCGGTGGCAAGTGGCGGGTCGAAATCGTCCGTGGCGAGGACGGGGGCTACCGCTTCGCCAAGGAAGCCGTCGTGGCTTCCGAACTCGATGCGGTCACCGACGCCATCATCGCGTATCGACGCGAACGGTCGGGCACCGCCGAGGAGGAGGCCGCGGAGTCCACGAATCTCGCGGAATGGGTGAACCTCAACGGCGCCGACTGGCTCCTCGAGCGATTCGTGTTTCTCGCGGTCTGGCAGTGGATCGGTCTCGGCCTGGTCATCCTGATCGGGATCATCATCGACACGATCACCCGATTCGTCGCACGACGCGTCCTTCATTCGCTCAATCGCCGGGTCGACGGGGGACCCGACGAAGATGTGATCAGGAAATCGAGCCGGAGCATCGGGGTGGTGGCGGCGACGCTGGTCTGGCTTCTCCTGCTCAACGTGCTGGAACTGCCGATCGCCGGACTCTCCATCCTGCAGCCGGCCGCCCAGTTCGCCTTCGTGCTCGCGCTGCTGTGGGCCGGATGGCGCAGCATCGATCTGCTCGCCGATCTCGTGAGCGCGAAGGTCGCGATCAGCGAGAACAAGCTCGACGACATCCTGGTGCCGATGATCCGGAAGACCGCGAAGGTCCTGCTGGTGATCTTCGGCCTGTTGAACGTCGCGCCGATCCTCGGACTCAATCTCGGCCCGCTGCTCGCGGCGGTCGGCATCGGTTCGTTCGGCTTCGCGTTCGCGTTCAAGAACTCGCTCGAGAACCTCTTCGGAAGCATCACCGTCATTCTCGACCGCCCCTTCCACGTCGGCGACTGGGTGGTGATCGACGGCGTCGAAGGCAACGTCGAGACCGTCGGCCTCCGATCGACCAGGGTGCGGACCTTCTACAACTCGCTGGTCACGATTCCCAACGCGAACCTGATCACCGACAAGGTCGACAACTACGGCGCGCGTCGGTACCGACGCTGGTCGACGAAGGTCGGGATCCTCTACGGAACCCCGACCGCCCGCGTCGATGCGTTCTGCGAGGCGATCCGCGAACTCGTCCGTGAACATCCGTACACCCGCAAGGACTACTACCAGGTCTGGCTGAACGGCTTCGGCGACAGCTCGCTCGAGATCCTCGTCTACGTCTTCTGGGAGGCACCTGACTGGCAGACCGAACTTCGGGAGCGACACCGGCTGATGCTCGACATGATCCGCATCGCGGGTGAACTGGGGATCGACTTCGCGTTCCCGACCCGGACGCTCCAGATCCAACGGGCCGATCCTCCGAACGAACCGACGGATCCGGGGCTCGATGCCGCCGATCCCCGGATCGCGATGCGCACGGGCCGGACCGCGGTCCGCGACGTCACCGAGGGCGACGAATGGAAGTCGAACAAGCCGCCTCCGTACACGTTCCTTTCCGCGAAGGACACCGCTCGACTCGACGCGATGGGCGAGGAGAAGGCGGCGAAGGCCGAGGATCGACTCGCCTCGCTGAACTCCGCGAAGGATGCGGCCCGGGCGGAGGCCGAGAAGGCGGCGGCGGCGGAGGGTGATCAGGCCGATCAGATCGATCAGGTGGATCAACGGCAGTCCGGGGGCGAGTGAGCGAGGCCATGGGCCGGTGACCGCCTTGAACGCGACGACGATCACCCCGACGACCGACCACGCTCCGGGCGGTATCATTCGCCATCGCGGCCGCGGGAGGGATCTCCATCCGCTGGTATCCGCCAAGGAGTCGAATCACGTGACCAGCCAGATCTCGCCCGACATCGCCGAATTCAAGCTCCTGGACCTCGACGCAGGCGTCGGGACCTTCGCGGTGCCGGGCACCGGATATCGCATCTCGCTCGCGGTTCCGGAGGATTTCGACGCACCGACCGGACGTCGGATCCGCGGACGCGTCCGAGGCCATGCCCTGCGGATGCACCGGACCTCGGCGGGCGGCAACTTCATCGAGCCGCTCGAGGGACGACCGCGGATCGTCCAGGGAACCGTGCTCGCGATCGATCCCGCCGCCGACGAGGTGATCCTCGATCTCGTGGTTCCGTTCCGGATCGCGATGGCGGAGGGTCAGTCCGCGAAGGAATTCGCGACCGGCGAGATGGTCAACTTCTACATGCACCCCGGCGCGTCGTTCACGCCGGAGCACGACGCGTCCTGACGCGACTGGAGCGCCCCGCATGCTCCTCCTCATCGACAACTACGATTCGTTCACGTTCAACCTCGTGCAACGCTTCGGGGAGATCGACCCGTCGCTGCCGATCCACGTGGTGCGGAACGACGACATCACGCCGGAAGCGGCGATGTCGCTCGACCCGACCCACCTGGTGATCTCTCCCGGGCCGTGCACCCCCCGGGAGGCCGGCGCGAGCGCCGCGATCATCGATCGACTCCAGGGCCGGATTCCGATTCTCGGCGTCTGCCTCGGCCACCAGACCATCGGCGATCTCCACGGGATGGTCGTGCGTCGAAACGAGATCCCGGTCCACGGGAAGACGTCGATGGTGCACCATGATTCGCAGGGCGTCTTCGCCGGACTTTCCGATCCGTTCCAGGCCACGCGATATCACTCGCTGGTGGTGGACCGCGACACCGTTCCGTCGGGATGGAAGGTCTCGGCCTGGCTCGAGGACGGGATGGTGATGGGACTCCGGCGAACCGGCGACGGCCCGCCCGTCGAAGGCGTGCAGTTCCATCCGGAGAGCTTCCTCACCACCGAGGGCCCGCGCCTGCTGGCGAATTTCCTCGAACTCGGCTGAGCATCGCGGAGCGTCGATTCAGACGACGGATCAGGCCGCGGTTCCCGCGACGCCGTCCCGCGTGACGAGAAAGAGCTCTCGCGTGATCGGGTACGGAAGTCGACGGTAGTCCTGGTCGACGCGTTTTCGAAGCCGCTCCACGAACCCCTCGGGATTCGCGGTCATCGCGACGAACATGTCGCGGGACGGCATGGCGACGAGGAAGTCCCCATCGAGCTCCGGCGCGAGCCGCTCGTGCAACCGGCCCAGAAGAACCCTGGCCGCGTCGTATCCATCGTGCTCGCCGAGGATCGCGGCCTTGCCGCCGTCCTGGCTCTCGATCAACTGGATCTGCAGATCGGGCGAGTAGCGTTCGAGGTTGGCCCGCGCGAGCTCGTCGAGCTCGTCCATGCTGGTGCCCCAGCGAACGACCTGTTCGAGGGTGATCGAGACCGTGACCTGGGGCATGTCGACCACGAACACGATGACCGTGCCGTTGACCCAGGGCACGTGGGCGACCTGGGACCGATCGAGCTGCTGGAAGATCGACTCGGGCTGGATCCGGGGCATCACGCGGGTCTTGGCGAGCTCCCACGGAATCGGCGTGGATCCGACCTCGTCGCCATCGAAGATCTTTTCGAGGTAGTCCTCGACGATCTCGGTGCCGCGATCCACGGAGCCGAGCACCATCCGGTAGAGGTTCTCGAGACCGAGATGTCGACCGTCGACCACGAGATCGAACGGTCCGGTCAGCGTCGCCTCGTGACCGGGCCATTGACGACGCAGGATCTCGAGGACCTGTTCACCAAACGCTTCGGGTTCTCTTGGCAGTGCCGACATCTGGAGCCTCCTCGCTCGGGCCGGCCTTGAAGGGTGGCCGCGCCGAATCGTGTCCTTGTCCCGTATCGGATGGATGCGGGCCTTTCTTAGGTTCGGTACGCTCGATCGTCCGGTTTGGTTTGTTCGCGTCGCCTGCATCCCGAAACACGATGGTTATCGGCCAGGCCCGCCGCTTCCCCCCCGTCCCAGATTCCCGCCTTTCGAGCCACCCATGAGCGACGACACCAGTTCTCCCAAAGATCGACTTCACGCGTGGTGGGATCGGGGCCCCATCGTTCCGAGCCGACCACTGCTCGTGATCGCCGGCCCCTGCGTGCTCGAATCNGACGATGTGAACCTGCAGATCGCGGAGCGGATGAAAGTCGCCTGCGACGCCGCCGGGGCGATGCTGGTGTTCAAGGCGAGCTTCGACAAGGCGAACCGCTCGAGCATCCGATCCGATCGAGGCCCGGGGCTTGAACGCGGACTCCACCAGCTCGAGCTGGTGGGTCGCGAGTTCGACGTGCCGCTGCTCACGGACGTTCACGAGGCGTCCCAGGCGATGCCCGCATCCGAGGTCGTCGACATCCTCCAGATCCCGGCGTTCCTCTGCCGCCAGACCGATCTGCTCGTCGCCTGCGGCATCACGGGCAGCGCGGTGTCGGTGAAGAAGGGCCAGTTCCTCGCCCCGAGCGAGATGCGAAACGTCCTCGAGAAGCTCTCCGAGTCGGGCTGCCGACGCATGATGGCCACCGAACGCGGAACCTTCTTCGGCTATCACCGGCTGGTGACGGATTTCGTCGGCCTGGGCGACCTGCGCGAGATCGCGGCCGACTTCAACGCACCGACCTGCTTCGACGTCACGCATTCCACCCAGCTCCCCGGCGGTGAAGGCGACATGAGCGGCGGACGCCCGGATCGAGGCCCCCTGCTGGCCCGAGCGGCGGTCGCGGCCGGCATCTCCGCACTGTTCCTCGAGACGCACGTCGACCCGGCGTCCGCCCGGAGCGACAAGGCCACCGTCATGCCCATCGACGTCGCGACCGATCTGATCGGCACCCTGACCCGGATCCGGGAAGTTCTGGACGCCTGAGCGGGATTTGAAGGCCGGGGCACGAACTTTCGCCATCTCATCGCCGTCCGGCGGCCCCAGCGGCTATCGTGTTCCAAGGCATGAACACGAAGTGCGATAAATGCGACAAGCCCGCGGAAGTCCACGAAATCGACGTGGAAGCCGGCCGAGACATCCATCTCTGCCGCGAGCACGCGATCGAAGCGGGCTTCCAGGTGCCACAGTCGGCCCCCGTCACCGAACTGCTCACGCAGTTCGCGACGATGTCGCCGCCGCCCGAGGCTCCCAAGCCCCGCCGCGCCGAGCGCCCGACCGCATGCGAGAACTGCGGCTCGACCTTCGCCCGGTTCCGGAAGACCGGCCTGCTCGGATGCCCGGAATGCTACGAGTCCTTCGCACGACAGTTGGAAGCCGTGATCTCACGGAGCCAGAACGGCGCGAACGCCCACGTCGGTCGGGTCCCCGACCGATCCTCGGAGCTGGTCGATCTTCAGGCGCTGCGCCGCAGCCTCATCGAGGAGCTCGACCGCGCCGTGGCCAGCGAACAGTACGAACGAGCCGCCAGCCTTCGCGACCGGCTCAACACGCTCACCGCCGACGAGCCCGGCGGTTGACCGACTCCCGAAAGCAACTCCACCGATGAAGTTGAAGCAGACCGGTCCCTGGATCGAGCACTCCGGCCCCGACGCCGACGTGGTCGTCTCGAGTCGAGCGAGACTCGCGAGGAACCTCACGGGCCTTCCGTTCGTCAACCAGGCCAGCGAAACGCAACGACGGGAGATCCTCCAGCTGGTGCGAAGTCTTCCCTTCGCGTCCGAACGTGGCGAGGGACTGGTCTGGATCGATCTGCAGCAGTCGACCCCGGAGGACCGTCGACTGCTGTTCGAACGGCACCTGGTGTCCAAGCAGTTCATCGAGTCGGTCTCGCCGCGGGCCGTCGCCATCGCGGANGACGAACAACTCAGCGTGATGGTGAACGAGGAGGACCACCTTCGGATGCAGGTCCTGCTCCCCGGACTCGAGCTGGAGGAGGCGTGGCGGCGCGCCGTCGAGTTCGACCGACGCCTCGAGAAGCACGCGGACATCGCGGTCCACCCGAGGTGGGGATACCTCACCGCGTGCCCGACGAACGTCGGCACCGCGATCCGTTTCTCGGTGATGCTCCATCTCCCCGGGCTCCGACTGACCAACGAACTGGAACGACTGCGTCGCGCGTCGAACGATCTCGACCTCGCGGTCCGCGGCTTCTACGGCGAAGGCTCGGACAGCAGCGGGGACTTCTANCAGGTGAGCAACCAGCTGACCCTCGGCGTTTCGGAGACGGACCTGCTCGCGACCTTCGTCGGCGAAGTGGTTCCGAGAATCGTCGCCTACGAACGCATGGCCCGCGACATCCTCGTGGAACGCAGCGCGACGCTGCTCGAAGACCGGGTCCATCGCGCCCTCGGAACGCTTCGGTCGGCCCGACTGCTTGGAATCGAGGAGTCGATGAAGCACCTGAGCCGCGTGCGGCTGGGCATCGCCCTGGGGCTGCTCCCGGACGTGCCGCTCGGCACGGTGCAACGCCTGTTTCTCGAGGTCCAACCCGCCCATCTCCGCCGAGTCAGACCCGACAGCATCGACGACACCGCGCTCGAGCCGGTGGGCGAGGATCGGATGCTCGACGACGAACGGACCCGGCGACGACGCGCCTCGCTCGTTCGCCATGAACTCGGTGATTGACGATCCCCGGACGCCGGATCAGCCGGCGTAGAGCCGATCACAGTCCGTCGCGAATGCGAAGTCCTTCTCGGAAAGCCCGCCGGCGTCGTGGGTGGACAGCGTCAGCGTGACCTTCGCGTAGCGGATCAGGATGTCGGGGTGGTGCTGGACCTCCTCGGCTCGCGCTCCGACGCGGTTCACGAAGTCGATGGAACCGAGAAAGTCGCCGAAGGTGTACGTCCTCTGGATCGAATCGCCGCTCAGCGACCACTCGGCCCGTTCGACGAGACCCGCTTCGATTTCCGCTTCCGTGAGTTTCTCGACCATCATGAAGATCCCATTGTGGCCGATGGTCCGCGAGGGACCGGCGACCTCGTCGCGAGTTGATTCAGGCGTTTCGCGTCGGGGTGCCCGCACCCCGGCCCGCCGTTGCGGTCACTATACCCCCGATGCCGGACGTCTCCGCCCATCCCGATCCCGTGATTCCCTCGCGGACGACCCGCCTCGCCCCGAGTCCGACCGGCGACCTTCACCTTGGAAACGTCCGGTCACTGCTCCTCGCCTGGGCGATGGGTCGACGCGCGGGATGGCGCGTCGTGCTCCGGCACGAGGATCTCGATGCGACTCGATCGTCGGCGGAGGCGTGCGACGGAATCGAAGCCTCCCTTCGCTGGCTCGGACTCGACTGGGACGGTGATTCGACCCGACAGTCCGACGACCTCGAACCGTATCTGGAGGCGATGCGTCGGCTCGAAGCAGGACGACTCGTCTTCGCGTCGAGCCTGAGTCGTCGGGAGATCAGGGAGGCCGCCGCGGCACCGCACGGCGAGGGCGAGCTGCGGTTTCCTCCGGACCTCAGGCCGGAGGACGAGGCATCCTGGCGATTCGACGGTGGCGAGACGAACTACCGGATCACGACGCGACCGGGTCCCGAAATCGTGCGGGACGAACTGCTGGGCACCCGTCGCTTCGATCCCGGAGCGGAGGTCGGCGACCAGATCGTGTGGACGAAGGCCGGCCGACCGGCGTACCAGCTGTCCGTGGTCGTGGACGACGACCGACAAGGCGTCACCGACGTGATCCGGGGGGCGGATCTCCTTCCCAGCGCCGCCCGACAGCAGCGTCTGCGTCGAGATCTCGGGATCGACGGCGACCTGACGTGGTGGCACCTCCCGATCGTCCATGACGAGACCGGGCGTCGGCTGGCGAAACGAGACGGCGACACCGGAGTCGAAGCGCTTCGGGCCGCGGGGGTTCCTGCAGACCGGATCATCGGTCTCGTGGCCGGGTGGTGCGGACTCGTCGACACGCGCGGACCGGTGCCGGCGGCGAGGATCCCGGAGTTGCTCGACGACGAGCGTCTCCGGAGTATGGTCGTCAGAGAGACGACCGAACCACTTCGATTCACCAACGAGGACCGACGATGGCTCCTGCAGTCCTGAACGACACCACCGGATCCCGGAACCCGTGCCGACAAGTCCCGCTCGCCGGCTCGATCGGCGTGATTCTCACGACCATCCTGTGCCTGGCGATGGTCGGCTGCGAGCCCGCCGCGGCCCCGGTGGACGGCGGCGTCGAGAACGTCCGGATCGGCGATCGCACCTTCAAGCTCGAACTCTCCCTCTCGCAGGAACGTCGACGCCTCGGCCTCGGCGGGCGGGAGACGCTCGCGGACGACGAGGGCATGCTCTTCGCGTTCCCCCGGGCGGCGTCACAACGCTTCTGGATGTACGACTGCCTGATGGACATCGACATCGCGTACGTCGATCCCATCGGATACGTCACCGCCGTCCACACCATGCGGAAGGAGCCCCCCCGCGGCCCGGACGAGGATGAGCTCGACTACCAGGCGAGACTGCCGGGCTACCCCAGCCTCTACCCGGCCCAGTTCGTGATCGAACTCGCGCCCGGGATGTTCGATCGCCTCGGCATCGAAGCGGGCGATCGCATCGAGATCGATGCGGATCGACTCAAGATGCTCGGCGAGGCTTCCGAAGACGAGTTCTGAGGCGGCGTCGCGATTCCGCGATTCCATCGCTTGAACAACCCGGGGGACCCGATGCAGAGCGCACCGGACGTCAGAATCCAGATCATCGTCGATGCCCGTGGCGTGACCCACGGGGAACGGCTCCGAAACCGCCTCGACGTCGCCGCGGAACGGCATCCGGGGCCACCGATCGCGACGCAGGTCCTGCCCTTCCACCAACTCGATCGAACCGTGATCGAGCGCTCGACGGCCATCGTCTTTCTCGACGCCGCGTGCGATGCCGACGCGATCCGTCGCACCGGCACTCGAATTCGATCGATCCTCGATCTCCCCATGATCAGGGTCGGCGGCGACGCCGATCCCGGTTCGATCGGACTTCCGGCCGACGTGAGCGCCGAGGTTCTTCTGGCGACCCTTCGGGGCCTCGCCCATCGAGTCCCGGAAATCCGCCGACTCCAGGCGGAGATCGACGCGACCACCCACATCGCCGAAGGCGTCCGGGCGGAGATCGCGAGCATCGACGAGGAACTCCGTGCCGCGTCGATGGTCCAGCGGGAATTCCTGCCGCGCGAGATGCCGGAGATCGACGGGGCCCGGGTCGCCGCCCTCTGGCGTCCCGCCGGCTACGTCTCGGGCGACATCTTCGATGCGTTTCGCATCGACCACGACCGGATCGGCCTGTTCCTCGCCGACGCGGTCGGACACGGGGTCCCCGCAGCGCTCATGACCATGCTGATGTGCCGGAGCCTTCCGACCCGTGAACTGCTGGCGGACGGCAGCCATCGCGTCCGGCCGCCGGGCGAAGCGCTCGCCGCCCTCAACGCGTTCATGGTCGCACGGCAGGGACGACAGGCTCGTTTCGCGACCGCGGCCTACGTGATCTACGACGTCCGCCGCCGGCTCGCGAGCATCGCATCCGCGGGTCATCCACCGGTGCTGCACCTCCCACCGCCCGGCAGCTCGAAGGCGACCCGGGAGATCGGAAGCACCGGCGGCCTCCTCGGCGTCTTCCCGGACGCGGAATTCGACGTGACCGAGGTGGAACTCGCGCCCGAAGAGGCGATCGTCGTTCACAGCGACGGGTTCGAACAGGCCTTCCCCGATGCGACGAACGATCCGGCGACGTCGAATCTCCCCAACGAGCGATATCGCGCGATCATCGACGAAGCGGGGCGATCCAGGGATCCGGACACGATGATCGCACGCGTTCGATCGCGTCTGGACGATCACGACGGGTCGCTTCACCAGACCGACGACCTCACCATGATCTGCCTTCGGGCCGGCACTCCGGCCGCATCGAAGCGAAGGATGCGAGGTCACCGGGACCGCGGGCGATCCACCCCGTCACCGGTCTCGGACTGACCGAGGTTCACCGTGTTCAGCCGCCGCGTGCGGCGAGCATTCGATCCACGTGGGCGGCGACCATCTTCGCGAAGGCGTCCGCCTCGAGGTTGACCCGGTCGCCGATCCGGCAGTCGCTCAACGTGGTCCGCTCGAGCGTCTCGGGAATGAGCGCGATCTCGAATCCGGTGACGCCGGCCTTGGGATCATCGCCGTGAATCGTCCGGGCGACGGTGAGCGACACCCCGTCGACGGTGATCGAACCCCGGTCGACCAGATGCTCCCGCACGCCTTCCGGCGCCTCGATGCGGATCCGCCAGTCGTCGCCGTCGTCGATCTCGCGAACCACCCCCGTGCCGTCGACGTGCCCCTGGACGAGATGCCCCCCGAGCAACGTCTCCATCGTCGCGGCGTGCTCGAGGTTGACGGCGTCCGAGACCGACAGACCTCCGAGCGTGGTCATTTCCAGCGATCGATGGATCACGTCGAAGACGTGACGGCCGCCCGACGACTCGACGACCGTGAGGCAACAGCCGTCGACCGCGATCGACGCCCCGTCCTCCGGCCGATAGTTCCATGCCGCCGCATCGATCGCCAGACGCCGACCGGCGGGAATCTCCCGGACCTCGGAAACGGTGCCCAACGCCTGAATGAGTCCTGTGAACATGCCCGGAGGGTAGCCCCGCCCCGGCCTCGCCGCCCTCCCGGGTCCCGAGCCGGCGGAATCCGGCCGTGCTCGAACACCTCCGACCCCCCCGACGGCCCCTTCCGCACCGGATCGGGGGACCGACCGGCCATCTTCGGACCTGAACGGATGCCGTCGTCTCGATACACTGTCACACCGCGCGAGGCCGTCGCCGAACGCGTCCGGTCAACTGGAGATACCGATGTCCGCAGTGCGTCACCACGTCCGAAACCTCGCCCTCGTCGCCCTCGTCGCCGCCGCACCCTCGGTGATGGCCGCATCCGCAGACGACCGCGACGATGCGCTGGCCGCTCGCAAGGCCGTGCTCGATCAGAAGTACGCCTTCGGTCCCTCCGCCGCCGCGGCGATCGACTACCGCATCGCTTGGCAGACGTCGACCGGCGACCCCACGAAGCGCGTCGACGTCGTCGACGAGGACGTCTACGTGCTCAGCGAACGAAACCGCCTGACCCGGATCGACCGTGGCTCGGGCGCCCAGGTCTGGACCACGATCGCCGCGGACCCGCTCGACGCGGTCTGGGGCGTGACGCAGGGCCTGCCCCGCGCCAGCGACCAGCCCTTCGGACAGAACGACGACGACCGGATCTACGTGACTTCCGATCCGGGCGTCTTCGTCCTCGATCACAAGACCGGCGCGGTGGTCGGGCGTCAGGACCTCGAACGGATCCCCTCGACCGACGTCGTCCGTCGCGGCAGCTACCTGATCTTCGGAAGCCGCATGGGTCAGGTCGTCTGGCACCAGTTCACCGTCGGACAGGCATGGCGGGCCAACCAGCTCAAGGGACCGATCGTCTCGACGCCGATCCTCGTCGGAAGCAACGGCGTCGCCGCCGCGAGCGAAGGCGGAACCTTCCTGATGCTCGACGCCAAGTCGGCGGGCCGAATCTGGGGCGAACGCCTCTTCGACGGCGTGACCGCGCCGCTCGCCGCCGGTGGCGGCAAGGTCTTCGCGGCCAGCAAGGACCAGTACCTCTGGGCGTTCAACGCACGCAACGGCGACACCGCCTGGCGTTACTTCACCGAAAGCCCCCTCACCGAACCCCCGACCTACGTCGACATCGACGGCGGCCGGGTGCTCCAGTGGGTTCCCAGCGAAGGCCTGGTCTGCCTCGAGGCGAACCCCGTGAACGCGGTCGAAGGCCGCAAGGTCTGGACGCTTCCCGGCATCACCGGCCGATGCGTCGGTCGAATCAACGGCNACGTGGCCATCTGGGACGCGCAGGCGAAGACGCTTCGACTCGTCGACGTGGCCCAGGGGGCCGTCACCAGGACCATGCCGCTCCCGCAGGTCGAACGCCTTTCGATGGATGGNGAGACGATCTTCGCGATCGCCGGAGACGGACGCGTCGTCCGCCTCGATCCGATCGGTTGATCGACACGACCGATCCNCAGCCGAATCCGGATCGCCACCGGNACCAANCGACCGGTGAGCGATCCGACTTCTCATCCGGACCCTTCCTCCAATGCCCGATCTCGTTCCCATCCGACGCGCCCTGATCTCGGTCAGTGACAAGACCGATCTCATCCCGTTCGCGAAGGGTCTCACGGACCGTGGCATCGAGATCGTCTCGACGGGCGGCACGCATCGAGCCCTGACCGACGCCGGGCTCGCGCCCGTCGCGATCGANGATCTCACCGGCTTTCCCGAGATGATGGACGGGCGCGTCAAGACGCTGCACCCCGCGGTTCACGGCGGCATCCTCGCNCGCCGGGATCTCGAGTCGCACGTCGAGGCCATGAACGCCCACGGCATCCTTCCGATCGACATCGTCTGCGTGAATCTCTACCCCTTCGAGCAGACGATCCGGCAGGACGGCGTCACCGATCACGAGGCGATCGAGCAGATCGACATCGGCGGGCCTTCGATGGTCCGCTCGGCGGCGAAGAANCACGGCTTCGTCACGGTCATCACGAACCCCACCCAGTACGACCGGGTCATCAACGAGCTCGNCGCNAACGACGGCTGCACCTCGGAGCAGCTGCGTCGGGACTTCGCGACCACGGCGTTCGCCCGGACCGCGGAATACGACGCGACCATCGCNGCCTGGATGAGCGGNACNTCCTCCGCNCGCTTCCCCAGCGTNCTNCGANTGAACTTCGNNGGCCAGCGAAGCCTNCGNTACGGNGAGAANCCCCATCAGGCCGGNGCGGTCTACCGNGATCCNGACTTCCAGGGNCCGAGCGTNACCAACGCCCGNCANCTNTCCGGNAAGCCNCTNTCCTACAACAANCTCCTNGACGCCGCGAGCGCNCTCGAACTCGTGCAGGATCTCCACGACATCGATCCCGACCGGCCCGCGGCCGCGGTGATCAAGCACACCAATCCGTGCGGCGCCGCGGTCGGCGACCAACTCACGGAGGCGTTCGATCGCGCCTACGCCGGCGATCCCCTCGCGGCGTTCGGCGGCATCGTCGCCCTGAGCGGCAACGTGGATCTCGCGACCGCCTCCAAGATCGCCGAGGGCGGACGATTCCTCGAGGTCGTGCTCGCATCGTCGTTCGACGAGGACGCCGCCGAACTGCTCGCCGAACGCTGGAAGAACTGTCGCCTGCTCGCCGTCGGCCCGCTCGACGACCAGGGCCATGAAGGGCTGTCACTGCGATCGATTCCCGGCGGCCTGCTCGCCCAGGAACGAGACACCCACCCCTTCTCCGCCTCCGATCTGCGGCAGGCCGCGGGCCCCGCGGCGGACGACGCCACCCGCACCGCCGCCGGACTGGCCTGGACCGTCGTGAAGCAGCTCAAGTCGAATGCGATCTGCATCGCGACGCCGGATCGACTCCTCGGCGCGGGTGCGGGTCAGATGGATCGGGTGGCCGCCTGCCGGCTGGCCGTGGCCAAGGCGGGCGATCTCGGCAAAATCGGTGGCGACGGCCCCGTCATCGGGGCCAGCGACGCGTTCTTCCCGTTCCCCGACGGACCCGAGATCCTCATCGACGCGGGCGTCACCTGCCTGATCCACCCCGGAGGTTCGAAGCGGGACGACGAGACCTTCGAACTCTGTGAGCGACGGGGCGTCACCTGCCTCCTCACCGGAATTCGACACTTCCGACACTGATTCGAGATTCGTCGCCGGCATGGCGGGTGCTACCATGCCGCTTTCACGGTTCGCCGCCCGGCGGACCGGCCCCGGAGCCCGCCCGTGCCGACCCCCAGCCAGCCGAAACTCGACCATCCCGACCTCCCCCGCGTGAAGGCCGCCTTCACCGACATCCGGTTCCAGGCGACCGAGTTCCGGGGGATGACCTCCCTGATCGTTCCCGCCGATCGAACCCACGAGGTCCTGCGGTTCCTCCGGGACGACGCGGATTGCAGTTACGAATTCCTCGCCGACGTCACCGCCGTGGACTATCTCGACTACGTCGTGAAGACGCCCGCGAGGTTCGGCGTCGTCTGGTGCCTCCTGAGTCACACCACGGGCCGACGCCTCACGGTGAAGACCTGGCTCGATCCGACGATGGACACCGAAGGGATCGTCGAGGATCCCGGCCTGGTGGTGGACAGCGTCTGCGACATCTGGCCCGGCGCCGAGTGGATGGAACGGGAAGTCTTCGACATGTTCGGGATCCGGTTCCGGAACCATCCGGACCTGCGACGCATCCTCCTCTGGAAGGATTTCCCGGCCCACCCGCTCCGGAAGGACTACCCGCTGCGAGGTCGCGGCGAGCGCGAGTTCTACTCGGTCCTCGACCGCGACGCCCGCTGACCGGTCGGCCCTCCGGCATCGACGTCGAATCAACGAACAACGCCGCGATTCGCCCCGACGAGCAACGAGCCGTCGACCGTGGACGGCTCGCGAGGAGCCGATTCCATGACCACGAAGAAGATCTCCGCGAAGTCGAAGAAGAAGACCTCCGGCCGACGCGGCGCCTCGACCACGAACGTGGTGGTGCTGGGTGGCGGCCTGATCGGATCGGTGATCGCCAGCGATCTCGCCGCGAGCCGAGGCATGCGGGTGACGGTGGCCGACGCGAGCGCCGATTCCCTGAAGAACTGCGTCCGTCGGGCGGATCGACCGATCGAGACCGTCGAGGCGGACCTCGCCGACGCCGGCGCGATCGCGAAGGCGATCGAGGATGCCGATCTGGTGGTCGGCGCCCTGCCCAGCGGCCTCGGCATGAACGCGCTGGAGACCGTCATCGACGTCGGTCGGCACTACGTCGACATCTCCTTCATGTCGGAGGAGAACCTGCACCTCGCGGATCGTGCGAAGAAGAAGCGACTCTCGGTGGTCGTCGACATCGGCGTGGCCCCGGGCATGAGCAACATGCTCTGCGGGTACGGCGCGAAAAGACTCGATCGCTGCGATCGCCTCGAGATCCTGGTCGGCGGCCTGCCTCGACATCGACACTGGCCGTGGG
>NYVS01000102.1 GCA_002684755.1 Phycisphaerae bacterium
ACGGGCCTTGCTTGAACTCCCCCACTTGGACTCGAACCAAGGACCTAGCGGTTAACAGCCGCTCGCTCTACCAACTGAGCTACAGGGGATCGAAGACGCATAAGCGTATCGAGACGATCGGCTGCGTCAAGGGCCACGCTTGAGCAGATTGCGGATTTCGGGCGTTCAGGGGCGATTCCACCCCCTGCAGCCTTCGATTCCAAGCCCGATTTTCGGCCTCGGCGCCTTGCTCGGAATCGCCTCATCGGTATACTTTTCGATTCTCCGGAGCGATCCGCTCCCCGACCATTCCGACGGCTTCGGCCGTCCCCTCCCCGAGCCACTGGAGCGTCCCGTGAAGGACAAGATCCACCCCGAGTATCACCCCGAGTGCAAGGTCTACTTCCGAGGCGACGTCGTCATGACGGTCGGCGCCACGGTCCCGGAGATGCACGTCGAAGTGTGGTCCGGCTCGCACCCCTTCTACACCGGCAAGAGCGCGTTCGTCGACACCGCCGGCCGGGTCGAGAAGTTCCAGCGCAAGTTCGCCGGCAACTACTTCGACAAGAAGAAGAAGTAGACCGCGGAGGGGTTCGGTCCCCTCCTCGATCCGGTCATACCCGCGACCTCACCGAGGCCCGCGCCGCCTGAAGCGGCCGCGGGCCTTGTTGCGCTTCAACGTCTCCGTCTCCGTCTCCGTCTTCACCACCGCTCCACCGGCCCCGCGCCCGCGGCACCACGACGAACATGCCCGTCGAACTCCCTGAAAATCTTCGTCGCAAGCTCGAGGAACTTCGTGAACAGCACGACGACCTCGGTCGCCGACTCGAGGATCCCGCGGTGCTCGCCGACCATCGCGAGGTCGCCCGCCTCGCGTCGAAACGCAAGGCGCTCTCCAGCGTGGTGGAAGGGCTCNTCGCCTTCGACGCCGCGGCCGGGGAGCGAACGGAGTACCAGGCCGCGATCGCGGCCGGCGACGACCCGGAACTCGTCGCGCTCGCCCGCGAGGAACTCCCCGCCATCGAACGCCGGCTCTCGGATCTCGCCGCGTCGATCCAGTCGGAACTGGTCAGCGCCGACGACCGTTCGGTCGGGTCGGTGATCCTCGAGATCCGGGCCGGCGTCGGCGGAGACGAAGCCGGCCTGTGGGCGGGCGACCTGCTCGAGATGTACCAGCGGTACGCCGCGGATCGCGGGTGGCGGTTCGAGATGCTCGGCCTCTCGGCCGGCGACGCGGGCGGCGTCAAGTCCGCGGTGGCCCAGGTCGTGGGCGACGGCGNCTGGAGCGATCTCGGATTCGAAGGAGGCACCCATCAGGTCAAGCGGGTCCCCGCGACCGAGACCCAGGGGCGGGTCCACACGTCGACCGCGACCGTGGCGGTCCTCGCGGAACCCGAGGCGGTCGAGATCGAACTCGATCCCGGCGACGTGAAGGAGTCGATCACCACCGCCCAGGGACCCGGCGGCCAGAACGTCAACAAGGTCGCGACCGCGGTGCACCTGATCCACGAACCGACCGGCATCGAAGTCCGGATGCAGGAGACCAAGAGCCAGACCCAGAACCGCGAACGGGCGTGGACCCTGCTGCGGGCACGGCTCTTCGAACGCCAGAAGGCGGAACGGGACGCGGCCCGCTCCGCGACGCGGAACTCGATGATCGGCAGCGGCAACCGCGCCGAGAAGATCCGCACGTACCGGGCGAAGGAGAACATCGCGGTCGACCACCGGGTCGGTGAAAGCGTCAATCTCGGCGTTCTGCTCGGCGGCGGCCTGCAACCACTGGTCGACGCGCTCCGGCGCGAGGAGACCGCGCGACGACTTGCGGCGCTCTGAACGCGAGACGCCCGACGTCGTTCGCAGGTGCGAACGTGTCGACGCGCGGCCGACGATCAGTCTTCGATGACGTGTTCCGACGCGTCGAGAAACGGCTCGATCCACTTCGTCTCGAAGCGCGTCATCGCCAGCTTCAGGCTCTCGTCGTCGATGCCCCACAGACACGCCCGCGGCTCGAGGAGTTCCGGATCGAGCAGGAGCTGACAGGCGTTCTCGATCGCATACGCGCAGGGCAGCCGGTTCGCGAAGAAGGCGCTCGCGGCGTTGACCGCGGGATCGCCGATCGCCACCGTGGGCTGCCGACGCAGGACGTCGTCGTTCAGGAACCAGACGTCGGTCACCACGAGGGGGATCGGCCCACCCGCCTCCATCGAGAACCCGCGGTCGGCGAGGATCGATCGCATCCGACGAACCAGCAGGTTCGCCCACGGTCGATCCGAGATCTCCGCCCGGGGATGCGCCCCCACCACCACCGCGATCGCCCGTGATGCGTCGAACTCGAGGTTCGGCGGCGTTTCGAGGCGTTCCTGTTCGAAGATGGAATCCGAGGTCATGACGGAGGTCCGGGGGGAATCGTCGATCGCGATCGGCGACGGCCGACCGACCAGAACCGAAATCATCGACCGTTTGGCCGCCGGAACTCGCGGATTACGTGCCACGTCGCGTTGCGTCGCGATGAGTCGCGATGGATCCGCCCATTGAAGGGTAGGATCGGCCCGGTCCCGGAACGGGACATCATCTCGCACCGAAGTCCCAGCCCGGAGACCGAATGATGCTGCTTGCCGCCCTCGCACTCGCCCTTCCCGTCGCATCCNCCCCGCCCCCGGCCCTTCCGGATGCGGCGATGCCCGCGCCGCCGATGATCCTCGAACGCCTCGGCGACCACCGTCGCCCGGTCGCGACCGAGTCCGAACAGGCGCGACGCTGGTTCGACCAGGGCCTGGCCCTGATGAACGGCTACAACTTCGACGGGGCGATCGCATCGTTCATGGAAGCGACCCGACACGACCCCGACTTCGCGATGGCCTGGTGGGGCATCGCCTACGCGTCGGGNCCCAACCAGAACAACCCCGCGATCATCCCCCCCAAGGACCAGTGGTCCCACGCCGCCGCGAAGAAGGCGTTNGACCTCCGCGCCGGGGAAAGCGACGCGAACCGGGCGCTGATCGAAGCNCTCGTGTCGCGGTACGAGTATCCGATGCCCGCGGATCTCACCGACCAGAACGAGGCCTACCTCGCCGAGATGCGGAAGGTCGCCGAGGCCTTCCCCTTCGATCCCGACATCCAGACCTGGACCGCGGAGGCGATGATCTCCCTCCAGCCTTGGGCGTACTGGAGTCTCGACGGTCAGCCGCTCGAACGCACCCCGGAGTTCCGGGCGATCCTCGAAGGCGTGATGCGTCAGGATCCGCAGCACCCGGGCGCGAACCATCTCTACATCCACGCGATGGAATCGTCGCCGTGGCCCGAACTCGCGGAACCCGCGGCCGATCGACTGATCGACCTCATTCCCGCTTCCGGTCACCTCGTGCACATGCCCTCCCACATCTGGATGCAGACCGGTCGCTACGACGACGCCGCGGAATGCAACCGACGGGCGGCCGCCCTCGACGACCAGTGGTTCGAAGGGGATCCGAACGCGGGCGAGTACCGCATCTACATGTCGCACAACCGACACTTCCTGACCTGGGCCGCGACCATGCAGGGGCGTCGCCGCGAGGCGATCACGTCGGCGAAGGCGATCTGGACCGAGGTTCCGCCGCCGCTCATGGAGGCGCTCGCGATGGCCACCGACGGCATCGCGGCCTGCAAGTGGCACGCNCTCGTCCGCTTCGGCATGTGGGATGACATCCTGGTGGAACCCGCGGATCCGGACTGGGCGAAGGTCAACCACTGCATGCGGCACTACGCCCGCGGCGTCGCGTTCGCCAACACCGGTCGGATCGAGGAGGCGCGTTCCGAACTCGTCGCGTTCGACGAGGCGGTCAAGGCCCTCGACGGACTCGAGCGATTCCTCGGCAACCAGCCGGCGGTCGAGATCATGCCGCTCGCCCGACTCGTGCTCCGCGGCGAGATCGAATACAAGGCCGGAAACACGGACGTCGGACTGAACCTGCTCGGACAGGCGTGCGCCGCCGAAGAGGCGATCGTCTACGCCGAACCCGCACCGTGGATGATGCCCGCCCGCCACGCCTACGGCGCGCTGCTGGTCTCGGACGGCCGATACAAGGACGCGGAGAAGGTCTACCTCCGCGACCTCGAGGTCTATCCCGCGAACGGCTGGGCGCTGCTCGGACTCCGCGAGGCGCTCCGGGGCCAGGGCCGCGACGACGAGGCGATGCGGGTCGACCAGTCGTTCCGTCGTGCCTGGAAGAGCGCGGACGTCATGCCGCCGGCGTCGTGCTACTGCGGNACGCCGGTCGCGTCCCGCTGAGACCATCGCGANTCGAACCACGACGGCCGTCGATCNCACGATCGGCGGCCGTCGTCATTCCGGTCGCCCTTCGCTTCAAGGACGCGAGCGGATCGACTGTCGGTCACTGGCCACGCTTGAGCGGCCAGGGACGAACGCCGCACCGNNCNGCCCAGGCGTCGTACATCGCCATCATCGCNACGACNCGNGCCGGTTCGTCGGCCGCGCGGTTCCGGAGNTCGGTCCGATCCTCCACGAGGTCGTAGAGTTCCCAGGGCCCGCGATGTCGGGAGACGAGCTTCCAGCGGCCACGGCGAACGGCACGGTTCCCCTCGTGCTCCCAGTAGATCGCCTCGCGATCCACCTCGCCGCCATCGAAGGCCGGGGCGAGACTGACGCCTTCGACCGACTCGACCGGCCGACCGCCGATCTCCTTCGGCGGCGTCGCCCCGGCGAGGTCGAGGAACGTCGGCAACAGATCGATCACGTGGCCCGGCGTGGTCCGGAGTTCGCCTCGAGCGTCGATGCCCGCNGGCCAGTGCACGATGCACGGACTCGCGATCCCGCCCTCGTGGACGTGATGCTTGTAGAGCCGGAACGGNGTGTTGGANGCGTTGGCCCAGGGAATGCCGTAGCTCTGGTAGCTCTCGTCGTCACCGGGCATGACCTTCGGNTCGTTGCCTCGGGCGACCGGGCGACCGTCGTGGGTCTTCTCGGGAATGCTCAGGCTCCCCCACCGCGCAGTGATCTCCTCGGCGCAGCCACCGTTGTCGGCGATGAAGACGAAGACCGTGTTCTCGTAGGCCCCCGTCTCCCGCAGGGCGTCGACGACGAGCCCGAGCCCGCGGTCGAGCTGCTCGACCTGCGCCGCGTAGACCTCCATCCGCCGCGCCTGCCACTCGGGGTGCGTCACCTCGTCCCACGGCTTCACCCGACCGTCCCGCGTCGTGATCGGCCANTCCGCGTCGACGATCCCCATCGCCTTCATCCGCGCGTGCCGGGTCTCGCGCATCGCATCCCAACCCTCGTCGTAGCGACCGGCGCACGCCTCGATGTCCTCGGGGCGGGCGTGAAGCGGCCAGTGCGGCGCAGTGTGCGCGACGTACAGCAGGAACGGTCGATCGTCGCCGGCCGCGGCATGGCGACGGATGTAGTCGGCCGCTTCCTCGTTGATCCGGTCGGTGTAGTGGAAGTCCTCGCGGTCCCGCTCGATGTAGTCNTCGCCCCGGGCGAGCGTGACGGGGTCGTAGAAGCTGCCCGCGCCGTGGATCGTGCCGTAGAAGGACTCGAAGCCCCGGTCGACCGGCCAGTTCGTGCGGACCTCGGGCTCCACCGCGGCACGAGGCTTGCCGAGGTTGTGCGTCACGTGCCACTTCCCGCTCATCCCGGTGGCGTAGCCGGCGGCACCGAGCGACTCCGCCATGGTCGCGCTGTCGCGGGCGAGTTCGCCGCGATATCCCGGCGATCCCCGGTCGTCGACCATGTGCCCCACGCCGGCCTGGTGCGAATAGCGACCGGTCAGGAGCGCGGCCCGGGTCGGGCAGCACCGCGCGGTGTTGTAGAAGTTCGTGAACCGGATCCCGTCCGCGGCGAGACGGTCGAGGTTGGGCGTCCGGATCTCGCCACCGAAGCAGCCGATGTCCGAGTAGCCCATGTCGTCGGCCATCACCAGCACGAAATTCGGCCGGTCTTCGGATTCCTGCGGCGGNGCANNACCCGCGACCGCGATGGCGACCAGGAAGGGTGCGAAGGCCAGGGGCGCGACGGACGCGAGNGGATCCAGAAGCATGCGGGACATCTCCGGGCGGCGGATCAGTGCGGCAGCGGGAACCGTTCGCAGAAGCGGCGGATCTCCTCGCGGACCTCGCTGCAGGTCGCGGGGTCGCCACCGGAGGCCATCACGCGATCGAGCCACGCCGCGACCTCGACCATCTCGGGCTCCTTCAAGCCACGGGTGGTGAGCGCCGGGGTGCCCAGTCGAAGGCCGCTGGTCACCATCGGCGACCGCGGATCGTTGGGGATGCCGTTCTTGTTGACGATGATCCCGGCGGTCTCGAGCCACTTCTCGGCGTCCGCGCCGGTGAGTTCCGCGTCACGGGGCCGGAGGTCGACCAGCATGAGATGGTTGTCGGTGCCACCCGAGCAGAGCCGGTAGCCGTGCCCGACGAGCGCCTCCGCGAGGGCCTTCGCGTTCGCGACGACCTGGGCGGAGTACGCCTTGAACTCGGGCTGCAACGCTTCGCCGAACGCGATCGCCTTCGCGGTGATCGCGTGCATGAGCGGACCACCCTGGCTTCCGGGGAAGACCTTGCGATCGATCTTCTTCGCGATCTCGGGGTCGTCGGAGAGCGCGAGTCCGCCCCGGGGACCGCGCAGGGTCTTGTGGGTCGTGGTCGTGACGACATGGGCGTGCGGGAAGGGCGACGGGTGCACCCCGGCCGCGACGAGTCCCGCGATGTGGGCGATGTCGGCCATGAGATACGCCCCGACCTCGTCCGCGATCTCGCGGAATCGGGCGAAGTCGATCACCCGTGAGTAGGCGGAGTAACCACAGATGATCAACTGCGGCTTGCACTCGCGGGCGATCGCGGCGATGGCGTCGTAGTCGAGCAGTTCGGTCTCGGGGTCGAGGTCGTAGTCGACGATGTTGAAGTAGGTACCGCTGAAGTTCGGCTTGAGCCCGTGACTCAGGTGCCCGCCCGAACTGATCGGAAGACTCAGCACGGTGTCACCCGGCTTGATCAGGGCCATGAAGGCGGCGATGTTCGCGTTCGCCCCGCAGTGCGGCTGCACGTTCGCGAACCCGCAGCCGAAGAGCTTCTTCGCCCGGTCGCGGGCGAGGTCCTCGGCGACGTCGTGGAACTCGCAACCGCCGTAGTACCGCTTGCCGGGATAGCCCTCGGCGTACTTGTTGGTCATCCAGGTGCCCGCGGCGTGCATCACCGCGGCGCTGACGTGATTCTCGCTGGCGATCAACTCGAGGGTCGATCCCTGGCGATCGGCCTCGGCGACGAGCACGTCGGCGACCTCGGGATCGGCGGCGCGGATCAGATCGACGACGCTGCGGCTGATGGGATCCTGGTCGATGACGGACGTGGAGACGGTCTGGGTTTCGCTCATGCCGAAAGTGTAGATCCGTCAGCCCCTCAGGGGGGTGACGGAGAAGGCGGGAATCACGGAGGATCCGATCCGAAACGGGGCCCGGAGACCGGAGGTCTCAGAGGATGGGCCCGTCGATGGCTCGGAACGCGAGGCTCAGTACGAGGGCGGCGAGCAGCCCGACCGCGAAGATGCTGGCCAGCACCACCGGCCAGGCCTCCACCTCGAGGAGCCGACGGCACACCCCCGACCACCAGCCGGCGAGCAGGAGGATCCCGAGGAAGGGCAACGTGATCTCGAGTCCTGACGCCAGCCCATCGCGTGCCAGGCTCCACGACGTCCCGGTCAATGCTCGCCCCGCCGCGAGAAGCACCAGCCCGAGCCAGACCGCGGCGGGGATTCCCAGACTGAGAAGCCCGAGTCGAACCAGAAGACCAGTCCGAATTCGGGCTCGTCTCATGGAATCCCGAAGCGTGAGAAAGGCGGCGGGGATCGTGACGCAACTGAACCCGAGGAGCAACAGACCACGCTGCGGCGGCGGGTCCGGATTTCGCCGAACCCGCGGGTCCAACCAACCGAGCAGGCCACGCCGGGCCCCGTTGAACGGCCGCCCGGCCCAGAGGTCCGTGGAAACCTCCCACCGCGGCCTCAATCTGGCGAGACCAAGGCGTCCCCCTTCCCACTCACGCTCCCCGAACATGACTTGGAAAGGATCGATCAACAACCGCCCGGCCCGCATCGAGGTGGGCCCGGGGTAGTCCGCCCTCGGCGCGAGCATGGACACCGGCGTCGATGACCACGCGATCCTGGCCGTGGCGGAGATTTCCGGCATCGCGACGAGCAGGCCGGCGGCCAGATAGCACGTCAGGAAGAGCCCGACCACCCAACCCGACATCGCCGGGTAGGAACCATTGCGTGCAAACGCCGTGAGGCTGATCCTCGACCAGACATGCCCCGGGATCAACATCCGGATCATGGTCCCCGGCGATCGCCACAGTCCCCGGAAGAATCCTCCTCCCGACTCGACGTACCACCGGGGAAGCACCGCGATCGAGAATTGATCACGCCAGTCGATGTCCAATCCGCATTCCGTGCAGCGTTCCCGGAGCGGGCACCGGTCTCTCCATCCGGAGACCAGTCCCGTCAGGTCGTATCCGCACCGGGAACAGTATCGACCCGGCTCGCTGGAACCCGAGTTCTCCATCACGATCGCGTAACTCCTTCGTCGAACATCGAGGGAAATCGCTTCTCGAACGGTCGGTACGCCCGCGGAGTCTAGTTTGAAGAACGACGCTCGACCGCCGTGCGCGCCCGGTCGCTAGTCTCGGCGTCCATGTCCTCCCCCGAAGAATCACGGCGTGATCGCGGCGAAGTCGCCCGTCATCGAATTCTTGATTCTCCCACCGGGCCGTTCTTCGTCAGGCGCGATGCCCACGGCTCGATCGAGACCGGCTGGTGCGACATGCTCGACGGTCCGGGCGGCAGCGGCCGGACGATCGAATCACTCGGGGAGGTCGACGCAGACCTTCTTCCCGGTCTCTGTGAACGAATCCTGCTTGCCATGGTCGGAACGCGGGTGGACTTCGACGATGTGCCGACCCCCTCGGGCACTGGATTTCAGCGGGCCGTCTGGAACGCCACTCGAACCGTCGAATGCGGCTCCACCGCGACGTATGGCGACCTCGCCCGATGCGTCGGGCGACCGAAGGCCGCCCGGGCGATCGGGCAGGCGATGCGCCGAAATCGCCTGCCGATCGTGATCCCCTGCCACCGGATTATCGGGGCCGGCGATCTCGGCGGATTCGGGGGGGAACGGGCGGGCACCAACCGGTGGAGCGAGATCAAGACCGCCCTGCTCAGGGCTGAACGGGCCGATTGACCCGAAATTCGAGCCGATGATTCTTCAGGTGCCGTGGAGACGAACCGAAATCAGAGGTACTGTTNCNTTCTTNTCGATTCACTGATCANTTGNACACCGGACCCGGGAGGTCTTCGTNTCATGAAACTCACCATGGTTGGCAGCGGATACGTCGGCCTCGTCACNGGAGCCTGCTTTGCCGAGACCGGCAACGAGGTNGTCTCCCTGGACGTCGANGAACGCAAGATNGCGATGCTCAATCGCGGCGAAAGCCCCATCTACGAACCAGGTCTCTCAGAGATGATTCAGCGGAACGCCGAGGCGGGTCGCCTCGAGTTCACGACGGACAAGACCCTGGCGTACAAGGACGCGGACGTCATCTTCATCTGCGTGGGCACGCCGAGCGACACCGACGGTTCCGCCGATCTCCAGTACGTCCTTCGCGTCGCCGGTGACATCGCGGACGTGATCGACACGCTCGGGCCGGACCAGAAGCCGAAGACCGTGGTGGTCAAGAGCACCGTGCCGGTGGGCACGAGCCACAAGGTCCGCGACCTGATCCGATCCCGGACCGACGCCCCCTTCCACATCGCCGACAACCCCGAGTTCCTCAAGGAAGGCGATGCGATCAGCGACTTCATGAAGCCCGACCGCGTGGTCTGCGGGGTCGAGAGCGACGAGGCCTCCGAAACGATGAGCGAGCTCTACGAGCCGTTCGTCCGCCAGGGGAACCCCATCTATCTCATGGACGTCCGCAGCGCCGAGATGGTGAAGTACGCGTCGAACGCGATGCTCGCCTGCAAGATCTCCTTCGTGAACGAGATCTCCCGGCTCTGCGAGGCGTACGGCGCCGACGTGAAGAACGTCCGCGAAGGCATGTGCGCCGACAAGCGGATCGGAAACCAGTTCCTCTACCCGGGCCTCGGATACGGCGGCTCGTGCTTCCCCAAGGACACCCTCGCGGTCTGCTCGATGGGTCGCGCCGTCGACCTTCCCTGCAAGCTCAACGAGGCGGTCCACGAGGTCAATCAGGCCCAGCGTGGCTGGTTCTACAACAAGATCACCGAAGTCATGGGTGAGGATCTCACCGGCAAGACGCTCGCCTTCTGGGGCGTCGCGTTCAAGCCGAAGACCGACGACATCCGGGAATCCCCGTCCGTCGCCCTCATGCAGATGGCGATCGACGCGGGTGCCAAGGTCCAGGCGTTCTGCCCCGAGGGCCTCGAGAACATGAAGGTCGAATTCCCGGCCGCCGAGGCCGCGGACGGCATGTACGAGTGCCTCGCCGGGGCCGACGCCCTCGTGGTCGCCACCGAATGGAACGAGTTCCGATCGCCCGACTTCGAGAAGATCGCCGCGATGCTCAGCAGCAAGACGATCTTCGACGGACGCAACGTCTACCGACGAAGCCACATGGCCGACCTCGGCTTCACCTACGTCTCGGTGGGTCGCCCTCCGGTGATCCCCACGGCCGACGGCTCGCACGCCGAGGCATGAGCAGCCCGGGTTTTTCCCGGAATTCCATCTTGAACCACCGACGCGTCGCGAATTTCTCGCGACGCGTCGTACTATTGACGTCATGCCCGAACTTCTCGTCTCGAAGGCGTCCGGTGATCTCCTGCTCAGCCAGCCTCTGCAACCGAGGACCCTGCTGACCCTGGGGCGATCCGAGCGATCGACGATCGTGATCCCCGACGATCGCACCAGCCGACACCACGCGGTGCTCTTCGAGCACCGGGGCCGCTGGCATCTCTCGGACCTCGGCTCCAAGGCCGGGCTCGAGAACGACGCCGGGAAGGTCACCTGCCACCGGTTCGAGACCGATGAATCCTGGGTCAAGATGGGCCCGGTGATCCTCTGGCTGACCGATCCACCCGAGCCCGAAACCGGGCCCGACCCGCGTCCCGTCGAACTCGAGATCGAGCCGCCGTTTCGGATCGCCGCCGAGTTCCTGCGGGACGATCCGCCGCCGGTCCCCGCAGGCGATCCCCTTCCACTGCTGCTCGCCGGCCATTCCGACTCGAGTCCGACCGTTCGACTGCTCGATCTCGGAGACGCGCCCCGGATCCTCGTCGGCCGCTCCGGGCACGCGGATCTCGTCATCGACGACCCCGCCGTTTCGCCGCTCCACGCCGTGATCTACCGCGAAGAGGACCGATGGGCGATCGCCGACGCGGGATCCGAGACCGGCCTCCGGGCCAACGGACGCCGCTGGCTGCGGAAGATCCTCGAGCCCGGAACCCGCCTCGAATTCGGCGAAACGACGCTGGTTCCGGTCGAACCGGAGCGGTTGTTCACCGAAGGCGATCACCATGCGGAAGCCCCCGAAACCGGGTTCGATCCGTTCGATTTCGGCTCCGCATTCGTCGACGAAACGCTGCAAAACAGGCCGGATGAAGGCGGTTGACCTCCGATCGCCCCCGGAAAACACGAAAAAACTAGGGAAAACATCGCATTTCCACGGCACTCATGTGTTGTCGAAGACCGCCGCTACCGTTAGATTCGCGCGGAAAGCACGGGAAACTCCGACGGTTTTCGTGCTGTGCCCCTCTCTGTCGAGGCGTTCTTCGCTTCGATGGGACCAATGGAGTGGTCCCGGGGACGTTCATTTCCGAGCTTCGCCAAGGCGGCGGGCCGGAAGACACGCGGTCCGATGAGGACCAGCAAGGATCAACTGCAATGGCCAAGAAGAAGACCACCCGCAAGAAGACTGCGAAGAAGACCGTCCGCAAGGCGGCCGCGAAGAAGACCACCCGCAAGAAGGTCGCGAAGAAGGTCGCCAAGAAGACGGTCCGCAAGAAGACCGCCAAGAAGGCGCCGGCCAAGAAGGCCGCTCCCAAGATCAAGGGCTCCGTCGCACCGCGCACCAAGAGCCAGATCTTCAACACCATCGCCGAAGCCACCGAGATGAGCCGCAAGGAAGTCACCGCGGTGGTCTCGACCCTCGAGTCGATG
>NYVS01000012.1 GCA_002684755.1 Phycisphaerae bacterium
CTCATCAGGAAGTCGAGGCTGCCCAGCGAGGAATCGCGTTCGAAGCCGTAGGTCGCATCGCCGCCGACTGCGCCGCGAAAGTCCCGTGGTGCGAGATATCCGACTCCCCCGAGGTAGCCCGGATCTCCGCGAAAGCCTCGTCCACCCGCGACGTTGTTGGTCACCACGAGATTCCGGGCCTGAATCGCCTGGTAGCTGAAGGCCGCCGCACGGGGGGAGTAGCCGTTCCGGCCTCCCGAGCCGACCTCGAGATTGCTGTCGAGCGCATCACCGGAGCCAAGCGCGTCGCGTCCAAGCTGACCGTTGGGACGGTTTCCCGATGGAGCGCTGAGTGCCTGCCCGGCCGAATTGCCGCCGAGCCGCTGCCCNCCGANNCGNTNNCCGNCCATNCGCTGNGGNGCGGCCTCGAGCTGGCTCGCGCCCACCACCAGCGTGATGCACGCCATGATCAGATTACGGGGCNTCNTGGTCATCTTGTTGATTCCAATCATCTGGGAAGCCTGCGGTCGGAANNNGCCGGNCGACGGGCTGAACCGCCCCTCTTCATCGGCCGNTCGACCCCCTTCAGGATAGCTCCNAGCCCNTCGATTCCGTGGAGGATTCCTCGGGCCTNAGGACCGGGCGAATGGCGTCCGCGACCTCGACCGCGGTTTCGACGTCGATGGCGATAATCACCGTCGCCCGGTCATCGAAACCGAGGATGACGAGACCGAGCCGGGTCGGGCCGAGCTCGAGTTCCTCCTGGATCCGGGTACCGGAGAGGAGCGGGAGATACCGACCAAGCGAATCGAAGTGCGTGAACTGCATCGCATCCCGGACTTCNAANACGAAGACCCGGTCCCCTGATCGATCGGACTCGTAGACGAGCCGGACCCCGGCNGCACCGGCGAGATTCCGTTCGATCGCCGATCCGACCAGGGCCAGATNNCGGGTNGNGAGCGANGAAGGCTCGACCCCGGGCCCCAGGACCTCCGCCATGTCCTTGATCGCGGTTCGAACCGCATCGGATGGTCCTGCATCGCCNGTGTCATCCTCATCCGCCTCGTCATCCGCGAAACGGTCGATCCTCGGGGGCGAATAGCTCGCCGCGGATCTCGACACGGCCTTGATCAGATCCGCGAGCGGGGTTCCCGCGACTCGGACTCCCCGCTGCTGCATGCGTGGTCCGTAGATTCCGAAGAGCACCGACGCGGCGACCATCGCGAGCGCGGCGAGGACCGCGGGAAGCGAGACCCGGGCCGAACCCCGGGATCGACGTCGCNGACGGGAACGGGTCGCAGACGGGGATTTCGAAGGGCGGAGAAGCATTCCAGACCATCCTAGACCTTCAATCGGGTTCGAATGCCGCCGCCGGGGATCAGGAAACACGGGGTCCCGTGTTTCCGGCCTCCAGACCACTTCGAAGGCTCCACTACAATCCACGCCCCATGACCCAATCCGCCCCCGCGTACATCACGACGCCGATCTACTACGTCAACGATCGACCCCACATCGGACACGCGTACACCACGACGCTCTGCGACGTCTGGGCGCGGGCGATGCGGTTCGCGGGACGNGACGTCTTCTTCCTGACCGGGACCGACGAACATGGCGTCAAGGTCGAGAAGTCCGCGGAAGCCCGCGGCATCTCGCCGCANGCCCTCGCCGACGAGAACGCCGCCGAGTTCCGCAAGGTGATGGNGATGTTCGACCTCACCAACGACGACTTCATCCGCACCACCGAACCTCGGCACGAACGACAGGTCCAGGCGCTCGTGAAGCGACTCCTCGACACCGGCGACGTCTACCTCGGCGAGTACGAGGGGTGGTACGACGAAGGCCAGGAGGAGTACGTCACCGAGACCAAGGCGAAGGAGAGCGACTTCAAGAGTCCCATCTCCGGCAAGCCCCTGGTGCGGGCGAACGAACGCAACTACTACTTCAAGCTCAGCGCGTACCAGGAACGACTGGAAGCGCTGTTCGAGGCCAATCCGGGATTCGTGAAGCCGGACGCCCGACGCAACGAGGTCCTCGGACGACTCCGCGGCGGCCTGCAGGACGTCCCGATCACCCGCACCAACTTCAGCTGGGGCATTCCCTTCCCGGGCGACGAGGAACACGTGATCTACGTGTGGATCGACGCGCTCCTGAACTACGCGACCGCGCTCGAGCTCGCGGACGACGCCTCGGAACTGCATCGGCACTGGCCGGCCGCGTACCACGTGATCGGCAAGGAGATCCTGTGGTTCCACGCGGTGATCTGGCCCGCGGTCCTGATGGCCCTCGAACTGCCGCANCCGGCATGCGTCTACGCCCATTCCTTCTGGATCAGTGAAGGTCAGAAGATGTCGAAGTCGCTCGGCAACTTCATCGATCTTCCGACCATCGAGCGATACGTCGACGTCTACGGCCTCGACGCCTGGCGGTGGTACATGGTCAACAACGGCCCGCTCGGCGCGACCGACGCCGACTTCCAGGCNACGGGCTTCCACGAGACCTACACCACCGATCTGGTGAACACCGTCGGCAACTGCGCCAGTCGCACCACCGCGATGCTCGGCAAGTATTTCGACGGAATCGTCCCGGCGGACACGGGATTCGACTTCCCGGGCTGGGACCTCGCCGGNGCCGCGGGCACCGCGGTCGCGAAATGGCGGACGGCGATGGCCGACTTCGCCCTGGACGATGCCTGCGAGGCGGGCATCGGTCTGCTGCGGACCGTGGACGCCTTCATCAACGCGACCGAACCGTTCAAGGTCGCCAAGGACGAANNCCGTCGGGATGAACTCGCGTCGATCCTCGCACGATGCNTCGAAGCCGTCCGCGTCGCGTCGGTGNTNCTCTGGCCGGTGATNCCCGGNCGGATGGAGACNCTCTGGCCGGCCCTCGGNTGCGANCTCGATCCGNGTCGGGGCGACCTTNAAGCGGTCGCGGCCTGGGGCGAGACCCTGAAGGGCGCGACGACCCGGAAGATCGCCCTCTTCCCGCGGGTCGATCCCGCGACGACCCCCGCGGCGGACGTCGCCTCGTGAGCCTTCCCCCCTTCCATCTCGCCTTCCCGGTCCGCGACCTCGAGTCCAGCCGACGGTTCTACGGCGAACTGCTGGGATGCGCCGAAGGGCGTTCCAGCGACCGTTGGATCGACTTCGACTTCCACGGCCACCAGATCGTCGCCCACATGGTCGATCGTCCCGACACCGAGGGGGCGGTCGAGGACGACGGTGATGCGAACGCGGTCGACGGCCATGACGTACCCGTTCCCCACTTCGGACTGGTCCTTGAATGGAACGCGTGGCACGATCTCGCCGATCGCCTGAAGGNCGCCGACNTCCGATTCGTGATCGAGCCGTATCTCCGGTTCGAAGGACTCCCGGGCGAACAGGCGACCATGTTCCTGCTCGANCCCAGCGGCAACGCCCTGGAGTTCAAGGCGTTCAAGGACCCCGGTCAGCTCTTCGCGACCTGAACCCGACCTTCACCCGCCCTGGGGCGACCACCACTTCTCGAGCCGCTTGCGGAACTTCACGGGCGGCCGGCGTGATGCGTCGCGGCCGGCTCGAATCGCGTCCCGCTGCAATCGCCGTCGTCGATCCGCGATCTCCGTCTCGATGCGTCGTCGCGTGTCCGGATCCGGAAAACGGGCGGCGTGTTCGACGACCAGCGCCTCCAGCATCGAGAGATCCCGATCCCGGCCCAGCGCGCTCGCGACCTCCTTCAACGCACGAACGTCGCGTCGGATCGCCCCGGGATTCACGCCCCGGATCGCGGCGAGCCCGAGTTGGAGCCGGATCACCCGCTTCCGGTTCTCGTGCAGCCGCGAAAGGTCGTCGTCTTCATCGACCTCGTCGTGGAATCGATGCCGGACGTGCCGCCAGGCCCGGTCGAATCGATCGATCACGGCGTCTCGGCCGACCGCCTCGAAGTCGATCGATCGGAGCCGACCCGCGAGGTCCTCGAGACCATGCCGTACNTCATCGATGATCGCCTCGTCTTCACGGTGGTCGCGAGTGACCGGCAAGGCCTTCGCGGCGGAGAGCACCGCCCCGGTCGTGCGAACGGCTTCGCGACGGCGACGACCCGTGACCTGTTCACCGAGGCCGTCGAGCAGTTCCAACACCACGTCCCGATCCCGAAGCGGTGAGAGACGACGCCCGAAGTCCCGCGCCGCGATCCGCATCGCCTCGTGGTCCTCGGCCGGGACGGAACCCTTGACGAGGTCCAGGACCGCGCGGAATCGTTTCAANGCCTTGCGGGTCCGCCGGATCGCCTCGCTTCGCCGCCGGACCTCCCAGGATCCGTGCGACTCGCACGCCGCGATCGCAAGGTGAAGTTCGTCGAGGAGCACGCGACGGAACTCCTCGCTCACCGGACGATCGGGATCGATCGACATCGCGCTCGGCACCCCGCCNCGGCTCACGNCGCAAGCACCGTCAGCTCGGCGATCCCCGCGATCCCCACCACGATGCTCACCACGCCGTTGATGGTCATGAACGTGATCGCCATGCGGGTCGTCCCCCACCGTCGAACGGTNGCGTGCTCCAGCAGCAGCAGGCCCGCGACGAGGAACGCGGCCACGAGGAAGAGCGTTCCGAACGCGGCTTCCGTTCGATAGACGGCGAAGAGCAGGATCGCCGCGAAGAAGTGAAGAAGCCGTGCGATCCGCAACGCACCGTCGACGCCGAAGTGCGCCGGGATGCTGTTGAGACCGTCCCGGCGATCGACCTCCACGTCCTGGAGGGCGTAGATGACGTCGAAGCCGCTGACCCAGCAGAGCACCATGCCCGCGAGCAGCCAGATCGGCGGCGACGCGAGGAAGGCCGGATCGACCGCGATCGCCGAGGCGACCGGACTGAGCGCGAGACTCGCCCCGAGCCAGAGGTGACACATCCACGTGAATCGNTTGAAGAGTCCGTAGGCGGTGATCCAACCGAGCACCGGCACCGCGAGGATCACCGGCCACCAGTTCCCGTAGAGGACACCGAACAGCGCGGCGATCAGGACGAAGGCGATCGAGGAGACCAGGAACGCGACCACCGCGGACCGGGTCGACAGGCGGCCGGACGGAATCGCCCGACCGACGGTCCGGGGGTTCTCCGCATCGATCCGACGATCGAGAATCCGGTTCGCAAGCATCGCCGCGGTGCGGGCGAAGACCATCGCGATCACCACCAGCACAAGCTGGCCGGCGAAATCGGTCCAGTCGATTCGGCCGTCACCCGCCGCGAACGCCGCCATCGCGGCGGCCAGCACGGCGAAAGGAAGGGCGAAGATCGAGTGAGCGATCTTGATGTCGTCGGCGATGACGCGAAGCGCAGACACGGTTGGAGTTCTCCGAATCGAAGGCGTTGGACTTGATGGTAACACTGGGGTGTCGAAAGTCGGTCATCCGGTCGACCGGAACGGGCCGTTCGTCCTGATCGACCTGTCCATCTTGCTCATCCTGATCATCCGACTCATCTCGATCGCGACGCCGTGAATCGTTCGGCGGCCCGTTCGAGGATCGCCTCATTCTCGGGAACCTCGACGCCGTGATCCTTCGCGGCCCGAATCAGGGCGGCGTTGATGAAGTCGAGTTCGCTCCGTCCATCACCCCGATTCAGGTCCGCGAGCATCGAGGAGACATTGGAGGCAGTGGCCCGAATGATGTGCCGGGTCGTCTCGTGCAGTTCCTTTCCCGGACGTCCGAACCCGAGCGCCTCGAGCACCCGGACGTTCTCCGCACACAGCGACTCGACCAGTGCCGACGTCTCCTCGCGTTCGAGCAGGATTCCGTTGCGGCATCCGAAGATCGCGGTGAGTGGATTGATCACGGCGTTGACGGCGATCTTGAGCCACTGATGTTCCCGAATCGACGGCGTCCAGCGAGCGTGGAATCCGGACTTGAACAGCCGGTCGATGTCGTCCGCGATCTCGACGTCGGCCGGCGTCGCCCCACCGATCGCGTCACCGATCCAGAGCGGCTCGGTGCCGGTCTGGGTCACGGTGCCTTCCCCGGACCGGAACGCGGCGAACCCCGTGTTCACCACGTCCAGGGCATGGACATCCTCGGGAAGGTCGCCGGGCCGTCGAAATCCGGTGCCGTTCTGAAGGAGGAACACCCGGGCCCCGGGTGCGAGTCGCGGGCCCCAGACGTCGAGCACCTCGCCCACGGAATAAGCCTTGGTCGCGACCACCAATCGATTCACGGTCCGTCCGGCGGCGGGTGATTCCTCGCTCGGCGACGTCGTCGGACACGACCAGGTCACCGGCGGCCCGTCACCGTCGCGGTAGACCAGTTCCACCGGATCCGGGCGCGGCGTCCGGGTGACCAGCCGCACCAGCTCCCCGGTCGCGTGCAGCCGGTGGGCGAGGGCCATGCCGACGGCACCACCACCGACGAGGTGCCAGGTCGAGGATGGAGGCGGGGCCGGCATCACCGTGAAGGTAGCAAGCCCAAACCCGGGCGGACTCCCCAAGGGGCGGTCCTCGGTACCCTTTGCGGATCATGAGCCAGAAGCAG
>NYVS01000103.1 GCA_002684755.1 Phycisphaerae bacterium
ATCTTCCGCAGACGAGTCGTCGAGGAGATCGGCTTCTTCGACACCATGCTGGGGGCCGGCACCCCGTTCCCCTGCGAGGACATCGATTACGTCGCCCGCGCCTCATTCGCCGGATTCACCGGCGGACTGTTCCCCGAACTCGTCGTCCGTCACGAGCACGGAAGGCGGACGGCACGCGAGTTCGGGGACATCCTCACGGACTACGATCGCGGTCGCGGGGCCTACTACGCGAAGAACATCATGGCAGGGCGACTGTTCTTTCTCTTTCACTGGATCCGGCAATCCCTCGGACCTGAACGCGGTATCGCCACCGAAATCAAGTCCGCGTGGCGATACCTCAGGATGCGGATTCGAGGATGAGGATCTTCCGACGCCATGACCGGGATACCAATCTCGACCCACGCATGACCGGAGACGGTCTCGCAGAGCATTTCGGTCTGAACCGAAGCGTGAACGCGGTTTTGCTTCAGGACCAGGAGCGGGCCGATCACACTGAAAACGAAACTCCATGAATCGAACGAACGAACGACGACGATTCATCATTCTCACGGATCAACGAAGTGGCTCCAACCACCTTGAAGACCTGCTGGGCAGTCATCGGGCGGTCAAGATCGCCGGTGAGCTCTTCAATCCGAGCCACGACCACAACAGTCGCAACAACCCGCTTCCCGAGAAACTCCGTGGCCTGAGGAAGCGGGATCCGATCGCCTACCTCGAAGCCTTCTTCGAACAGCCGTTCGATGAGTCGATCACACATGTCGGATTCCGGCTCTTCCACGATCATGCACGCTGCAGGACCGAGCGGACCATCTGGGCCAACCTTCGACGAACGAAGGATCTCCAGGTCGTCCACCTCAAGCGACGCAACCTGCTCCGCAACCTCCTCTCCTTGAAGCTCGCCATGAGATCGGACAACTGGCAGCGGATGGAGGGCACGCCCCCCGTCCGATACGAACCCCTCAGGATCGAGTACCAGGAGGTGATCGCGCACATCAGAGCGAGGGAGCGGAGTTTCGCTCGCGGAAAGCGGTTTTTTCGACGACATCGAAGGGCCGAGATCCTCTACGAGGATCTCGAACGGGACCAGGAATCCCAGCTCGCGGCGCTTCTCCGTTTCCTCGGCCTCCCCCCGCAGCCGCTCGCGAGCAGCAGCCGCAAACAGAATCAACAATCCACCCGCGAACTGATTGAGAACCACGCCGAACTCGAAGCCCGGTTTCGTCACACCAGGTGGCATGAATTCTTTCAGGACTGAACCCCCGATGACCAACGAGCCCGATGCCGGGAATCCACCTGCCGACGCGTTTCCGATCTTCCTGCTTGGATCTGGCCGGAGTGGCACCACGCTGCTCCAGAAGATCCTCAACAGCGCGGATGACGTGATGATCTGGGGAGAGCACGGAGGCTTCCTGAAGAAGGTCGCCAACGCCTATTTTCACCACACCGAGAGTGCCAAGGTGGCCGGGGCGATCTTCGGGAAGAATCGCGTCGCGAAGAACCCGAACCTCGATTTCAACCGGTTGAAGCTGACGGACATCGACTACTGCTGGATGAACTGGTACGGAAGACGAGAGGCGACTGCGAACTTCGCCGGCCTCATCGAGTCGTTCTTCCATCCTCCGACGATGACGAAGCGACACTGGGGTTTCAAGGAGATTCGTTACGGCGGGGATGACCGGACCATCGAGATGCTCGCGGAACTCTTCCCGAACGCGAGATTCGTCTTCATCGCCCGGAATCCCGTCGACGTCATCGCAAGTCAGGCTGCGCTGGGCTGGGGGTCGAAGACGGCCCTGAGAAGTGGATGGAAGCAACTTGCCGAAGCGTGGGCCGCCCAGAACCGAGGGTTGCTCGAATTCAACCGGGCGAACGAGGACCGAACTCGTTTCGTCAGGTTCGAACCATTGATTTCGAAGGACTCCGGCGAAGTGGAAGGCCTGTTCGAGTGGCTTGGCTTCGAGACGAGCGATCGGCAGGGCGAGCTCGTCGATCTCAAGGAAGGCATCCTCGAAAAGAAGCGGATGGACGGCAAACCGCACCGGGCGATGTTCTCCGAGCGGAGACTCAGGCACATCGCACGCATCGTCCGGGGCCCGAGCACGGCGCTCGGCTACTGAGTCGACACCGGACACCGCCGTCATCTCCGCCGCACCGGCATTGCTACCGCCGACCTGCCGCCTGTCTGCCGCGAGGACGAATCATCCGATGCTCGATGAACGTTTCGGTGCCGCGAAATCGGACCGAGACCCGCCGATCGTGAAGAATCAGCGCCGGGTCCCTTTCGATCCCGTCGAGGTAGTCCTGATATTCCGCCGAGGCGTCCCAGTGACATCCGCGATCGATGCTCTCGCGGGCATAATCTCGAAGCGTGCTGAGGAACTTGAAGTGGAAGAGATACGTTCGATCCCGAGCAAGGCTTCGCGAGGGCGCTTCCGTGTGATGATGGCCGAGCGAAAGCGGCATGCCCTTCGAATACCGCACCAGCGGATACTTCCGAATCATGGCGGCGTTCCGGAAGACCCTCGCCCGCACGCCCTGGAAGTAGATTCGCTGCAGCCTGCGGAAGTCCCTTGCGAAGAACAGCGACAGATGGCGAGGCCGGTCGAAGAAGGGGCAGGTCTCGAAGATGCTGCGTCCGGGGCGAAGCGTGGTCTCGGCGATCGCCCGGTCCGAGTACATGTCCAGCATCATCGATTTCACGACCGTCCGGCCGGTGGCATCCAATGCCCCCACGAAGTCATGGAAGCGTCGCCCCTGATCGCAGAACGGGTAGTAGAAGAATTCGTCCAGATCGAGCAGAAGGCACCAGTGCCCGACGCCGAACCGCTCGAGCAACGCCTCCTGCCAGTCCACGCCGAATCGACTGTCCTGGTAAGGCTTTCCGGTGCGCCAGACATGCACGGCCTCCTCGGCGAGGGCGATGTCGACGGATTCGTCGGTCGATCCGTTATCGACGAAGAAAAAGCGCTCGACGCCGAGACGCCGGTGGTATTCCAGAAATTCAGGTAGTCGCAGCGCCTCGTTTCTACCGCAGAAGAAGCACCGGATCTCCTCGGTCCGATCGGGGATGGCCAGGTTGTCCAGTCGTTCCATGAGCCTCGCCCCTGCTTCGACGCCGTACCGCCCGCGATCCACACGGCCGGATCTCCACGAAACGGCCGCACGCTCCGAGATCAAGCGTAACGCATCCGCGTTCCACGAATGATCTGCCGTCGAATCGATCCGTCACGCATCCCCGGGAGATGGCGGACGCCTCCCCCAGCGCAACACGCGATACACGATCGAGGCGACGCCGCACTTGATCTCCGAGAGGACGCGGCCGGACATGGGAGGTCGAAAACCATCGGCTTTCCCACCGGAACAATCCGCGTCGAGAACGCTTCTTCGAGAGGACACGCCTCGGAACCGAGTGGCTTCGAACACGCCGCGAATGATCCGACGAGGAAAGATCGTGAGCAGATCGATTCTGCAGAGTGTCAGAAGTGGATCGGTGCGCAACGACCTCCCGATCCAATGCAACGCTCCGCGGTCCCCGCCGCCGAAGACCGAGGCATGGGCGAGATAGGCGTAGAAGTTGATCTTCGAGGAACGCAGGAGCCGCGACGAGACCATGGGCCGCTCCCGTCGCACCGTGTCGAGCACCTGCTGATGCGCGCGCTCCATCTTCTCGACGTGACTCGACATCGCCCCCGGAGTCCTGCGATACGCCACGAGGAACTCCGGAACGACGTCGTAATCGAATCGCGCGGCCAGGCGGAGATAGAGGTCGAGATCCTCGCAGCCGAGCTCGAATTCGGCTCGGTAACCGCCGATCGCCTCCAGCGAACGCTTCCGGATGATCGTGGAGCTCGCATTCCCGAGGAAGTTGTGAAAGACCAGCAAGGGAAAGACGTGACCACTCGCCCTCGACACGTGGACCCCGCCGATCGGCCGATTCTCCTCGTCGATGTCCGTCGACCACGCGTACACCACCGCGAGATCCGATGACGCTCCCTCGAAGCGGGCCAACATCTTCGCGACCGCCGTGGGGTGCCAGATGTCGTCGGCGTCGACGAATCCCAGGAACTCCCCCTTCGCCACGTCGATCGCCCGGTTTCGAGCGGTCGCCACCCCGGCATTCCCCTGCGTGAGCACGGTGATGCGGGAATCCTCCGCCGCATACCGGGATGCGATTTCGTGAGTCCGGTCGGTCGATCCATCGTCGACCACGATGATCTCCAGATCCGTATGGGTCTGCCGTAGAAGCGATTCGATCGTGAATCCGATGTACCGCTCCGCGTCATAGGCTGGAACCACCATCGAGATCGACGGACCTTCACGCCGCTCGGATGTTTCCTGGACCCGAATTCGTTCCGGTCGTTCCGGGAGGCATGCGGTCTCCGGAGCAGGCAGCGGCGGTTCCTCCTCGGGCCTGCTCGATTCGTCGATGCCTCCGATCGATTTCCAGATCTCCGGAATCTCTGGAATCTCGATCAAGAGGGGTGAATCCTCGAACCTGCCCTGCCTCAGGCGATCGATCTCGATATCCGTGTAGGCGATCCACCGCCGGTGATACGCCTTCACCGCTTCGACGTCGAATTCCAGATGGGCGACCAGATCGTGCCAGAACCGAGCGGGGAAGTACTCCACCTCGACGCCCGAGGCGAACCGCCTGGGATACGGCCAGCGGCTCTTGCTCAGGAAGTCCAGGTGATCGTGGAACTTGTAGTGCAGCAGCTTCCCCGCGTCCCAGTGCTTCACCGGCCTGCCAGTCGCGCTCATCACCTGATGGACGTTCTTCGGAATCAGCCCTGCAGCGACCCGCAGCGCCGTCTTCCCCGACATATGACCGAGGTACCCGCCGACGGTGAATCGCCGGTCGCGGATCGGATCGAACATCTCACGCCGATGGCGTCTCGAGTACGCCGGCGTCTTGAAGAGGACGTGACTCGATAAATCGACATCCGTGTCGCACCCGCGGGGCACGACCTCATAGGTGTCACGAAAAAAGACCGCATCGACGTCGGACGGGCAATCAAGAAACAGGTCCTGAATCGCGCCCCGCGTCGGATTTTCGACCATCACCAATTCGTCCGCGTCAAGCGAGATCAACCATTCGACGCCGTCCTTTCGAGCGAGCTGCGTCGCCCAGCGGGTCGCCAACTTCTGCCTTGCCATCCAAGGCCCGTTTCGAGCCTGCAGGATGTCGTCCTTCAATTCCGGCGGAACATCGGCCAACCCTTCGAGATCAGGACAGCTGAGGCCCGGAACATCCCGGATGGACCGCATCGACTCATCGGACGAACCGTCATCGAAGACGTAGAAGTGTGTCACACCGAGAAACCGGTGATACTCCAGATTCGGCCGCAGCAACCGAGCCTCGTTCTTCTGGGTGATCACCAGCCCGATGCCGATCGACGCCCGCGGATTGTCGTTCCGCCTGTTCATGAAGCAATCCGTTCTACGTCCATGGCGACCACCGGACCGCTTTCGCTCGACGACGGTACGCCTTCGCCGACCACGACGCCGGGACACCATTACCCGGTGCCGGCCGGGACTCGAATCCTCGGACGGGATTCTGCCAGCCTTCCTCCGCCTCCAGGACCGCGCCGTGAAGCTCGAAGTCGGACGCGAGCCGTTGTCGCAGCTCCGCTTCGAGCCCGGAGGAGATCGTCGTCGGAATCCGCTTGGAGGCATTGAGCACCGGCAATCGAACTCGAAGCGTCAGACGCTCGTTCATGAAGGCCACGAATCGGTCGACGCGTTCGAGCGCGAAGATCCTGTTCACGCCGACCTCACCGGTCTCGTCCTGGACGAATTCATGCTGCGTCCGCACCCTGCAACCCTGCTCGGAGCAAAGAAAGTTCGCGACGAATTCCTCGAATGACCAACCGCGATCAAACCAATTCCTTTGCTTGCGGTCCGGGCGAAGCATGTAGCGATACCAGCTTCGAAGCTGTTCCAGCGGATCCCGGATCAGGCAGACCGTCTCGAGCATTCCTTGATCATCGCCCAGGAGAGACGCAAGTCCGCGTTCATACGTGGCGAGGTCGACGTGCGTGAGCCTCGGATGGCCACCAAGCACCCCACCGGCGTACGGCCCGTAGACCTCCTCCGCGCTGCTGGACCCGGACTTCGGCGTGCAAAGAAACACGAGACGTTCGACTGGAAAGGCAAGCATTTGGACACAGCGCCTCGACGACGATTCCGAGGCTTCACGCTCCTGCAAGCAACTGACGATTTTGATTCGACCGTACGGCGGTACGATTCCGAACGGGGTGACGCTGGCGGACACATCTGGTGTCGAAACTTCGAGCGACCATCCACAACACGTCTAGCATGACCTCCAAATCGGGTTCTGCTCGCCTTAGGCGTTGATTTCGATGGAATCACGAATCACCTGATCATCTGATCATCTGATCATCCGACCTCCGGTTCATGACGCACTGCGGTGCCACCGGGCATCCGCCGATATCGCCTCGATGTCGCCGATCAGTCGGCGATCGGAACGAGTTCCAGGGACCGGAGCTTCATGAGCGGGCCGGTAATCCGGCCGCTCTCGACGATCACGAGGTGGTCCCCTGCGACNAGGGAGACGATTCCGATCGAACGGNCCCGATGATCGTCCCACGANNCGGTCGNGACGACCTTCGACTGGAGCGCGACCGCCCCGCCNGTTTCNTCNGTGAATCGAANGGTGAANGGGGATCCGGCNTCCGACGCGGGGCACGCGGCGNTNACTCGCACCTCGAACGTGGCCGNTTCCGAGATGCTGATNNTCCAGANGGCGGTATCGGACGATGTCCGCCACCAACCGAGCGCGTNNCGCTCGGGCTCGTAGCGAAGCTGACGNCCCTNGATCAGGGCGGTCCGANCNGGCANCNGGAACCGGCCTTCCGCANCNGNTGNCNTGGAACGTCCTGCNCCGATCGACATCAAGCCCTTCAAGTCGTCGAGATGCTCCGAGTACACCGCGCGCGGATCACANTCGTTNGCCTCGCAGATCGCCGCGGCCATGCCGACGATCTCCCCCATCGCCCCGGTCGTCTTCATCACCCGGACCGCACCCAGCGCTTCGTGGGTCACGCTGATGTCGCGGCCGGCCATGAACAGATTCGGGATGTTTCGACTGTAGAGACAGCGATACGGAATCCAATACGGACCCTCGTACTCGTACCCTTCCCCACGGGTGAAGTCCGCGATGAATTCATCGCCCTCGTGACCCTTCGAATACCGCTGGTCGGGGTGATGCGTGTCGATGCCCCAGGTACAGGGAACGCAGCCGTCCTCGAAGACCACGCCGTCACGAAGATCCTCGCCGGTGAGCACCACGTCCCCCAGCAGGCGGCGCGACTCCCGCTTCCCCGCGATGTAGGCGACCCAGTTNAGACGATGCGCGGGGTATCGCCCCTCCACGTTCTTGATCGCATCCCACGCGCCGTACATCGCGCGGAAGTTCTGATCGCGGATCCGTTCCATGTCNCGGATCGGGTCGCGATCGAATCCGGACTCCCAGAACCAGTTCCCGAGACTGATCGGGTTCCGGCCGGGTTCGGGTGAGGTCGCGCCCCTGGTGCGACCGGGAAAGGGACGTTTCGCGAGATCGACCGCCCAGGGACAACGGGGGAAGATCGCCGCTTCGCATGCCGCTTCGAGCTCGCTCGACAGCGGCTCCTCGTCCTCGCACAGGCATTTGATGTTCCAGAGATTGCTGGACCCCATGTGTCCGGTGTCGGTCTGCTGGAAATCAGCGCCCGCGAGAAAACCGAGACAACCATCACCGGTGCTGTCGAGGAACCGATCGCCCTTGATGAGGATGCGCCGACCGGTCCGAACGTCCTGACAGACGACCGAGGTGATCCGACCGTCCCGGAGGGTCGTTTCATTCATCCTGTGATCGAGAAAGAGGGTGAGGTCCGTTTCGCCACGGGCGATTTCGAGCTTCCGTGCATCGTCGAAGACCGACGCCGACTGGGCGTTGCTGGAATCAGCCCGACGCTCGGGAACGAGTTCCATCACCACGTCGCCGACCCGCGGCCAGGGCATCTGGTTCACGTGACCCTCCGGCCAGACCCGGACCTCGGAACTCGAATTCCCGCCNAGCACCGGTCGATCCTGCACCAACGCCACCTTCAGACCGAGCCGCGCCGCGGTGACGGCGGCGCTGGTGCCCGCCATGCCGCCCCCCACCACCACGAGATCGAATGCGCCCGCGGACACCGGCGCTTCGGCGAACCCCATCGCCTTCCGCCGGAAGGACGCGAGTTCGTCCGGANTCTCGGGTGGCTTGAAACGCAGATCCGAGGTGAAGAGGATGGCGTCGCATCGGCCCTCGAAACCGGTCAGATCGTGGAGCCGGATCTCGGCGGTCGATNCGAGTTCGACGATGCCGCCGTCCTGCCAGTGCCACGCATCGCCTTCGGTACCGAACGTCGTCCCGACCGGGATCCCGTCGACGATCAGATCGAATCGCCCGGGCGCCCCTTCGGCGTTCCATGGCGCCACCCAGTCGCGGGTTCGAACCCAGACGCGATGCGGGCCGGGCCTCTCCACCTCGACGGAGGTGACGGCATCGGCCACGGGCGTCCCCATTCCATGCGCGAGCAGGAAGGGGGATCCCATGAGATCCATGAACTGCTGGTCGAGCACCCAGCCGCCCAGATCCTCGAACGCCTCGGCTTCGAGGAAAAGGACCTGTCCCTCGCTCCGCGGAGACGCNGACGATGCCGCGGATGCGATCGCGATCAGGACACCGATCATGAACATGCCGAAGTCCGATCGCAACATGCTTTCCTCCGAGCGATCGTGAAGTCGACCCTTTCCCCGGGGCCGCACTCACTGTTTCGAAGCCACCTGAATCGAGCGTGGAGACGCGATTCGGCCCCCGGAGGCCGATTGGAACTCGGTCGCAGCATACGGTGCCGAGGCATTACCGCGAAGAAATTTCCAAAAACACGCAACCTCTCTCCGCCCGCTTTGAATCCACGAACCTCGCTTCTTCGATTCCGGGGGTAAGGATTTTTTTCATACTCATTGCCCAGTCCACGCCCCGGCGTGGCAGGGCTGTCACTCGAGTGGAGTCAAGGAATGCACACCGCAATGGTTCTTGGAGACATGTCGAACACCCTCAAGGCGCTTCAAGCGGGCTTGTCGGTCGAAGGCATCACGATGTATCTGTTCTGGCTTGGAATCGTCGGGATGGGTGCCGGTTCGGCCTATCTCTTCATGATGCAGGGATCGCTCACCAAGACGTACAAGAAGGTCGCCATCGTGGCCGGCATCATCTGCGGCGTCGCGTGCTTCCACTACTACCGAATGGCGAACATCTACGTGGAGAGCCTCGCCATGGCGATCACCATCGACGCCGACGGCAAGGTCGTCATCGGTGAGCTGGCCGCCTTCCCCACCGCCTACCGCTACATCGACTGGCTCATCACCGTGCCGCTGATGGTCCTGGAATTCCCGTTGCTCCTCAACCTCGGCAAGAAGGGCAAGCCGCTCTTCCTCGGCCTCGGCGTCCTGTCGCTGGTCATGCTCGTCACCGCCTGGATCGCGGAAACCAGTCCCCTTGGCGGCGGTTCCTGGTGGGGCTTCTACGTCGTCAGCTGCCTCGCATGGGTTGGAATCGTCGGCATGCTCTACGGCTCGGTCACTCGTGCATCGAAGCACCTGCCGGAAGATTTCCAGGGTCACCTCGGCACGATGAAGGCGTTCATCCTCATCGGCTGGGTCATCTACCCGATCGGCTTCCTCCTCGCCCTCTCGGGCAACGAGAGCATCCGGGAGATCGCCTACAACATCGCGGACGTGATCAACAAGGTCGGCTTCGGCGTGGCCTGCGTGGTCGCCGCGAAGTGCCTCGGCGATCACGAAGAGCGTGGCGAACTGAAGTCCGCCGCCTGATCCATCAGTCCTTCGGAGCCGGTCATGAGCCCGATCGCGCTTCATCCGAATCCCGAACTCCGGGACGACCTCGACTCGCCGGCGGATGCCCTGCATCCGCCGGCGGGCGTCGTCGCCGCCCGGAACCGGGCCGTCCTGGTCCGCGGAATACCGTGGATCCTGCTCGCCGCGACCGCGGTCCTCGGCCTCGTCGATCGTGGTCTCACGCAGCGTTGGGACACGTTCCCGTTCCTCATCTCGTTCCTGATCTTCGGCATGCCGCACGGCGCGATGGACTGGGTCGTGGACGGTCGACTTCGCGTCGACCGCACGACGGGGTTCGTACCGCCGAGGTTCGCCTGGTATCTCGCCTGGATGATCGCGGCCGCCGCGCTGCTCTTCCTGGCGCCAGTGGCCGCGGTGCTGGGCTTCTTCGCGTTGACCGTGGTCCACTGGGGGCTCGGCGACCTCGATGCGACGGCATCGACCACCGGGTCACGCACCGCGAGATTCGCCGCGATCTCCGGCCGAGGACTCCTCGTGCTCGGTGTCGCCTTCGCGGTCTCGCCCGTGGCCGCGTGGTCGCCGTTCGCGCTCCTGATCGGCGAGAACGCCGCGACGTCCGCCGGATCGACCGACACCCGAGTGATGGGGATCATCGCGGTCACCGTCGGCGGAATCGCGACGATCGCATGGATACGACATCGATGGCGACACGGCGAGCGCCGTGAAGCCCTCCACGACGTTTTCGAGACCATCCTCGTCGCCGCCGCGATCGGCCTGACCGATCCGCTGTTCGGTATCGGGGCGTATTTCCTGAGCACCCATTCCTTCAGGCATTCCCTTCGACTGGCCTCCACGCCCGAGGTGCTTCCCGAGGGGTTCAACGGTGGTTCGCTCGTTCGACGCCTCGCCTGGGTCCATCTCCTGTCGCTGCCACTTCTCGTCCCCACGCTTGGAATGCTCCTCGGCTGGTGCTGGATCCAGTTCGGCGGCTTCGGCGTCGACGATCTGACCGCGACCATGCTCGGATTCTTCCTGATCACCACCCTGCCGCACCATCTCCTGGGTTGCCGGCTCCCCCGCGTTCGAACCCGATGATCCGCCGCACGGGGTTGCAGTCCGGATCCTCGATTGTTCCAATGCGGGCATGAAGAACACCACCATTTCACTGCTCGTTCCGACCCTGGTGTTCGCGATCCTCGGCGGCTGCCAATCGGGGCCCGGGTCGACCCGACATGACCATGCAGCACACGCCGATGACGCGAACGCCGCCCGGCAGCTGGAGCAGGTGAAGGCGATGGCCGGAACCTGGTACCTCGCCGACGCCGAAGACGGGGACGCGCCGACCGCGATCTACCGCGTCGTCGCGAACGAGACCGCGGTCGAGGAGCGGCTCTTTCCCGGCCAGGCGAAGGAGATGATCACGATGTACTTCATCGACGAGGGCCGGCTCACGCTGACGCACTTCTGTGCCCTGGGCAACCAGCCGACGATGGGCGCCGTCGACGGCGAACCCGACGAGATCAACTTCGGGTTCATCGGCATCACCGATCTCGCCTCGCCGACCAGCCAGCACATGCACGAGCACACGCTCGAGTTCCACGACGATCCGGACCGCGTGGATTCCACCTGGATCCTCTGGAACGACGGGGCCGAGGCCGAACGCCGCCTCTTCCCCCTCGAGCGACGGATGGTCATGACCGACTGATCCGGCGATCGAAACATCGCCGAACCGTCCCTTGTGGACCGATGTCGGCACGCCGAACGAAACAGGAGACGCCGCCGCGAACGCGATGGCGTCTCCTGTTTCGTTGATCGGCACGNTTCAGTCGCCGCGTTTCCAGCCGGTGCCCGTGGTGTCTTCCTGTCCGGGGAGCCCCGGCCGTCCCTGCCAGTCAGGGTTCCGGAAGCGATACAGGACCAACGGGGCCAGCACGATCACCGCGAAGGTCGCGAGCAGGGCGATGGTGAAGGTCGATCCATCCATCGACATGTCCTTGGTCACGGGCGGCCAGAACATGACGATGATCCCGGCGGTCGCGGTCAATCCACCACCACCCGCGACCACCAGCAGGCCCACGATCCCACCCGGGATCATGAACGCCCGCGGCACGGACGGCTGCTTGAATCGAAGCACGATGACCGAAAGGAACATCAGGACGTACATCACCAGATAGACCTGGGCCGACGCGATCGTGAGAAAGTAGAAGATGCGATTCAGATCGAAGAAGAGCATCAGCAGACAGAGCAGCGACACCACGCCCGCCTGAAGAAGCATCACGTTTCGCGGCGCACCGCCCGCCGTGGTCCGCTGGAAGACCGGCGGGATCAGCCCGTCCTCGGCCGCGACCCGAAGCGACTCCGTCGGCCCGATGACCCAGACCATGATGTGACCGATCATGCCCGCGAGCGCCAGCCCCGCGAGGACCGCCACCATCCAGCCCCAGCCGAGCGGACCGAGGACCTTCGCGAAGACCTGAAGCGTTCCCGCGGCGAGGTCGATCTCCTCCACCGGCACGAGCACCGCGACGCTCAACGCCCCGAGGACGGAGATCGCGAGCACCAGCACCCCCGAGAACAGCAACGAGCGTGGGATCGATCGCTGCGGATCCCGCACGTGCCGGAAGTGGACGGAATTCACCTCGAGTCCCGACAGGAACGAGAAGATCGCGACCACGCCGACCACTTCGCCGATCGAGTCGATTCGAGGAACCAGTCCCGACCATTCCAGCGGGATCGCCGATTCCCGACCCGACCCCAGCCACCAGGCCGCGAGACCGATCGCGAGGAAGACCGGCAACAGCGTGCCGAGATACAGCAATGCGGTCGTCAGCCATCCACTGATGCTCAACCCCTTGAAGTTGATCAGCGTCGCCGCCCAGAAGATCCCGAGACTCACCACCACCTTGAACCAGCCGACGTCATGCATCCCGGGATCGATCGCATAGGACAGCGATACCGCACAGACCGCCAGCACCGTCGGATACCAGACGAGGATCTGCACCCACTGGCACCAGATCCCCACGAACGCCCAGCGTTCACCGAGCGCCTCCCGGATCCAGCGATAGACGCCACCGTCGTGAGGCCAGCCGACGCCGAGCTCCGCCGCCACCAGCCCCACCGGCAGGAAGAAACAGAGCGTGAAGAACGCGTAGTAGACGACGAGCGGAAGACCGAAGGATCCGACCTCCGGAAGTCCCTCGAGTCCCACCACCACCGCGGCGCTCATCATCGCGAGGACGAAGAGCGAGATCGGTCGGCGTTCTTTCGATGCGTCGGAAGCCATGAGCCGAAGACGGTATCCGATCCGCCCGATCGTCGACCCCGCGAGTCCCGACTCCGGGGAGTCAGTCCCGGGACCGCCGCCGGAGCCAGCGCCGGAATCCCGCCATCACCATCAGATGNAGCCAGGCCTGCGAACACATGTAGATCGGCCAGGGCAGGCTCGGCGCGTAGTCCTGCAACGCGGTCAGCAGCACCCCGCGTTCCTTGATCCACCGGAATTCGAGGCGTGATCCCGGCGGCGAGACCCGTCGGACCAGCAGCCCCCGCGTGATGTGCAGCGTCTCGAGCTCGTCGTCGCACGCCTCGGGCAGGCGATTCAATTCGAGCATGAGCAGCAGGCCGAAGAGGTGCACGGTCACGCGATCGGCTTCACCGGCCTTCGAGACGTCGGTGCGGATCCTCAGGAAGGGACGAAACACCTTGCCGAGCCAGTCCCAGTACACCCGCATCGCGCCCGCGGGCGAGAGATCGTCCGGCATGTCCATCCGCTGGATCGAGCGCACGAGGCTTCNCTGGTGGATCACCTTCCGGTCGCGACTCCGGGTCGCACGTCGGGGATCGTCGGCATCCCCGGCTTCCGCCAGGCACGCCCCCACCGACTCGTCGAATCCCGCCAGCGAACCGCGANCAAGGTGNTCCAGCAGCCGATTGTCGCGGGCGATGGTCGGAGTCTTGAGGCTGGCGATCAGCGGAACGACGAGGCTCGCCGGTTCGCCGCTGAAGAGCATGATCCAGAGGGTCGAAACCCGGGGCGAGGAGATCGGGACCGGCACNGTCACCGGATTCCGNCCCAGCGCCGCCGCCGCCCGATGAATCATCCGACCGTAGGTCATCTCCTCCTCGATTCCGAGGTCGAACTCGCCCCGCCAGGCGGCGGGATCGTCGAGCACGGCTTCGAACGCGCGAACGACGTCGTCGATCGCGACCGGCTGGGTGGGCGTCGAGGTCCACCGGGGAAGGACCATCACCGGAAGCCTTCGGATCAGACGGATCAACATCCGGAATGAAGAGCCTCCACTGCCGATCACCAGCCCGGCGCGAAGTTCGGTGATCGCCGCCTTCCCGCTTCCGAGCACCGCACCGACCTCCTGTCTCGACACCAGGTGCCGTGAGAGCACTGAATCGTCCTGATGGGCGCCGAGGCCGCCGAGGAAGACGATGTGCGCGGTCCCGACCGCGTCCATCGCCCGCCGCATGTTGTCGGCGAGGACGAGATCCAGTTCGTCGAAACGGGCCTGGGTCAGTCTCGACTGGGGGGACATCGAGTGGACGAGATAGATGACCACGTCCACGCCTTCGATCGCCGAGGCGATGGACGCGGGATCGAACAGATCGCACTGCCGCCATTCCACCCCGTCACCGTCGGTCGCGATCGACGCGTCGCTCGACGGCCGCCGGGTGAGCGCGACCACGTCGTATCGATCCGACAACGCTCTCCGCAACGCGCGGCCGACGAATCCGCTGGCGCCCGCGATGGCGATCCGTCGTCGTCTGTTCGTCTCGTCGGGCAAGGTCGCTCCGGATCTCTTCGGCGTCACACGCCCGGTCGGCGGGAACCAACGCGTCCCCGAGTGAGGAGGTCAGCCGCACGGCCCCCACTGGGCCAC
>NYVS01000104.1 GCA_002684755.1 Phycisphaerae bacterium
AGGTCCTCGGCGAGTCGGGAGAGATGGATCGACGTCTGGGCGATCGCGGAAAGGGACTCCATGACGAAGTCGCGGTCGCTGACCGCGTCGAGGCTGTTGGCGGCGGCGGATCGGAAGCCGAGATCGACCGCGAGCGTCTCGCGGTCGACGGGGTACGCGGTGCCGGCCAGCGCGGCGCAGCCCAGCGGACAGACCGCGGTCCGGACGCGGGCGTCCGCGAGCCGGCCGAGGTCCCGACGCAGCATTTCGACGTAGGCGAGACACCAGTGGGCGAAGAGCACGGGTTGGGCCCGCTGGAGATGGGTGTATCCGGGGAAGACCGTTTCGCGTTCGCGATGGGCGAGGTCGACGAGACCGGTGATCACCGCCTGGATCTCGTCGATGCGTGCATCGAGCGCGGTCATCGTCCAGAGCCGGAGATCCGTCGCCACCTGATCGTTGCGGCTGCGGCCGGTGTGAAGTTTCTTGCCCAGATCCCCGACCCGTTCGACGAGGTTCCGCTCCACGAAGGAATGGACGTCCTCGTCGTCCGCGTCGCGGAGGATCGCGGGATCGGCCGCGACGTCGTCATGCAACGACTGGAGCGCGGATTCCAGATGGCGGAGCTCGACCGGGTCGAGCACGCCGGCCCGTTCCAACGCCCGCGCCCAGGCCGCGGATCCCGCGATGTCCTCGGGAAAGAGGCGGCGATCGAAGGGAAGCGAATCGTTGAACCGCTCGAACAGTTCATGGACCTGCCCGCTGAAGCGTCCGCTCCAGACCGCCTCCGGGACGACCGCCGCGTCGGTGGAGCCGCTCAAGATTCCGCCCCCGCCGTGATCGGGTCCGGGGTTCCGTTCCCGAGGTCGGACTGCATCGCCGCGATCCGGCTGGGAAGCGAGAAGAGTCGAATGAATCCCTCCGCATGCGACTGGTCGTAGACCTCGTCGGCGCCGAAGGTCGCGAACGATTCGGAGTAGAGGGAGTTCGGACTTCGTCGTCGGGTGGTGACCGCCGTCCCCTTGGAGAGGCGGACCTCGACGTCACCGTCGAGTCGGCCGGCGATCGAAGCGAAGGACGCCATCATCGCCTCGCGGGCCGGCGTCCACCACTGTCCGTCGTAGACGAGATCGGCGAAGTCGTGGGCGAGCCGTTCCCGGAGTCTCAGGGTTCGGCGATCGAGGACGATCTCTTCGAGTCCTCGCAGCGCCTCCATCAGGATGGTGCCGCCCGGCGTCTCGTAGCAGCCGCGACTCTTCATGCCGACCAGACGGTTCTCGACGATGTCGATCCGGCCGACGCCGTGCTCGCCGCCGCGTCGATTGAGTTCGGTGAGGAGTTCGACGGCTCCAAGCGGCTCGCCGTCCAGCGCGACCGGACGTCCGGCCTCGAATCGGATCGTCACGCATCCCGGGGCGTCGGGGGCGTGGCGGGGGTCGGTGGTCCGGGTCCACACGTCGTCGGGTGGCGGGTTCCACGGATCCTCGAGCTCACCGCCTTCGTGGCTGATGTGCCAGATGTTGTCGTCCCGGGAATAGATCTTCTCGAGGCTCGCGCTGCAGGCGATGCCGCGGGCCGTGAGATACTGGAGCGCCTCCTCCCGACTTCGAATCTCCCAGTGTCGCCACGGCGCGATGATCCGAAGGTCGGGGGCGAGGGCCGCGAAGGTGCTCTCGAAGCGGACCTGGTCGTTTCCCTTTCCGGTGCATCCGTGGCACACCGCGTCACACCCCATCCGGCGGGCGTAATCGACCTGTGCCTTCGCGATGCTGGGTCGGGCGATGGAGGTGCCGAGAAGGTATCGGCCCTCGTACACCGCGCCACTGATCGCCATCGGGAAGGCGTATTCCTCGAGGAAGGTCCGGGTCAGATCGGCGACCTCGCAGTGCACGGCGCCGCTGGCGATCGCCTTGGCCTCGATGCCGACGAGTTCCGCGCGGTCCTGGCCGACGTCGCCGACGATGGCGTGGACCTCGCAGCCGGGATGGTTTTCGAGGAGCCAGGGGATCATGACGCTGGTGTCGAGTCCGCCGGAGTAGGCGAGGGCGATCTTCTTGGGAGTGTTGGTCATCGGAGTCCTTCTGGAGAGCGTGATCGAGCGGGGAGACCGGTCAGGAGAGGCGGGCGACGAACCAGGCGTTCTGGGCGTGAAGCCGGTTCTCGGCCTGATCGAACACCACGGAACGCGGGCCGTCGATGACGCCGTCGACGACCTCCTCGCCGCGGTGGGCGGGGAGGCAGTGCATGAAGATCGCATCGGGGCCGGCGATGCTCATGAGCGGCTCGTCGACGCGGAACCGCGTGAGTTCCTCGAGTTTCTCGGGATCTTCGGCCTCGCCCATCGAGATCCAGGCGTCGGTGTAGATCGCGTCGACGCCCCGGACCGCCTCGGGGTCGTCGGTCACGTCGATGCGCCCGCCGGTGGCGGCGCCGAGCCGTTCCGCGGTCGCGACGACCTCGGTCGATGGTCCGTGTCGTGGCGGGGCGACGACGGTGATCCGGCCGCCGGTCGCGACGACCGCTTCGATGAGCGAATGGCAGACGTTGTTGCCGTCACCGATGAAGGCGAGGTGCAGCCGTTCCAGCGGGATTCCTCGTTCGTGGAGGGTCAGGAGATCGGCCAGCGCCTGACAGGGATGATGCAGGTCGCTCAAGGTGTTGACCACCGGAACGTCGCAGCAGTCCGCCAGCTCGGTGATGATCGAGTGTCGGTTCACGCGGGCCGCGACCGCGTCGAACCAGCGTTCGAGATTGCGGCCGAGGTCGTGGACGCATTCCCGCTCGCCGAGCGGCGACTCCCGCTGGTCGAACACCACCGACTGCGCGCCGAGGCGATGCAGTCCGACTTCGAGACTCGCCCGGGTTCGAAGCGAGGGCTTCTCGAAGATCAGCGCGACGCTCCGGTCGGCGAGGGCGGTGGAGAACCGGGTGGGATCGCGCTTCAGGTCGACCGCGAGATCGAGGATTCCGCGGATCGTCGAGCCGTCGAGATCGCCGATCGCGAGCAGGTCGTTCGGAACGGTCGGAAGGTCGGGGCCGGTGGATCCGGGGCGGTTCAGGGAGGAGGTGGAGAGGCTCATGGAGATTTCTGAAGGGAGACGTGGGACGCCGTCGGGACGATCTCGACGGCGGGTGATCGGGTCGGTGGCGGAACGATGGTGGCGACGGTCGTCTCGCCGAGCGGGTCGGCGAGCACCGCGGGGTCTGACCAGCCGCCGATGACCACCGGGCAGCCGGACCGGGTCGCCGCGTCGACGGCGCCCCGGACCTTCGGAACCATTCCGCCGGCGATCACGCCATCCCGGATGAGGCGATCGACCGTGGCCGGTTCGAGCCGTCGAATGACCGTCCCGCGTTCGTCGAGGACCCCGGGGACGTCGGTGAGCAGCAGCAACGCTCGGGCGTCGAGCACCCGAGCGAGTCCGCTGGCGGCGTCGTCGGCGTTCACGTTCACGGGCGTGCCGTCGGCGAGCATCCCGATGGAGGCGATCACGGGAACCCGGCCGGTGGCGATGAGATCATCGAAGAGCGTCGCCCGCCCGCCGGTGACGGTTCCCACCGAACCGGGATCGAATGCGCGGTTCAGGCGTTCCACCACGATGCCCTCGTCGTCCGCGAGGCGCAGGGCGGTCGACGTGACGTTCCGTCGTCGGAGGTCGGCGAGCAGTTCCGTCGAAACCCGGCCCGAAAGCACCGCGGCGATCTCGGGCATCAGGGACGGCGGCGTGATCCGGATCCCGTCGCGTCGTTCGGTCTCGGCCCCGATGCGGTCGAGGTGTCGATCCACCGCGGCGCCGCCACCGTGGACGAGGGCGAGCGGCGTGCCGGACCGAAAGGCGTCGGCGAACCGATCCAGGAAGTCCGATCGTGCCGCCGGGTCGTCGAGGAGCGCACCGCCCACCTTGACCACGGTCGGTGCGACGAACGGTTTCCGATCGTCTTCATGCCTCATGGGGTCACCGCCACCGCCGGAACGTCGGCGGTCACGCCGAGGTCGACCGGAAGCCCGCAGGCGAGGTTGAGGCATTGCAGGGCCTGGCCGGCGGCCCCCTTCACCAGGTTGTCGATGGCACTCGAGACCATCAGTCGTCCGTGCGTCGCATCGACCACCAGTCCGAGGTCGCATCGGTTGGTCCCGCGGACTGCCGCGACCGACGGCCACGTTCCGGCGGGAAGGAGGTTCACCCCGGGGCGATCGGCGTAGATCGTCGAGAGGACGTGTCGAACGTCGGGTTCGCGCGTGCCTTCGGCCAGACGCAGGTGGATGGTCGAGAGGATCCCGCGGTCGAACGCCCCGAGGTGGGGTGTGAAGAGGACGTCGACCGCGCCGTGCCGGGCCATCTCGGGCTGGTGGCGATGATCGAAGGCCCCGTAGGCCTGCAGGCTCACTTCGCAGAAGGAGGTGTGCGGGCGGGCCGCCCGGCCGGCGCCGCTCACGCCACTGGTGCTGTCGACGATCACGGGATCGGAGGTGTCGACCAGGCCGGCATCGACCAGCGGTCGCACCGGCAGGAGCATCGAGGTCGGGTAGCAACCGGGCACCGCCACGAGCGACGCGTCGCGGATCATCGACGCATTCAGATCCACGAGGCCGTACACCGCGGTCTCGAGCAGGTCGGGCCGGCCGTGATCGAACCCGTAGTGTCGGCGGTAGGCCGCCGCGGATTCGAGTCGGAACGCCGCGGAGAGATCGAGCACCCGGATGCCTCGGTCGTGGAGCCATCCACCGTGTTCGACGCTTGCTTCGTGAGGCGTGGCGAGAAACACCGCGTCCGGCTCGAGGGCGAGGACCACTTCGAGATCGAGCGGTTGCACCGGCAAGGGCGGGCCGCCGCGAAAGCGTGGGTGAAGGTCCGCGAGATCACGGTTCGCATCGACGGTGCGGGACGAGCCCATGAGCGCCACCGGGGTCGTCGACGGGTGACGAAGGAGAAGGGAGACGAGTTCTGCGCCGGCGTAGCCGGTCGCGCCGATCACGACGGTGTTCAACATGTTCAGGCTCGTTCCGGCGTCTCGTGGCCGAACAGCGTGCCGGCGAGCCGCGCCGCCGATTCGGTCGATCTGGTGGCGACGAACACGGTGTCGTCGCCGGCGATGGTGCCGAGCAGATCCGGATCACTGAGCTCGTCGAGCTGAAGTGCGACCGCGTCGGCGTGCGCGGGGGGGGTATGGAGCACGATCATGGTTCCGCCGATCTCGACGGCCCGGACGAGCTCATGGAGAAGCTGCGTGGCGGCCGGCGGGACCGGCACCTGGCCCCGCCCCGGGAGCCGATACCCGGACGCCGTCTTGACCACGCCGAGCGCGGTCAGATCGCGGGAGAGCGTGGTCTGGGTCGCGGAGATCCCGGCCTCGGCCAGCTGGTCGACGAGGGCCCGCTGGGTACGAATCGAATGCTGCTGGAGCAGTTCTGCGATGAGGGTCTGTCGTTGGTGCTTGCGCATGGCATTAATATGCACATATAGAATGGATATGTCAAATCATCGCATTCGAAGTTGAATAATACGCATAAAAACGCATAAAAAATGACCGATAGTTCTTGGTTCCGATAATTCGAGAATTCGGTGGCCGAGTTTTTTTTGCGCAAGGTTCTGCATTCTTTTGGGAAGTGATGGTTTGAGCGGGTGGGGCGTACCGGTACACTTTCGGAGGCTTCCGTCCCTTTCGGAGGTCCCGTGAGTTCCCGTTTTTCCGTGTTTCCGAACGTCGAAGAAGGAAGAAGAGATCATCATGAAGAATCTGTTTGTCACCGCTGCCGTTGCGGCCGCGCTTACTGGGTCGGCCATGGCCGACATCGAAGCCTCGTCTGGTTGGGAAGACACCTCCTCACCGGCCATCCTCGGCTCGTTCAACAACCTCTTCGACTGGGGTTACGAGAGCGCCGACGTGTACTCGGGCAACCACAGCCTGTTCTTGATCGAGGATCCCGTGAGCGGCACGCCCCAGGCCTACGTCGCCTGGGTGACCGGCCTCTCCGCCGGAGACACCGTCACCGCGACCATGTGGATGAAGGGTGCCTCCAACGGCGTCGACAACGATGGCAAGGGACGACTCTGGGGCCACTACAGCTCCAACGACGACATCACCACCTACCTCGGCTCCGCGTCCGGCTCCGGCGACTACGCCGGTGAAGGCGGCATCTGGACGCAGGCGTCCCACACCTGGACCATCGCCGATGGCCAGACCGCCCTCGTCATCGAGGCTCGGATGTACAGCTACGGTGAGAACAACGTGCTGCTCGGTGACGACCTCATGGTCTCCACCAACAACGATGGTGCGATGATCACCGTCGCGGGCGTGATTCCGGCTCCGGGCGCGATCGCGTTGCTCGGTGTCGCGGGCCTCGCCTCGCGTCGTCGTCGCGGCTGATCAGAACGGGAACGCACCGGCGTTCGAAGAACTCGAGACCGTGTCCGCCGCGAGGCGGGCACGGTTTCTTCTTGCGCTCGCAGCGTGATCTCGAGGGTCGATCGTGAAGCACGTCGTCGACCTCCACGTCGAGTTCCGGATCTTCTCGCCCGATGATCAAGATGATCCAGATGATCCAGACGCAGTCGACGGGTCCGACGGCGTCCGAAGGGCGCGATCGGACCCCCCGGATCGTGAACCGGGCGTCGTCGGGCGGATGCGAACCGCCGGCCATCGGTCCGGCAGCAAATCGCCGCACGCACTCCCGGGGAGCACGTGCGGCGATGGTGTTTCACGGGTCTTCGTCGAGACGCCTCGACGTACCGCGGATCAGTCCTTTGACGCTTCCGGAGTGGCTTCCGGGGTGGCTTCCGGGGTGGCTTCGGGGGTGGCTTCGGGGGTGGCTTCGACCTCGGGCTCGGGCGCGGCTGCTNCGGCCTTCGCGTCGGCCGCCGCGATCGCCGCCATCTGCTTCGCGAGTTCCTCGTCCTTCTCCTCGGTCTTGCGACCTTCCTTCTCCATCTTGCGTCGGTAGGCCTCGATCTTCCGCTTGTCGGGGCCGAGGATCACGGACATCCGGCGACCGGCCATCCGCGGTTCGGTCTCGAGCTTTCCGAGTTCCTCGAGGTCGGCGATGATCCCNCGCATCCGGTCGTACCCGCGTTCCCGGTGCGCCATTTCACGACCACGGAACTGCTGCACGATCTGGACCTTGTGTCCTTCGAGCAGGAACTTCTTGGCCTGCTTCATGCGGATTCCGATGTCGTGGGGGTCGATCTTCATCGACCGACCGAGGCGGACCTCCTTGAGCTCGGAGACCTTCGTCTTCGCCTTTCGCTCCTTGTCCTTCTTGGCCTGCTCGTACTTGAATCGACCGTAGTCGATGATTCGGCAGACCGGCGGACGGGCGTCGGCGTTCATCTCCACGAGATCGAGGCCGAGGTCACGAGCGCGACGAAGCGCCTCGTGGGTCTCGACGACCCCTGCGTTCTCATTGTTCTCGTCGATCAGCTGGACCGGCGAGATGCGGATCCGCTCGTTCATGCGGGGCCCGGTGGGCCGCATGTCTTCGCGGCGGAATCCTCTGCGTCGNATGGCGATGGTGGAAATCCCTTCAAGCGAACTGAAGCGAGAGACACCCNTCGAACGGTTCGCACGTTCGGGGGCGCAGGTGAATCAGGAAGACGTCACACGCGATGAAAGCCGGGGCCACGGACACGCGGGGCGTGGTCATGAGATCGGCCGGACGGATTCGTGCATGGAGCAGCGGTTCCGGGGAGGGCCGCGGGCGGCCCGTCATCGCGAGACGGAGTTCGAACGATCGAACTCCAGAACGTGGACGTTACATCGACCGAATCCGGGGATCAAGACGAAACCCGTTCCAACAACGTCCTGGAGGGGGTTCCGACCCTCGTACGAGGCTGGATCGACGATCTGACCGGATTTCGCCCGGACCCGTTCTCGCCGGGCGTTCCGGTCGAGACGATCCGGGGCCCCATCGACGAACGGGGGAGGATCAGTCCGCCGCCGTCGGTTCGACCGTCTGGAAGCGATCGATCAGTCGGGTCTCGCCCCGGGTCCGATTCTCGGTGGCGACGGTCTCGAGGAACTCGTCGAGGCCCATCGATCCGAGGTTTCGATCGACGCCGAACGCCCGNATCGAGACCTCCCGGTTCTCCGCGTCCCGCGGCCCGACCACCGCGAGGTAGGGGACCTTCATGTCCGCGGCGACCTTCACCTTGGCCTGGATCCGCTCCGANCCGTCGTCCATGGTCGCTCGGATCCCGAGNGCCTTCAGGCTCGCCAGCACCTCGGTCGCGTAGTCGGCGCTCTTGTCGCTGATCGGAAGCACGCGGACCTGCTCGGGGGCGAGCCAGCACGGGAAGGCCCCGGCGAAGTGCTCGATGAGCACGCCNACGAAACGTTCCATCGATCCGAAGGGGGCGCGGTGGATCATGACCGGTCGATGCCGGGCGTTGTCTGCGCCGACGTACTCGAGGTCGAACCGTTCGGGCAGGTTGTAGTCNACCTGNACCGTGCCGAGCTGCCACTCGCGGCCGATCACGTCCTTGACCACGAAGTCGATCTTCGGGCCGTAGAACGCGGCTTCACCCGGCTCCTCGCTGAACGGCGCACCGAGTTCCTTCGCCGCGTTGCGACAGGCCTCTTCGGCCTTGTCCCAGTTGGCGGGATCGCCGACGTACTTGGTGGAGTCCGGATCCCTGGTGCCGACGCGGACGCGGTAGTCGGTCATGCCGAGGGTGTTGAAGATCAACTTCACGATCGAGAGGCAGCCTCGGACCTCGTCCGCGATCTGATCCTCCCGGCAGAAGAGGTGGGCGTCGTCCTGGGTGAAGCCGCGGACGCGGGNGAGTCCGCCGATCTCGCCGGACTGCTCCCAGCGGTACACGGTGCCGAACTCCGCGAGCCGCACCGGAAGGTCGCGGTAGCTTCGCTGCTCGCTCGCGTAGATCCGGATGTGGTGCGGGCAGTTCATGGGCTTCAGCAGATAGCCCTCGATCTCGCCTTCGTCCATCCGGTTGGCGAGGTCGCTGCAGGAACAGCCCTCGACCGCGAACTCGTGCAGCTGGGCCCGGTCGATCACCGGGGTGTACTGACTCTCCTGGTAGTAGGGGAAGTGGCCGCTGGTCCGGTAGAGATCGAGCTTGCCGATGTGCGGCGTGAAGACCTGGTCGTATCCCTGCTTCCGCAGTTCCTCGCCGATGAAGTCCTGGAGCTGCTGGCGGACGACCGCGCCGTTCGGGGTCCAGAGCACGAGGCCCTGGCCGACCTGTTCNTCGATGTGGAACAGGCGGAGCTGCTTGCCGAGGACCCGATGGTCCCGCTTCTTCGCCTCTTCGAGCAGTTGCAGGTGCTTCTTCAGCTGCTTCTTGTCGGCGAAGGCGATGCCGTAGACGCGGGTCAGTCGATCGCTCTTCTCGTCGCCGTGCCAGTAGCTCGACGCGAGGTTCATGACCTTGAACGCGCCGATCCGCCCGGTGGACGGAACGTGGGGGCCTCGGCAGAGATCCTCCCAGTCGGTGCCCGGGGTTCCGGTGGCGTACCAGGAGAGTTCGCTCGAGCCGGCCTCGATCGCCCGCTCCGCGTTGTCGAGCTTGTACTTCGATCCTTCCTCGCGGAGNTTGTCGAGGCCCGGGCCGGCGGGCATCTCGTAGCGGGTGAAGGGGCGATCCTCCTTCACGATCCGCTTCATCTCCGCTTCGATCCGCTCGAAGTCCTCGCTGGAGACCGAGGACCCGTCGGGAAACGCCATGTCGTAGTAGAAGCCCTGCTCGACCGGCGGACCGTAGACCAGTTGGACGCCCGGGAACAGGTTGGTGATCGCCTCCGCCATCACGTGGGCGGCGGAATGGCGAAGCAGGAACAGGCCGTTCGCATCCACNTCGCCCTCGCGGGTCTTCGCGGTGACNAGGGCGAGTTCGCAATCCGCGTCGATCGACGTGNCGAGGTCCGCGAGCGTTCCGTCGATGATCGCGCCGAGCGCCGATTTCGCGAGACCGGGGCCGATGTCGGCCGCGACCTGGGCCGGCGTGGTGGGACCGTCGAACTGGCGTTCGCTCCCGTCGGGAAGCGTGATGCGGGGCATGGTGGACTCCTGCTCGCGAAGGGGGTGTGATCGATCGAGACCCGGAGTGTACCGGTCGGCGGTGCGGCCGCGGGGGCGACGAGTCGGGAACGGGCGATGGGATCAGCCGTCACCGAGGCGGATCAGCGAGCGGGTCTCGAGGAGTCGCTTCCGTTCGTCGAGCAGTCGGTCGAGATCGCGGAGGCTCGCGAAGAGATCGTGGAGCATCACCTGGTGGATGAGCGTGAGCCGGAGCCCCTCGTCGAATCGGGGGTCGGCGAGCCGAGCCTCGAGCGACGCGTCGAGGGCGGTCACCGCGTCGAGGGCTCGATCCGTCGCCGACGCGTCCTCGGGACGGGGCCGTCGGCCGGTGAGCCGCCGGTGGGTGGCGGAAAGCATGTCGGACAGACCGGCGATGACGTCGGCCTCCGCCTGCGAGACCCGGATCCCCTCGCCGAGGAACGCGGTGCGGACGAAGAAGCGGGAAAGGACGAAGACCTGGTCGATGCGGTCGACGAGCCGAAGGTTGATCCGCTGGCGTTCCGGATCATCGACCAGCTCCAGCGCCGCGTTGTCGGTCATCGTCCGCACCGTGGTGAGCGCCGTCAGGCTGGCCCCGAGGGACTGGATCTCCTCCGAATCGTTCTTCGTTCCGGGCAGGAGCGGCAGCTCGATCGATCGTCGAATCGAGGCGATCGCGGTCGCGAGGCAGGCCTCGACGCGGTCTCGCGCGTAGGTCGGGCGGACCAGGCTGAAGATGAGCCACGGAAGCAGGGAGGCGCCGGCGACCGCGATGAAACGATCGTCGATGAGGCCGAGGCCGATCTCGAGCCGGGGATTCGTCGTGAAGACGTAGAAGAGGCTCATCGCGTAGTTCAGGCCGGCGGCGGCGGATCGTGGTCGGACGATCATCAAGCCGCCCGGCAGCATCACGAGCCCGATGAAGATCGCGTAGCCCCCGACCGAGCCGAGATTCGGAAAGACGGTGGTGAGCGTGAACACGCTGACGATCGTGGAGAGGAGGAGGCCGACGGCGCGAAGCATCATCGAGGCTCGCAGCGATCCCTGGAACACCGTGCTCAGGAACATGGCCATGAGCAGGAACACCGCGGCACCGGCCCAGGTGTCGTACACCGAGGCGATCGCGAACGCGACGGCCATGGTCAGCGTGCCCTTGATGGCGAAGGTGATCGCCGCGGGATCGGGCGCGGTGACGAGCTCGTGGAGCACCGCCTGAAGGCTCCAGTCCGAACGCTGGTCCCACCCCGGCATTCGCAGGCGGCTCGCCGGCGTCGCCCGGGTGCGCCCGGTGGTCGCGACGAGCGTGCGGGCGATCCGCTGCATGTCGGTGAGGCCCCGCGACGCGGCGGCGATGAAGGAGATCTCCATCGTCGGGGTGCCCTCCGGCGCGGCGCGGACCATCTGCCGGCAGTCGGCGCGGAATCGCCGGGTCGCCGCGCCGAGGCCGGGGGTCGGGGCGGCCGGCCGGCCCTCCCGGAACGCCGCCGAGATCTCCAGCAGCTGGTGTCCCAGTCGAACGCGGAAGGCCGGAAGCGATTCCGAGACCCCCTCGAGGAAGAAGTCCGGTCGCCCGTGCTCCAGCAAGGCGAGTCGCATCCGATTGATGCCCAGCAGATAGCGGGTGCAGTCGCCGGCGAGGACGAGGTTCGCGGACACCACGGTCCGGCCCCGGACGTGTCGAAGACCGTGCAGCATCGTCTCCAGCGACGCGGACCGACGTGCGTCCCAGGTGAGATAGCCGTCGCCGTATTCGTCGTCGAGCGGCTTCAGGAGTCCTTCGCCGATCGAAGCGAGATCGCTGGAGAGGCGGTCGCGGAGCCCGCGTTCGAACCGGTCGCCGAGGAACAGGATGCCGAGCGTGCCCGAGACCAGCAGGCCGACGATCAGTTGCTGGAACTGGATCCAGGCCGCGTGGGCGTCGACGATCCCGTTGGCCGACTTCCACGCGAACAGCACCGGCAGCAGGATCGCGAGCAGGTAGGAGAGGAGGTCGAGCCCCCGGCCGAGCAGGTAGAACCCGACGAAGGCGATGCCGGTCGCGAACGCGACCAGCAACCAGGGCTGTTCGGTGAACACGGCGAGCACGCCGTGGCTCCCTGCGATCACCACGATCACGATCGCGATCCGCCGGAGCAGCAGCCCGACGGAGTGGTGGACGACGGTGACCAGCAGCACCGGAAGCGCCGGAATGGTCCCCCCGGGAAGCTGCAGAACGTTGAGGGCGACGATCAGGCAGACCGCCGAGGCGAGAAAAACCGAGAGCGGCCGAAGTCCGGACCGCCAGTCGACGAAGGCCTCGCCGCAGGCGTCCACCGCCCATGAGAACGATCCCACCGGCGGTGATCGTCGCGGCGGGGCGGCGGTCGGTTTCGACCGGATCACCGCGGGGGTCCGTCGGGCGCCGTGCTTCGGCCGAATTCACTGCCCGCGGCGAAGGCGAGATCGGCGGCCGCGACCAGGAGCTCGGCGCGGGCGTCGATGAACGTGGCGTTGGATCCCTGGAGATCGCGTTCGGCCTGCACCAGCGTGGTGATCGTGGCGAGTCCTTCGCGATACGCGGAGGACACCGCCTCGAAGGCCTCCTCGCTGCTCCGCACCAGCGCGATCCCGAACTCGTACTGGCGTCGGTAGGCCTGCACCCGGAAGTACGCGTCCCAGGTCTCCCCGATCGCGTCGAGCCGGGCCGCCTCGAGATCCGCTTCGGCGGCTCGCTGGGCGGATCGGGCCGCCCGCACCGCGTTCTCGCGGATGTACCCCTCGAAGATGATCCAGCTGCCCGAGACGCCGACGGTCCAGATCGGCGTCGACGTTCGATCGGAGGGGTAGGTGGTGGTGCTCGACCCCGGTACCGGAATGTCGGTGCCGGTGTCGAACTCGGTCCAGGTGTAACCCACGGAACCCTCGAAGCCGACCTGGGGCATGAACGCCGCTTCGGCCCGTCGGACTTCGGCGGCGGCGGCCCGCACCGTCTCGATCGCCGCACCGAGATCGGGGCGGCCGCGGAGCGCGACGTCGATCACGTCCTCGACCCGCCGTTCCATCGCTTCGGGAAGATCCCGGTCCGTGATCCGGACGATCTCGATCGGGACGTTGGCGGGCACGCCGCACGCGGTGAGCAGGTCGCCCCGCGCCGCGAGGATCTCGGCGACCGTCGCTTCGAGATCGAACCTCGCGCGGGCGAGTTCCTGGCGGGCGAGCAGGAGGTCCGGAGCGGTCGCCAGTCCCATCGTCACCTGGCGCTCGACCATCTCGAGGACGGTCTCCGCCAGTTCCCGATTGCGGAGGGCCGCTTCGTTGCGACCGAGGGCCGCATCCAGCGTGAAGTAGCCGACCTGGACCTGCCGCACCGTGCGTTGCAGGGCGCGGTTGAAGTCGAGGTTCGCGGCGAAGAGCCTCGCCCGGGCGGCGTCGTCGTTCGCTTCGCGACGACCGAAGTCGAGGAGCAGATAGTTCAACGCGATCTGCGGGACGAGGGCGACCTGATCCGACTCCAGGGCGAAGCCGTTCGCCGGGAAGATCTCCCGCGTGTAGTAGAAGTCCGCCTCGAGCCCGAGCACCGGATACCAGGCGCCGCGGGCGATGCCGAGTTCGGCGGCGGCCACCCGGGCCCGTTCCCAGGCGGCGCGGGTCTCGGGACGACGCTCGAGCGCGAAGTCGATCAGACGGAGCAGCGACGTCGGCCCGCCATCGAATCGGACGGTTTCCTCGGCGGCGTCGGGCCGTTCCGAATCCGTCGGCGCTCCGGTGGGATCGGCTTCGCCCGTCGTCGGACGCCAGGGGCGATCCTGCCGCTCGGAGACGAGGTCGTCGAGATCGACGTCCGCGTAGGGGCGTTCCGAAGCGCATCCCGTCGCGAGCAGGGCGGACACGATGCCCGTCGCGGCGATGCGAAACACGCGTCGACGCCGGGGAGCGTCGTCGCGGCCGCGATCGAGGTTGTGAGCGGTGATCGGACGGATCCTCGTTCTCCGTGCGAGACCGGGTTCGTTCCGGCGTCGGCTGCGGCCCACGGTATCATCGCCGCGTGATCCTGCGTCCCACGGAACAAGAAGAGCGNCACGATCTCCGGCGCGCGATGCCGGCGGCGATCGCATCGATGATGCTGCTCGGTGGCTGTGATCCGATCATCGACATCGGCGGGGCGTTCTTCCCGGGCTGGATCTTCGCGGCGCTCGGGGGACTGGCGGGGATGCTCGTGGTGAGGCAGGTCCTGCACTGGACCGGCATCGAGCAGCATCTCCTGTTCCGTGGCTTCGCCTACCTCGGCCTCTTCGTCGCGATCACCGTGCTTCTCTGGTACGCGTTCTTCCTGACCTGAATCGAAGACGAGCAACCATGGCCGAGACACCGGAGAAAACCCCAGCGGACGCACCGTCGAAGACGCCGGCCTCGTCCTCGGACGTCGAGCCGGCGCCGCATCCCGGTGTGGTTCCCGCCTTCCGCTCGGTTCGAAGGCCCTCCGGCGGCTGGCGTCGGGTGGCGGGCGTCGTCCTCGGTCCGTTGATGGTGCTTTCCGGTCTGGCATCCCTGCTGTTCGTCGCGGTCTCCCTCGACGTCCGACCCCGGACGCTCGATGCGGCGGTCCGCGCGAACACCATCGGGATCGCCCCGCACGTGAGCGGGCCGATCGTCGACCTGCGGGTCGTCGACAATCAGCCGGTCGTGAAGGGCGAAGTGCTCTTCGTGGTGGATCCCCGGCCCTACGCCGCGGATCTCGCGGACGCGGAGGCGGCGCTGGCCCTGATCGACATGGAGATCGCCGCACTGCGGGCCGGGGTCGTGGCCGCGGCGCGGGCGGTGGAGGAGGCGAACGCCCTGCTCGTGGAGGCCGAAGCCGAGGCGGTCTACGCCCGGCTCTACCTCGACCGGGTCCGCCCGCTGCTCTCCGAGCGATTCGTCACACCGGACCAGGTCGACAAGGCGGCGACCGAGGCCGACGCGCTGGACGCGGCGGTGACCACGGCGCGGGCGCGGATCGCCGCCCGCGAGGCGGATCTCGCGGTGGCGGTCGCCTCGCTCGGCGACCTCGACGAACTCCCCGACGCGATCCCGACCGAGGAAGCGACGGCCCGCGACGTGGACATGGTGGAAGCTCGCGGCGGTGATGCCGAGGCGGTCGGTGACCGGCCGTCCGACGTCGATCCCGCGACGCTCAACGCCCGGCGGGTCGCGGCGGCCGCGGCGGTCGCGAAGGCGGAGCTCTATCTCGACTACTGCACCGTCCGAAGTCCGCTCGACGGATACGTCACCAATCTGAACATCGCGGTGGGGGAGTACGCCAACGAAGGCCGTCAGGTCTTCGCGCTGGTCGATGGATCGGTCTGGTACGTCATGGCCAATTTCAAGGAGACCTTCCTCTCCTTCATCGACGTCGGCGACGAGGTCGAGGTCTACCTCATGGCGCGGCCGTCCGAGCGTTGGCGGGGCGTGGTGCAGGGCGTGGGCTGGGCGATCGATCTCGCGGATGGCCGCGACATTCCCCGGACGGATCTGCCGCGGGTCGATCCGACGCTCGACTGGGTCCGGCTGGCGCGGCGATTCCCGGTGCGGATCATCCTCGAGGATGGCCCCGAGGTTCCCATTCGCATGGGCGAGACCGCCGCGGTGATCGTCCTCCCCGGCGAAGGCGAACTGCCTCCCGCGCAGTTTCCGTGGCTCAGAAGCCTGTTCGACGACCTCGATCTCGACGACTGAGGCGGGATTCCGCCGGTGATCATTCGTCGAAGAGCGGCTTCTGGTTGGGCAGTTCGGGCGGACGTTGACGCAGTTCATCGACGATGTCCGCGATGTCCTCCACGCTCCGGAACTGCTCGTATTCGCTGGCGTAGCGGATGTAGGCGATCTGGTCGATCCCCCGCAACGCGGTGGCGACGCGGCGACCGATCTCCTCGCTCGGCACCTCGCGGTCGAACTCGCGGTGGAGTTCGTCCTCGAGTCGGGTCACCAGTTCGATCTTGACGTCTTCGGCCACCGGGCGCTTGCCGCAGGCCGCCTGGATGCCGCGAAGCACGCGTTCGGCGTCGAAGGGCACGCGGGAGTCGTCCCGCTTCACCACCATCAGACGCCGGGTCTTCTCCAGCCGTTCGAAGGTGGTGAACCGTCGCTCGCACGTCTCGCACTCGCGGCGACGACGGATCGACGAACCGCCCTCCACCGGACGGGAGTCGCAGACCCGGGTGCTCGTCGATTCGCAGAACGGACAATGCACGGTTCGCTCCAGTCGGTCTCGGAACGCCCCGGGTCGTGCCGTGGAGGCGACGTCGGGGCGGCGTTCGGGTCACGGAGGCGTACGCCGAGGGTCACACGTCCTCGATGTCGGTGATCTTCCTGGCCACCAGGTCCTCGATCCGGGCGGTGTGCTTCTTGGTCTCCGTGTCGACCTCCTCCTTGGAGCCGTTGACGTCGTCGTCGGAGAGCTTCTGCTCGGAGCCGGTCTGTTCGATCCCCTTGATGGCGTCCCGCCGTTCGTTCCGGCAGGCGACCTTCGCGTCCTCACCCATCTTCTTGACCTGGCCGACCAGCTGCTTGCGACGGTCGGCGGAGGGCGCGGGCACGCTCACGCGGATCGCGGGTCCTTCGGCCTGCGGGTTGAGCCCGAGTCCGGACGATTCGATCGCCTTGATGATGTCGTTCTTGGAGGCGGGATCGAACGGCTTGATGAGCAGCTGCTGGCTCTCGGCCACCGAGATGCCGGCGAGTTCGCGGAGGTCGGTGTGCGATCCGTAGTAGTCGACCTTCACGTACTCGAGCAGTGCGGTGTTCGCACGCCCGGTGCGGATGCCTCGGAGTTCGCGGTGCAGGTAGTCGACGGTCTTGTCCATCCGATCGCTGCATTCGAGAAGGATTTCGTCGATGTCCATGCCTTGGTCTCCATCGCCCGTGGGGGCGGTCGGTTTGATCCGCGGGGTGACGCGGGAGGTTTCGTGGGAGGTCTCGCGGGAAGTCTCGCGGAACTCCGATTGTAGGACGAAGGCCGATCGTCGTCCGGGTCGCTGCCGATCAGCTCGCGGTGACCAGGGTTCCGACGGTCTCGCCGCCGACCGCCCGGGCGATGTTCCCGGCCACCTGGTAGTCGAAGACCTGGATGGGAAGTTCGTGCTCCATGCACATGGTCAGCGCGGTGAGGTCCATGACCCCGAGCTGGCTCTCGATGGCGGTCGCGAAGGTGAGGCGGTCGTATCGAACCGCATCGGGGTTCTTCTTGGGGTCCGCGTCGTAGATTCCATCGACCTTCGTGGCCTTGAGGAGGCGGTCCGCCCCGAGTTCGATCCCCCGGAGGGAGGCGCAGGTGTCGGTGGTGAAGAACGGGTTGCCGGTCCCGGCGGTGAGGATCACCACGCGGCCCTTCTCGAGATGCCGGATCGCGCGGAGGCGGATGAACGGCTCGGCGACCGCGGTCAGGTTGATGGCGGACATCGCCCGGGCGGGGACGCCCTGTCGCTCGAGGGCCTCCTTGAGGGCCACGCCGTTGATGACCGTGCCCAGCATCCCCATGTAGTCGGCGGTCGACTGGTCGATCGTGCCGTCCTTCGCGAGGGTCGCGCCTCGGATGATGTTGCCGCCGCCGCAGACCACCGCGATCTGGACGCCGAGCCGGCTGGCGGCGGCGATCTCGGTCGCGATATGGGTCAGCTGGTCGGATCCGATGCCGAGCTGGCCGGCTTCGGCGAAGCTCTCGCCGCTGATCTTGAGGATGACGCGGCTCGGGGTGGAGGACATGGGGAACGCTCCGGCGGGTGCGGGTGGGACGGGAGCCGGGATTGTCCCCTCGAACGACGGTCGGGGTCAACCGAACGGACCCGCCGACTTTCCGGTTTGGTGGATCGAATCGATGATCCTTCCGCGTATCGGTGGAGGAGGGAATCGACTCGATCGATCCCGGTTTCCCGAATCGATCGTACGGTCGACGCGGAATCCGCCCATAATGAGGATCGATCGACGAGTGCGACCACGGATGGCAGAACACGACCCCAACCCCGCGTCACCGGCCGGTTCGAACCCCGATCCGAATCTCGACGCTGCGCACCTCGCCGAGCGGATCCGTGATCTGGTCGAGGAGCGACGTCGGCTGCTCCGGCAGCGACGGGTGCATCTGCTGCTGCTCGGCCTCGCGGTCTCCCTGCCGATCCATCTCGCGATCATGGTCTGGCTCTGGTCGACCCATCGGGAACTTCCGCCCGCGGCGGTGCCCGCGTCGGTCGTCCTCGACCTCTCGATCCTTCCCGACGAGACGTTGCAGGACATGCTCGACGCGCCGGAGAGCGAGGACCTGCTCAGTCCCGAACTCGCGACCGACGCGGGCGAGGAGACGATGAATCTCGAGACCGAGCTGACCGCCGAGGTCCCCGATTTCGAGCTCGAGGCGACCGGTGGTGGATTGACGACGGTGGTCGGGAGCGCCGGCGAGGGGCTCGGGGCGGGGCTCGGCGCCGGGGCGGGGGCGGGGGCGAGCTTCTTCGGCATCCAGTCGACGGGCAACCGCTTCGCCTACATCGTGGACATCTCGGGCTCGATGGGACAGGACGGCAAGATGGCGGCGGCGATGGCCGAGTTGAAGCGGTCCCTCCAGCGACTGCCCGACTACGCGGCCTTCATGGTGGTCCTGTATTCGAGCAATCCGGTGGTTCCCCCGTTCCAGGACGGCTGGCTCCGGGCGAGCCGCGGGAACCTCTCCCGGATCAAGGCGTGGATCGACGGACTCCAGCCCGGCGGCGGCACCGAGCCGATGCCCGCCTTCGAGATCGTGTTCGAACTCGACGTCCGGCCCGACGTCATCTTCTTCCTGACCGACGGACTGATTCCCGGCAGCATTCCCGCCGAGGTCCAGAATCGAAACGGAAAGCGAGCCGGCGCCGCGGTCATCAACAGCATCGCCTTCGGCACCGATGCCGGCCACGAACCGCTCCGGCGGATCGCCTCGGAATCCGACGGCGTCTTTCGTTTCGTGCCCACGGGGATGCGTCCATGAAGCGTCGCCCGTCCATCATTCCGACGACGGCTCCGATCGTGGTCGCCGCGTCGATCGCGTCGATCGCGTCCTTCGCGACGGCCGCCACCGCCGACCGGGAGCTGCATCGCCGCGACGGCGCAGCGTCGCTGGTCGTCGAACGGGTGACGGCCGCCGGCGAAGGCGTCCGGGCCACGGTGGTCTCCGACGGTCTTCGATTCGAACAAGTCGTGCCCTGGGATCGCGTCGCATCGATCGATCCCGACGAGGCCGGTCGACTGGAAGTCGGGATCGAACGCGGGATCGAGAAGGGGACGCTCGTCTGGCGTGGGCGGTCCCGGATGAATCGCGGTGACGCCGTGCTCGCGCAATCCGCCTTCGATTCGGCGTTCGAGGCCGGGATCCAGCCGGGGTCCGAACTCGGTTCGATCGCGATCGAGGGCCTGGTTCGAGCCGCGATCGCGGCCGGGGACGGTTCGCGAGTCCTCGGGGAGGCGATGCTGGTCTCGGAGTTCCCCGCCGGCGTCGTCGAGCCGTCGCGGTTTCCCCGCGGTGAACGGCTCGTCGATCCCGTGACCGGACTGGTGATCTCCGTGCCACCGGTGGCGGAGGACGGCGATCGCTCCCGGATGCTCGAGTGGTTCCGACGGGTGCCGGCGCCCGACGCGAGGGCGTCGCTTCGTCGAAGCCTCTTCGCACGACTCGTCGATGGATCGGGACCACCCGAGGAGTCGGGTGCGAACCTCGCCGACGGCGAACGATTCCTGTTCCGACTCACCGAGCTGGATGCGGAAGATCCCGCCCGTCGGGAACGGACGCGCCGGGCCCTGCTCGCCGCCGCGGCCGACGCCCCGGTCTGGAGGAACGCCTGGATCCGCTTCTTCGCGGGCCGCGGGACGCTCGCCCGCGAGACCGACCCCGAACTTCGCATGCGCGGCGTGCTCGACCTGATCCACGTGATCGCCCTCGAGTCCTCCGCACCCCCGGTCCTTCGTCGCGCGTCGCTCCGACTCGCGGTGGAGACGCTCCGGGACCTCGGCCGATCGGAATCGGCCGCCGTCCTCGAATCGATCCTGATCGCCGAGCGTGCCGATGATGCGCTCCCGGAGAACCTCCCGTGAATTCCACCCTTCGCATGTTCGCCCAGGCGCCCGGCTCCGAAGGGGGCGGCCTCGGTCCGAGTCTGCTCACCTACATCTCCGGCGGTGGCTTCATCGGCTGGATCATCGTCGCCCTCAGCGTGGTC
>NYVS01000105.1 GCA_002684755.1 Phycisphaerae bacterium
ACGCCGAAGACGCTGTGACGTCGGCGAAACGTCCGATTTCGGCCATCCGGGTCGGCCACGGGCTCATCCGCCTCGGCCATGGGCCGAAGGAGGGAAATGACCTCGCCGTCCTCGGACGACTCGTATTCGTAGATGGGCATCGTTCCAGGCTCCTGGGTCCGCGGGGCCGAACAGGATAGGCCCCTGCCGGAGTTTCGGTCCGAAGACCGGGCTCGAGGGGGGCAACCGACCCCGAGCATTGCTGGAAATCGCGATTCCGTCGCCGAAATTCGGAAAATTTCCCTTGAGCGCGATCGCAAGATCCATCAAGATCACCGTGCCGGAATCCCCCGACTTCGTCGGCCGCGCTCTGCCCCGCTTCCCATCCCGCCCAAGGAGAAAGAAATGAACACCGATCGCCTCGCGAGATACGTTGCCTCCGCATCAGTCCCGCTTGCCACCACCGCCGTCGCGACGCTTGCGGCGCCCTCCGTCGGTGACATCGTCGTCAGCGATACACCCCTCACGGTCCAGAACGACCTGCTGAACCTGAGCACCGCCAATGGCGCGATGGCCGGTGTCTTCAACGTCTCGGCCTGGACCTCCGGCGTCGCTTTCAACTTCGAGCCGGGTGGCGGTCTCGGCGTGGTCTCCGCGACGGACTACTCCCAATTATCCGAGTGGGCACGGCTCGGCGTGGGCGACATGATCGGCGGAGACAACATGGGCGCTGCGTTCTACGGCTCCCTCTACTTCGTCATTCGATACAGCGGAACCGGAGGCGGCTCCGACTACACCTACGGCCCCTTTGGCAACTTCCGAACCGATGACGGTGAACTCAGTTCCGGGTACATCGGCTTCACCTTCGATACCGACCTCGGTGACACGGTGTACGCGTGGGCGGAGGTCAACCTTCAGCCGGACGGGATTCTCACCGTCGAACGATGGGCCTACGACGACGAGGGCGGCTCGATCACCGCCGGTGCGATTCCCGCGCCAGGCGCACTCGGGCTCCTCGCACTCGCAGGCGGCGCGGCCGGCATCCGCCGCAAGCGGCAGGCCTGACCGACGCAAGACCTCCTACGAACGACGACCGTCGGCATCACACGATGTCGGCGGTCGTCCTCTTGTGAACGAANCCGNTCCACCCCGAAGGCGATCACGGCGAATCCGTCAACGTCCGCCGCGGCTGCGTGAGGAGGAGGCCCCACGTCCACCGGAGCCTGGTTTCCGGCCCGTGCCCCGGGCGGAACCCGTTCTTGAAGCGGTCTTCTTCGACGAGGTCTTCCGAGCGGCGCCCTTGCCGGCCGATGGTTTACGCGACGAGGTCGCCCGCGTGCCGCCGGCACGGGANCCGCCGGATCGGGAACCGCCGGAACGAGAAGTCCCNGAGCGAGAAGTCCCCGAGCGCGTNCTGCCGGAACGAGCATCGCCGGAGCGAGTGGTCCTGCGTCGGTCCGCACCCAGGGTCGTCGATTTCCGGCCGGAGGTCTTCTTGGGCGCGGAACTGCCGCCGGTCCCGCTCGTCTTCGAGGGGGCGGTCGTCTTGGTCGTGGTTTTNCCGGTGGCCGCCTTCTTCGCCTTGCGCTTCGTCGCCCGAGCGACGGCCTTCTCCCGCCGCTCGACGCGCTGCGAGGCACGACGGATCTGTCCCAGTTCACCCGGCGTGAGTTCACGCCAGTCGCCGACCGACAAGCCCTTCAATTTCAGTGGACCGAGCGCGACGCGACGAAGCTTCTTCACGGGATGTCCGATTCGATCCATCAATCTTCGGATCTGTCGGTTGCGCCCTTCCCGGAGTTCGACGTACAACCGCGTGCGATCCCGGTCGCGTCGAAGCACCGTCACCCCGGACTCCGCGGTCCGGGTCGCCTCGCCCTCCCGCCTTCGGTCGCTCAGATAGAGGCCTCGGCGGAGCTTCTCCACCGCCTCCTCTTCGAGCCGACCTCGGACCGTGACGTCGTATCCNTTGTGGACCTCGAANCTCGGATGGGTCAGNCGATTCGCGAGATCACCGTCGTCGGTCAGCAGCAGCAACCCCGAACTGTCGATGTCGAGCCGCCCCACGGAGAAGAGCCGGACGCCGGAGGGATGCTCGACGAGGTCGATGGCTTTCTTCCGGCCCTCCGGATCGCTCGAGGTGCAGACGAATCCCCGCGGCTTGAAGAGCATGATGTAGTGGTGCCGTCGAGGCTTCTCGATTCGGCGGCCGTTGCAGAAGATCCGATCGGACTCCGGATCCACGAAGCACGGGAGCTTCTGGATCACGCGTCCGTTCACCGTCACCGCCCCTTCCTCGACGAGCGATTCGCACGCGCGGCGCGAAGCGACGCCGGCATCGGCGAGCACCCGCTGGATGCGGACGCGGGAGGTGGATTCGTCATTCTTTCCGGCGCGGGGGGTCGGCATTCCGATCATTCTATCGAGAGAGCGGCCCTCGCCCGGCCGACCCCCGGATCAGACCCCCCAGTCGGGACAGGAACCCCATGATCAAGACCCTCCTCCAGACCTTCGAATGGCTTCGGCTGGCCGTGACCCAGCCCATGGGCCAGCTGACCGCGATGCAACGGCAGATTCGACGCTGGCTGGAGGTCCTCCGCTACTGCGGGCGACACCTGAGCGAGGATCGAGCCCCGGTCCTCGCCGCCGCCCTGTCGTTCAGGACCCTTTTCGGGCTCGTCCCGGTCCTGGTGGTCGCGACGGTGATCGCTCGAAGCTTTCTCAAGGATGAATTCCCGAACTTCGTTCGGAACATCATCACCGAGCTGGGGCTGGCGGAAGTCTCGCTCGGGGGCACCGAGGGCGTCAGCGGCAAGGATCTCGGTTCCTGGCTCGAAGGACTGGTCGCCAATGCATCCAGCGTCGACCTCTCGACGCTCGGCTGGGTCGGATTCGTGGTCGTCGCGTTCTCCGCGATCTGGGTGCTGGTCACGATCGAGGAGGGCTTCAACCGGATCTACCGGGCTCCTCACGGCCGGACCTGGCTCAAGCGGCTGATGATCTACTGGTTCCTGCTCACGTTTCCCGCGGTCCTGATCGGCGGAGCCCCCCTCGTGATCGACCGGATCGACGCGATCCGCAGCATCCTGCCCGACTGGGCGTGGCTCGCGACGACCATCGAGTTCCTCGCCGGCGCGTTCGTCCTGTGGATCCTGCTCTTCATGACCTACCTCTGGGTGCCGAACACCGTGGTCAAGGTCCGGCCTGCGATGGTCGGGGCGTTCACCGCGGCGATCCTGATCGAGGCCGCGAAGCATCTCCTCGGCATCTACACGTCCCAGGCCCTGACGCTGAACAAGCTCTACGGCTCGCTCGGCCTGATCCCCCTCTTCATGTTCTGGATGTATCTGATGTGGATCTTCGTCCTCCTCGGACTCGAGGTCTCCGCGATCATTCAGGTTCTCCGCGGCCGGGACATCGAGTTTCTCGCCCGTCAGGACGAAGAGGAGGGACTGGTCGATCCCGCGATCGCGATCCGGGTGGTCCAACTCGTCGCGGCGGGTTTCGAGGATGGGGCCGCCACCGAACCCGACGCGATCTCCCGGGAGCTCAAACTCGACCTTCGGCTGGTCCGGGCCATCCTGGACCGCCTCGAACGGGCTGGAATCCTCCTCCGGCTCGATTCCATGGACGGTTACAGCCTCGCGAAACCCGCCGATCGGATCGATCTCGACGAGATCCTCTCAATCGGATTCGACTTCGCCGACGAGAAGACCATCGAGTTCGGCCCCCTCTTCGAACGCCTCCGCTCGGCCCAGCGGGCCGCCGTGGAGGGCATGAACCTGAAATCCCTGGACGTCGAGACGCCGCCGGTCGGGGGATAACTGGACGCCGCGGTCGTTCCCGGCCGAAATGAAAGGAGCAGACGTTCGAGCGCGTTGTCCATGATCGACCCCAAGACGAGATCGAGGCGGATGCTTCGATCGCCTCCCGGAGGATCCGGGATCTCGACCGGGGTCGGTTGGTCGGAGACCAGCATGCCGATGGACGAATCCCCCGTCAGCCACGAAGATGTGAACGCCCCCGACACCGTCGACCGTGACGTGGGCGGCATGAACGACATCTGGTCGTCCATCGGTCCGGGTCGACCCACCAACGAGATCGAAGGACCGCCCACCATTCGTCCCATCGACGATCCGGGCAGGACCAAAGAGAAGAACAGGACGCCCATGACCCCGCCGACGCCGAACATCGACCTGACCGGAAACGCCTCCAACCCTCCCGCCGATGGCCAGGTCGGCACGAGCGACGCCATTCGCGATGAACTCAGGATCGGCGTGCGGATGCTGGAAGCGCTCGAACTGCAGTTGAAGCGGGCCGAGGATCTCATCGCCGCACAGAGCGAAACGACCCGCCGGGCCGAACTCGCCTCCGAGCGACTCGAGGCCGCGCTCGAACGCACGAACTCCCCCATGAACACCGAGCCGGCGAAGCCGGCGTCGACCGACGCGAAGATGGCGGCGACGGCCACCGTCGAACTTCGCCAGATCCTCCATCACGCGAGCTCCATGCGGCGCGACTTCCACGGCGACCTCTCCGCCGTCGCCAAGGCGACCGCAGCCCTGGTGGAATCGGTGGAGATCGCCGCCGGGACGGAGCGAACCCTGCGAAACGCGATCGGCGAGGCCGACCGCACGACCCCCACCACCAAGGCCCCGGGGATCGGTGCCGCCGCCGAGTCGATCGGCGAGGTGCTGCGACGACTGGCTCGCGAATTCGACGCCGCCGCGGACTCGAGCGTCGCCGTCTCCACACCACCGACGACCACGCCCGTCCCCGCCGTCACCCCCGAGCCCTTCGACGCGACACCACCGCCCTCGATCGGCAGCATCGATCCACACGAGCGGCGTCGGGTCGGCACCCTCGAGATCACCCGGCCGCTCGAATTCGACCTGACCGAGTCCGCGGAACGCCACACGCCGACCGCCGACCCCACGGCGCACTGAGCGACGCGACGTCATCCGACCTTGGATGCGGATCACGCGATCCCGGCGTGGACGGCATGTCATTCGATGTCTGGTGGCCGGCGTTCAGTGACGCGGCAGTCCGGCCGCCGCCCGCTCCGCGTCGAGCCATCGCCGCTGGATCGACGCGACCGGACCGAAGGCCTGCTCGAAGGCGACGTGACGCCCCAGTTCGGGGGTCGCGGAGACGGCGTTCGGGCGGTCGAGATACTGCGCCATGCCGGCCGGCTCGTTGCGTACCAGCCAACTGCAGAGCGTCGCGGAGGCGTCGTAGAACGCGGCCCGCGATGATTCGCCCTCCGGCACCACGCGGGCTTCGATCATCGAGGCGATCGACGGTACCCGTCCTGCGGCGAGTTGCAGTCGGAACTCCGCGGTCCGCCCGTTCTCGGGCCGGCCGGGGCCGAAGCGCTCGGTCACCACGCGGGGTTCGAAACTTCCGGCGAGTCCCTCGACGAGCCAGATCGGATTCTCGGTGGAGGCGGTGAGCGTGCCCTGTTCGTGGAGCAGGAGATGAACCGCCTCGTGGATCACGACCGACGCCGTGGCGTGATCGGAGAACGCCTCGAGCGCCATGAGCTGACCGGGATCGACCTCGCCGCCCCGGGACCGGTGGCGGGCGAGTCGGTTCGTCGCGTCGCGGACCGACGGATTGTCGCTGGCGTGGTGGTACACCATGTGGCCGCCCTTCGGCGCGAAGTACCCGGCCAGCCAGCGGGCGTGGACCTGGTCGCTCCAACCGGCGAACCCCATGAATTCCGTTCTCGACGTGAATGCGATGACGAGCCTCCGGGCCTCACGCGACGCGTCGTCACGTTCGAGTCCGAGGGTGTCGCAGAAGTCGTCCACCGCGTGGGCGGTTCGTTCGAGCAACCGGCCGTGGCGGGCCGATTCCTCGTCGGGCAGATCCGAAAGCAGTTCGAAACGAGTCGTCCGATGCCGCTTCATCGCCGGATATCGATCGAGAATCCCCTCGATCTTCCGCTCCAGCGCGGCATCGCCTCCGCCGTCGAGACGAATCTCGATCGGTGGCCCCGCCTCGGTCTCGTCCACGGGCGGCGTGACCAGGCGAAACGCTCCGGCGGCGAGCAGCAACGACAGAATGGCGAATCTCATGCAGGTCGAGTCGGCCGGATCATGCCGGCCGTTCAGGGGACTTCCCCGCGATCCCGGTCAAGTCGCGCGCCGGGGTTCAAGTGTGCGGATCCGGCGTCCGATACCTCCAACATGTCCCGCGCCCGCCATCGGTCCAGCAATCGATCCAGCCATCGGTCCGGCCATCGGCTTGGTCATCGATCAGGCACCATTCGGATCATCGGTGTCGCCATCGCCCTGCTCCTCGCGGGCGGCGCGGCGGCAGGCGGCGATCCGCCCGCTCGAACATCGCCGATCGGCGGACGGACGCATCCCGCGGTCTGGCGTTCCGAAGCCCCGCCGCGAATCGCGGTGGCCGACGCCGGTGCGGCGACCCTCGACCGAACCGCGATCCTGGTCGGTGGATTCACCGCGGACCTCGCCGCGACCGCCGCGGTGCAGGTGCGGAATCCTCGGCGCGGATGGGAACCGGTCGGGTGCGCCCTGCTGACCCCACGCGCCGACGCCACGGTGATCGCCCTCGATGAGGAACGTCTGCTGGTGATCGGCGGCTGGACCGGCGTCCTGCCCGACGAGGTCACTCGACTGGGCAGCATCGAGATCTGCGAGCCGGCCCAACCGCACCGACGCCGGACGACGCCGTCGCCGTTCGAGACGNCGGAGGAAGGACTCGACGGGCATGCCGCGACGGTGCTTCCCGACGGACGCGTGGTCCTCCTGCACCGGAATCGACTCGCCNTCTTCGATCCCGACTCGGAACGCTGGTCGCCTCCGACCACGCTCGACACGACGTGTCTTCACGCTTCGGTCGCATCAGTGGGCCCCGATCAACTCGTGTTGATCGGTGGCGAGCTCGGAGAAGGTGACGCCGTGGTCCGCTCGATCCATCTCGAACCGGACGGCGGTCGTCGCATGAACTGGAGCGAGGCGTCGATGCCGGCGATGCGGGACGCCGCCTCGATCGGTCTCGATGATTCGCGAATCCTCGTCGTCGGCGGGGCGATCGAAGGCACCAGCGACCCGAGGACCTGGATCCTGGACGCCGCGTCACGTGAAATCCGACCGGGGCCGACGCTTCCGATCGACGGCGGCATCGCCGACGCCACCCTGCATCGGAGCGGATTCGGCGTCCTCGTGGTCGGCGGCGAACGCCGGATCGAGGGCCGCCCGGTTCCCCCAGACGGACCGGCGATCGTCCAGCTCGATCGAAACACCGCTCGACGGCTCCCCACGCCGCCCACCTCCGCGATCCGCACCGCGATCCTCACGAGCCCCACGGGGGTCGAACGCGTCGGCGGCTACCGCTTCCAGGCGGCCATCCGCGACCGCGGCCGGGCATCGGTCCTCGAAGACGCCGCATCGCTGCGACTCGTCCCGGTCGTCATCGCGGACTGAACGTCCGGATATGGCCCGCCGGCCGCCGCGTGATCCCCACCACTCCGACATTCCCACCACCACCCCGCCGCACCCTGGACGGAACGCGTGCATGTCGTCCGGTCGTATTCGACCTGTTGTTCATGCAGTACCCGAACCACGACGGAACGATCGAGATCGCCTGGCAGGACGCTTCCGGAGCCCGNGGCNCCGACCGGACGCCCCTGGCCACGGAGCCGGCCGAACTGCGGTTGGCCCCGAATTCGATCCTCGTACGGCCCCTCGGGCCGGGTATCGATCGCGAAGAGGCCTCGGCGATCGCCGGGCTCGTCGCGGCGGAATACCGCGACCGACGGACCACGCCGAAGCGACTCCTCGTCGATTTTTCGGCGGTATCGGTCCCGTCCAGCATGGCCATCGGGCTCCTGCTCGAGCTGGCCCGGATGGCGGAAGAACGAGGTTCGGATCCGCATCTCCACGCCTCCCGCAGAATGTTGGAGGTCCTGAGGATGCTTCGACTCGACGGGCGATATNCGATGGTGGTGTCGGAACGACGGCTCGTCGAACTGCTCCGCTGATCCAGCGGGTCCGTGACGAGTGGGTCGGTCCGGTCGATCCTCGCTCCACCGGACCCCTGATGCCCGAACGCACCGCCATTCGAACGCTCCTCCTCCTCGCCGCCGCGGCCTCCGTGCTCGCCACGGCGGGCTGCTACAAGCGCGTGGTGGGCGTGAAGAACGCACCGAACTACACCGGCGACGTCTACGAGCCCAACGTCAAGGAGGGCAACGAGAACCTCTTCAAGACGAAGACCCGGACGTACAAGGGCACGACCTACGTCGACTGACGCATCCGACCCCCGCGGTCGGACGAAATCCTCAACGATTCCAGAACCTCGAGAACACGCACCATGGGCATCGAAGCCGCACTCCCCACCGACAGCCTCCTCACCACGCAGTTCCACCGCGTCGCCAACTGGGCGCGTCGATCGAGCGTGTGGCCGATGCCCTTCGCCACGGCCTGCTGCGGCATCGAACTGATGGCGACCGCGTGCAGTCGATTCGACCTCGCCCGCTTCGGCGCGGAGGTCATGCGATTCAGTCCCCGCCAGAGCGACCTGATGATCGTGGCCGGACGCGTCTCGGTGAAGACGCTTCCCGTGCTTCAGCGGATCTACATGCAGATGGCGGAACCCAAGTGGGTCATCTCGATGGGCGCCTGCGCCTCGACCGGCGGCGTCTTCGACACCTATGCGGTGGTCCAGGGCGTCGACCAGTTCATCCCGGTCGACGTCTACGTGCCCGGATGCCCCCCGCGTCCGGAGATGCTGATCGAGGGGATCATGGCGATCCAGAAGATCATCGACAACGACAATCTTCCCCGTGACCCCGACGGCAAGCGGCTTCCCCTGCAGCTCGCGGTACAGCCGAACTTCCAGCCCGCACCGCAGCCGGTCGACGTCTCGATCGGCGCCAGCTGATCGGCGACCGAGAACGCCCGCACGTCCCGAGGCGTGAGCAGGCCTCTGAACAAGCATGAACAAGGCCCCCGCATCCACCGGATGCGGGGGCCTTGTTCTTCGATTCTCCGACCTCAGAGCCGGACGCGACCTTCGGCGTCGAGGGTCACCGATGGATTCCACGCGACCTCCCAGGCGAATCCGTCGGGATCCGCGAAGTAGCCGCGAACGCCACCCCACGGCGGCGGTGATGCAGGCCGGGTGATCCGCCCGCCCGCGCGTTCCGCCCGCTGCAGGATCGCATCGACCTCGGACTCCGTCGCGACGTTCACCGAGAGTGACGCCGCGATGCCCGCATCCGCGCCCGACGCGTCCACGCCGGCGTCGCCCGCGAGCGCCGTCCGCGGAAAGAGTGCGAAGACCTGACCCCCGAGATCGTGGAAGACGACGTGTTCGTTGCTTCGCGGATGCGGCTCGAGGCCCATCGCCGCGTAGAACGCTCGACTCCGGGACAGATCGGCGACCCCGAGGGTGATGAAGGAGATGGCGGATCCGAGTCCGGGTTCGCGGTCGGTCATGACCCGAACTCTATCCGCGACCGACGTCCCGAATCGGTCGAAGGTGTCGACCTCTTCCGAATCCGGCTCGCCGGGGTTCCCTGCGGGGATCCGCACCGGGTTCGAGGACCGGGAACGACGTGGGCCGTATCCTGCACGCCATGACCACGGTTCCTTCGAACGATCGTCGCAGGCTCCAGACCATCTCCTCCTCGGTCCGCGGCGCGGCGGAAGCGGCGATGGAGGCGACCGGCGGCCTCCTGCGACTCGCACCCAACTGGGTGCCCCGCTCGTTCCTGCAACCCGGCCTGCGGATCAAGCTTCATCCCGACGACACCTACGCCTACGGGCTGGAGCGGGGCGGCATCGACGAACGATGGTTCGGCTCGACCACCGAGGCCGCCAACGACGGTCGCGAACCCGATGAGGGGCTGTCGTACGTGGTGCACGNAGGAACGCGTTTCCTTCTGCGGGACGTCGTCGCGGAACTCGGCGCGGGCATCGTCGGAGACTCGATCTGGTCGGCGTACGCCCGCTGGCCGGTGTACTCNAAGTTCTTCGACAACATGGGCCCGATTCCACATCACATGCACCAGAGCGACGAACAGGCGGCCCTGGTCGGTCGGGAGGGCAAGCCCGAGGCCTACTACTTCCCACCCCAGCACAACAACGTCGGCAACAACTTCCCGTTCACCTTCATGGGCTTCGAGCCGGGGACCACCCGCGAAGAGGTTCGTCGATGCATCGCCGACTGGCACCGGGGCGACAACCGGATCCTCGAACGCTCGAAGGCCTACAAGCTGCAGGTCGGGACCGGTTGGCTGATCCCGCCCTGCGTCCTGCACGCTCCGGGATCCCTCTGCACCTACGAACCCCAGTGGGGCAGCGACGTCTTCGGGATGTACCAGAACCTCGTCGAAGGTCGCGCGGTCCCGAGATCACTGCTCGTCAAGGACATGCCCGCCGACCGTCACGACGACGTCGAATTCATACTCGACCAGCTCGACTGGGAACGGAACCTCGATCCGAACTTCAAGGACCACCACTACCTCGAACCCATCGTCCACTCCCGGAGCGAAGCGCATGCCGACCGCTGGATCGTCTACGGCACGGTCGCCGGCCGCCAGCGGTTCTCCGCCAGGGAGCTGACCGTGCGGCCCGGAACGAACGTGACGATCACGGATCCGGGAGCCAGCTCGCTGATCGTCGTGCAGGGCTCGGGCCGGGTGAACGGCCTGACGCTGGACTGCCCGAAACTGATCCGTTTCAACGAGCTCACGCAGGACGAGGTCTTCGTGACCGACATCGCGGCTCGGGCGGGACTCCGCTTCGAGAACGAATCGGCGACCGAGGATCTCGTGATCCTGCGATACTTCGGGCCCGACGTCCACGACGATCTCCCCGAGGTCGGCGATCACCACCAGGACTGAGCCGGTTCGAGAATCGCCGGCGCCGAACCCCCAGCCGAAGGACCAACGCCATGTCCCACACCAGGCCTCGACTCCACAACGCCATGTGGCCGGGCATCGTCGGCAAGGAGGACGGCACGGACCACCCCCCGATCCCCCTGTCTCGCATGCTGGAACTCACCGCCGCCGCGGAAGTGGACGGCCAGCGGTTCGAGGGCGTGGACTGCTTCGTCTTCCATCCCCACACGGATCCCGATGCGGACGAGGCCGAACTGCGGCGAATCGCGGACGAAGTCGCTGGACACGGGCTCGGGATCGGCTCGCTGGTCGCTCCGATCTGGCCGGGCACCGTCGGCGACTCGGCGATGGGAGACGACGAACAGCAGGCGCGATTCCTCGCGGCGATCGAGAAGTCATGTCGAGTCGCGGCGATCTGGAACGACCACGGCGTCCGCTCCTGCGGCCTGATCCGCATCGACTCCGCGGAGTTCGGCGTCGAACGATGGCGAGAGGATCCGAAGACGCACACCGCGAGAATCGCGGAGACCTTTCGCGAGGCCGGCCGCATCGCGGCCGACCACGGCGAGCGGCTCGCGATGGAAGGCGAGATCTGCTGGGCGGGCATGCACTCGTGGCGGAACGTGCTCGATCTGCTCGAAGCGGTCGGCATGCCCGAGACCGTCGGGTTCCAGGCGGACCTCGCCCACTCCTACCTCTACCTGATGGGGTACAACGCGCCGGAACATGCACTGGTCGCCCCCGAACACGACGACGATGCGTTCTGGACCGCGTACGAGACCATGACCGACGCGCTGCGACCATGGACGATCGACTTCCACGTCGCGCAGAACGACGGCGAGGTGCACGGATCCGGCTCGCACGAGAAGACCGGGAAGCACTGTCCCGCCGACGCCCCGAACGGCCGACTCGACATCGTTCGTTGCGCCGGATACTGGCTGAAGGACGCCCGCGAACGGGGAATCGAGCACATCTGCTGGGACGGCTGCATGTTCCCCAACGNGACGCTCGAGGACCCCCGCACCTGGAACACCATCCTCGACGTCATGATCAAGGTTCGCGACGCCCACGGNTGGGACTGANCCTCGAAGACGTCGCCCGCCGCCCCCAACGCCCCTCGACCCCGCAAACCCTCGTGGAATCGGACGTCCAATGACCACTAAAACGCCTCTCCGAATNGGCATCGTCGGCTACGGCTTCATGGGCCGCACCCACACCAACGGCTACAAGCGGGCCAACGACTTCTTCGAACTGGAGCATCGCCCGGTCCTGCAGGCCGCCTGTGGACGCGACGTCGCGAAGACGAAGGCCTTCGCAGACCAGTGGGGCTGGCAGTCGGTCGAGTCCGACTGGCGGCGGCTCGTCGAACGAGACGACATCGACGCGATCGACATCTGCACGCCGAACGACTCCCACGCCGAGATCGCGATCGCNGCNGCNGAAGCNGGCAAGATGGTCCTCTGCGAGAAGCCGCTCGCCCGCACCGCCGAGGAGTCGTTGCCGATGGTCGAGGCCGTGGAACGGGCCGGGGTCGCGAACACCGTCTTCTACAACTACCGACGGATCCCCGCGGTGACGCTGGCGAAGCAGGTCGTCGATACGGGCAGGCTCGGACGGATCTTCCACTATCGCACGAACTTCCTCCAGGACTGGACGATCGCGGAGGACCTTCCACAGGGCGGCGCCGCCCTCTGGCGCCTCGATGCCGCGGCCGCGGGCAGCGGCGTGACCGGCGATCTGCTCGCGCACTGCATCGACACCGCGATGTGGCTGAACGGCGGCATCGCCGACGTCTCCGCCCGTACCGAGACGTTCATCAGGGAACGCGTCCACCAGGAGACCGGCGACACCCGACCGGTCACCATCGACGATGCGTGCTCCTTCCACTGCGGTTTCGCCAATGGCTCGCTGGGCCTGTTCGAATCGACCCGGTACGCCCGGGGTCACAAGGCGCTCTACACGTTCGAGATCAACGGCGAACACGCGTCGATCCGGTGGGACCTGCACGACCTGAATCGCCTCGAGTACTTCGATCACCGCGACGAGGGCATCGTCCGAGGCTGGCGGAACATCCACGTCTCGGACGGCGACCAGCCCTACATGGACCGTTGGTGGGTGCCGGGACTGTGCGTCGGCTACGAGCACAGCTTCGTGCACCAGATCGTGGATTTCCTGAAGACGCTGGAGGACGGAACGCCGTGCCCCCCGACGTTTCGGGACGCCTACGAGACCGCGAAGGTCTGCGACGCGGTGCTCGAGTCGGCGCGGACGAAGGCATGGAAGGACACCGGCGTCGACTGGAAGGGATCCTGAGCGGAGCGGTCCACGGTCGCCTGCCTCGGTTCCCGATCGAGCCCCCGATCACGCGAGCGCGTCGACCCATTCCCGGATTCGACCGACGCCGGCCCGGATCTGTTCCTCGCCACAGGCGAAACTGAGACGGATGTGCGTTCGCGCGACGTCACCGAAGTCGTCGCCGGGCACCACCGCGACCTCCTTCTCCTCGAGCAGCGCTTCGGCGAACGCCCCCGCCGAGTCGATCGTCCGCCCACCGGGCGACGTGAGCCCGAAACACCGGGAGACGTCGGGGAAGGCGTAGAAGGCGCCACTCGGCGGCACCGTGTCGAAACGCTCGATCCCGTCGAGCAGATCCGCGACGAGCCGGGCTCGCTCGGCGAAGACGACCCGCATCGGGCCGCTGGTCTCCGGCTGCCGTCGGATGGCCTCGCACGCCGCGGGCATCAGGAACGTCGCGATGCCGCTGGTCATCTGGCTCTGGAGCCGGGTCATCGCCTTCGCGACCGCCCCGTCATCGCCGGGCGCGACCGCCCAGCCGATCCGCCAACCGGTCATCGCCATCGACTTGCTCAGTCCGTTGAGGGTGACCGTGCGTTCCCGGAGTTCCGGCAGCGAACCGGGACTGAAGGGCCCGACGCCCGACGCCATCTCGGGGTAGATCAGATCCTCGTAGATCTCGTCGGAGACGAGCGTCGCGGTGGGGTGCGACGCGATCACCCGCGCGAGCTCCGCGAGTTCGTCGGGGGTGTAGCAGACGCCGGTGGGATTGCAGGGGCTGTTCAGGATCACCGCGACGGTCCGATCGGACATCGCCGCCTTCAGCGCCGCAGGCTCGATCTTGAACCCGTCCCGGATCGTGGCGGGACATTCGACGACCACGCCACCCGCCAGTTCGATCATCGGTCGGTAGCTCAGCCAGGCGGGGGTCACGACGACCACCTCGTCACCGGGATCGACGAGGCACTGCATGACCTCGAAGGCGGCGTGCTTGGCCCCCACCGTCACCACCACGTGCTCGGGGCCGCAGTCGATCCCGTTGTGGGTCCGCATCCGATCCGCGATCGCGGTCCGGAGATCCGGAGAGCCCGGGGTGGGTGCGTACTTGGTGTGTCCCGCCGCGAGTGACTCCGATGCCGCCTGCTTGACGAAGTCGGGGGTGTCGAAGTCGGGCTCGCCCGCGCCGAACCCGATCACGTCGCGTCCCGCCGCCCGGAGGGCCTTCGCCCGCGCGGTGACGGCCAGGGTCGCGGAGCCTCGGAGCGATCGAACTCGTGCGGAGCACTTCATGGATCGATACCCTACCGTCCCCCAACCCCTTCACCAACCCCGATCGAGAAACGACAAGATGTCCAACCGCATTCTCGGCATCGCCGGAAGCACGCGTCAGGATTCCCTGAACCGCCGCCTCGTCCACGTCGCGCTCTCGGGCGCCGAATCGACCGGAGCCGAAATCGAGCACCTCGATCTCCGCGACCTCGAGATCCCGCTGTACGACGAGATCCTCGAACGGGAGAACGGCATGCCCGACGGGGTCCGACGGCTCCGGGAGGCCCTCAAGCGGAGTCACGGCATCGTCATCGCGAGCCCCGAGTACAACGGCTCCATGACCGCGGTCCTGAAGAACGCGATCGACTGGACGACCCGACCCGATCCCGAATCCCCCGAGGACCCTCCGCTGGTCGCCTGGCGCGGCAAGGTCGCCGGGCTTCTCTCGACCAGCCCCGGTGGCCTGGGCGGAATCCGGGGCCTCGTGCACATCCGCGCGGTGCTCTCCCACGTCGGCTCCCACGTCGTCCCCCAGGAGGCCGCGATCCCGTTCGGACACGGTGCGTTCCACGACGACGGGTCGATCCTCGACGAGAAACGACACGCCCTCGTCGAGTCGGTGGGCCACGCCGTGGCGACCCTCGCCGCCCGACTCCCGCGGGACTGACGCCGCCTGATAGGATCCCCGCATGCATTACGAAACCCATGCCTCGCTGGTCGAGGAGCTCGAGGCGCGGATCTTGACAATCCGTGACTCTCTTTGACTACGACACCAAGGTATCGAAGCGGGAAACCCTCCAGGAAGAGATGAACGCCGACGGCTTCTGGGACAACCAGGACGCCGCCCAGGCCCACATCTCCAGGTACAAGCTGGTCAAGGCNCAGATCGATCCCCTCGANGAGGTGATCGCGCTGTTCGANGANGCGAAGCTCGGNCTCGAACTCGCCAAGGAGGAGNACGACCGCGAACTCCTCGAGGANGCCGACGAGCAGCTCTTCCAGATCGAACGNNGNATGGACAAGGTNGAGCTGCAGTCGCTGCTCNCNGGCCCGCACGANCANCGGGACTGCTTCGTCGCNATCCAGGCCGGNGACGGCGGCAANGANGCNGACGACTTCGCNGANATNGTCGACCGGATGTACCTCTACTACTGGGANCAGCAGGGCTGGAAGGTCGAGGANCTCAGNCGGACCCANGGCACNGANGTCGGGATCAANGAAGTNTCGTACCACCTGAAGGGCGCGTACGCGTTCGGCAACATGAACTGCGAACGCGGCACCCANCGCCTCGCNCGCGTGAGNCCGTTCAACGCCCAGGGCAAGCGGCAGACCAGNTTCGTNACCGTCGACGTCACNCCGGAGATCGAGGAGACCGANCTCGTGATCCCGGACAACGATCTGGAGATCAGCAACTTCGCNCGNTCCAGCGGNCCNGGCGGNCAGAACGTCAACAAGGTCGCCAGTGCGGTCCGCATCGTNCACAAGCCGACCGGAATCATGGTCGTGGCCAGCACCTTCCGCGATCAACCGCAGAACCGGCGGCAGGCGATGCAGGTGCTCATGGCGAAGCTCGAGCAGATCGAGGAGGAGAAGCGACAGGCCGAACTCGACGCCGCCACCGGCGGCAAGGTCGACCGCGGCTGGGGCACGCAGATCCGCTCCTACGTCCTCTACGACAACCGGGTGAAGGATCACCGGACCGGGCACGAAGCCGGCAACCCGCAGACCGTCCTCGACGGCGCCCTGCAACCCTTCATCGACGCCGAACTCCAGCGCCGTCGGGCCACGCGTGAGCACGCCGAAGGCTGATCCCGACACCGGCCCGCCGCCGGCGCTCGAACTCTCGGGCGTCGAGCGACGGCACCGCTCCGGCCGGGGCGTCGGCCCCGTCGACCTCGTGCTCGAGGCCGCCACCGGACTCGCGGTGCTCGGCGAATCCGGATCGGGCAAGAGCACCCTGCTTCGGGTCGTCGCCGGTCTCGACCGTGCCGACCGAGGCGTCGTCCGGGTCGCCGGCATCGACGTGAGTCGGTCCGCACCGGGCCGCCGCGACGTGGCGTTCGTGTCCCAGGACCTCCCGCTCTACGACCACCTCGACGTCGCGACGAACGTCCACATGGCGATCTCCGGACTCGATCTCGACGCGGACGCCCGCGCCCGACGCATCGACGAGTCGATCGAGGCCGCGGATGCGGCGGACTTCCGGAAACGACGCGCCGACCGACTCTCGGGCGGCGAACGAGCACGCACCTGCCTCGCCCGGATCCTCGCCCGACGCCCCGCGGTCGCCCTGCTCGACGAGCCCTTCGCCGGACTCGACCGACGACGACGCGACGCGGTGCGTGAACTCGTCTGTTCGACCCTGAACGCCGCGGGCACCGCGTTCCTCCTGGTGACCCACGACCCCGACGATCTCCGAAGCGTGTCGCGGTCCGTGGAGCTCGCGCCCGACGGCCGGCTCGAATCGGTTCCGCCCACCGAGCCGTCCTGAATTCGCGGCCCGGGCGGAAACCGGGGATGATGCGGACGACGGCGCCATCCGGCGCCGCCGACGTCGCCCCTGGGGAAACCATGCCCGGCCCGCAACACCTGCAGTCCACCGCCAAGTCGCACCGGCTCGAGCACCGCCCCACCCTCGATCTGGGCCCGGCGATCTGCGCCGACGACGAAGCGTCGCGTCGACACGAGTGGCTCCTGACCAACGGTCGCGGCGGCTACGCCTGCGGCTCGATCGCCGGCGTGCTCGACCGTCGATACCACGCGGTGCTCGCCGCCGCGGTCGAACCGCCCGACACCCGTTCGGTGATCGTGGCGAAACTCGACGAGCGACTGCCGGCGTTCTGGACGCCGGACCGCACCCGTCTGACCGACCGGGATCCGGAGGACGATCCGACGTCCGACGATCTGACCTTGTCCTCGGACGTCTGGCGGGACGGCGGTCTCGCCGGCTTCGGGCATCGTCACCTGATCCGCTGCCGTGCGAACGACGGCACCGTGGAGCACCAGTGGCTCTGCGGCCGCACCCGCATCTCCCGCCGACTGGTGATGCCGCACGGCCACGACGCGACGATCGCGACGTATCGGGTCGAGGCCACCGACCGTCCGATCCGGCTCGCGGTGAAGATCGTCGGCGGCAACCGACTCGCGGACGTGCTCGCACCCGGGGCTTCGTGGGCGGCGAGCACGCTCGAACACGACGACACCACGCTCCGGCTTCGACTGCCCGAGAACGAGCACGGCGGGCGCGAGATCGACGTCGCGGTGCGAATCAGCGGCGGCCGGCTCGAACCGGGTGGCGACTGGTACCGCGGCTACCGACTCGAGACCGAGACGCGACGCGGTTACGACGACATCGACGATCACCTCGTGCTCGCCGAAGCGACCGCCGAACTCGCCGAAGGCGACGAGCTGCGGATCGAACTCGCCGCGGGCGACGACGCCGCGTTCGACTTCCGCGCCCGGGATCCGTTCACGGAGGAGACGACGCGTCGTCAAGGCCTGGTCGAACTCGCCCGGACCGCGATCGACGTCGAACCACCGCCGATCCACGAGACCCTGGTCGCCGCCGCGGATCGCTTCGTGGTCGACCGCCCCACCGAAGACGGCCACGGCAAGTCGATCATCGCCGGCTATCCGTGGTTCGCGGACTGGGGCCGCGACACCATGATCTCGATCCCCGGCATCTGCCTCGCGACCGGTCGTGCCGCGATCGCTCGCGAGATCCTCGCCACCTTCGCCCGGTTCGTCGACGGCGGCATGATCCCGAACCGGTTCCCCGGTCTCGGTCGTCCCCCGGAGTACAACACCGCCGATGCGGCCCTGCTCTTCATCGAAGCCGTCGGCCGGACCTGGATCGCGTCGGGTGACGAGGATGCCTCGACCGCGAACACGTTCCTCCGAAGCCTGCTTCCGACCATCGACGAGATTCTCGACGCCCATCGCGCCGGCACCCGGCACGGCATCCGCATCGATCCCGCGGACGGCCTGCTCGACCAGGGCGAAGCGGGTCTCCAGCTCACCTGGATGGATGCCCGGATCGACGGCGCGGTGGTGACGCCCCGGGCCGGCAAGGCGGTGGAACTCAGCGCCCTCCTGCACTCCGCGTGGAGATGGCGGGCCCGCTTCGCCGCGGCCTTCGGCGAAGACGAAACCGAGTTCACCGCCGCCGCGGACCAGATTCACGCGTCCTTCGATCGATTCTGGCTGCCCGATCACGGCTACCTCGCCGATGTGGTCGACGGCCCGCACGGACTCGACGGCTCGCTTCGCCCGAACCAGCTCTTCGCGACCGGATGCGTCCATCCGCCGGTGACCGGTGATCGTGCCGCCAGCGTGCTGGAGACGTGTGATCGCGTCCTGCGAATCTCCACCGGCCTTCGGACGCTCGACCCGTCGGACCCGAGATATCAACCGCGATACGAAGGCGATCAAGCGACCCGGGATGCGGCGTACCACATGGGAACGAGCTGGCCATGGCTGCTCGGCCCCTTCGTCCGCACGCACCTTCGGGTGCATCGCGACCCGGACGCCCTGCACGAGATCCTTTCCGGCGTGGTCGACGAGTCGTCCCGTCGCGTGCTCGGCGGCATCGCCGAAGTCCACAGCGGCGACGCGCCGCATCGCGCCGGCGGATGCCTGAGCCAGGCATGGAGCGTCGGCGAGTCGCTCGCCGCACTCCGACTCCTGATCGATCACCGTCGCGGCGTCGACTCCGACGCCTTCGCGTGAGCCCGCTCCGAAAGCCCCACCATGACCACGTCCGCCGCCGATCATGCCATCCCCCCGCACGCACCCACCGCCGAAGACGAGCGACTCGCCGCCTCCGACGACATGGCTTCACCCTGGCGTCGCTGGGGGCCTTGGTTGAGCGAACGCCAGTGGGGCACGGTGCGGGAGGACTACTCGCCGGACGGCGACGCCTGGGACTCGTTCTCCCACGACGCCTCCCGGAGTCGCGCCTACCGCTGGGGCGAGGACGGGCTCGCCGGTTTCTGCGATCGATCCCAGCGGATCTGCCTCGGACTCGCACTCTGGAACGGTCGTGATTCGATCCTGAAGGAACGACTCTTCGGACTCACCAACGGCCAGGGCAACCACGGTGAGGACGTCAAGGAGCAGTACTTCTTCCTCGATGCCACGCCGACCGCGTCCTACCTCCGGATGGTCTACCGGTACCCGCAGGCCGCGTTCCCCTACGAGAATCTCGTCGAGACCAATGCCGCGCGGGGCGTCGAAGATCGCGAGTACGAACTGATCGATACCGGCGTCTTCGACGAGAACCGGTTCTTCGACGTCCAGGTCGAGTACGCCAAGGCCGACGCGGAGGACATCATCCTGCGCGTCGAGGTCACCAACCACGGCCCCGAGTCGTCGACCCTGCATCTCGTTCCGCAGGCGTGGTTCCGGAACACGTGGTCGTGGGGAACGGACGCCGAGCGCCCGACCATGACGCTCGACGAGGACGGATCGGTCCGCGTCGTGCACCCCGAGGTCGGGACGTACCGGCTCGAGTTCGCGGACGAGGCGACGCCGCTCTTCTGCGAGAACGAGACGAACTTCCCGAAGGTCTTCGGGTCGGAGGCGACCTGCCGTCACCCCAAGGACGCGATCCACGACGCGATCGTCGACGGTCGTGCGGAAGCGGTGAATCCCGACGGCCACGGCACGAAGGTCGGGGTTCACCATGTGCTGGAGATTCCCGCGAGCGGAACCGCCACGGTGCGGATCCGCCTCTCGCCCGTCACCGCGACGCCCGGGCTCGACGACGTGGACGCGACCGTCGATCGTCGCCGCGCCGAATGCGACGCCTTCAACCTCTCCCACGAGGCGAAGTGCGAATCCGACGACGCCCGGGCGATCCTCCGCCAGGCGCACGCCGGCATGATCTGGGGTTGNCAGTTCTACGACTACGACGTCCGCCGCTGGCTGGAGGGCGANCCCGGNCAGCCCCCCCCGCCCCGCGGACACAAGAACGGTCGCAACCACGAGTGGACGCACATCGCCAACCACGACGTGCTCTCGATGCCCGATGCCTGGGAGTATCCGTGGTACGCGACCTGGGACAGCGCCTTCCAGGCCGTCACCTTCGCCGCGATCGATCCCGCCTTCGCGAAGCGACAGCTCCTGCTGTTCGTCGACGATCGCTACATGCATCCGAACGGTGAACTGCCCGCCTACGAGTGGGCGTTCGGTGACGTCAATCCCCCGGTGCATGCGTGGGCGGCGTGGCGGACCTTCCAGATCGAGCGGCACGCGAAGGGCGGCGACGGCGATCTCGACTTCCTCAAGCGGATCTTCCATCGCCTGCTGCTGAACTTCGCGTGGTGGGTGAACCGCAAGGACGCCGAAGGCCACAACATCTTCGACGGCGGGTTCCTCGGTCTCGACAACATCGGCGCCTTCGACCGCAGCGCCCCCCTCCCCGAGGGCTGGCGGCTGCAGCAGGCGGACGCGACCAGCTGGGTCGCCGCCTTCGCCTTGAAGATGATGCGGATCGCGCTCGAACTCGCGCTGCACGACCCGGTCTACCAGGACCTCGCGGGCAAGTTCTTCCTGCACTTCCTCGAGATCGCCCGGGCGATGACGTCGGTCGCCGATTCCGGGACCGGACTCTGGGACGAGGACGACAAGTTCTACTTCGACACCCTCGTCGATCCGGACGGGAGGCCGCACCCCCTGCGCATCTTCTCGCTGGTCGGCCTGATACCGCTCATCGCGGTCGAGACCATCGAGCCGGAGATCCTCGAACGCCTTCCGGAGTTCGGCGAGACCGTCGAACGCACGCTCTCCGAGAATCCCGAGATGGCATCGCTGGTGAGTCGCTGGTCGGTGCCCGGCCGAGGCGATCGCCGACTGCTCTCGCTCCTCCGCGGTCACCGCATGAAGTGCCTGTTCCGCGTCGCGTTCGACGAGAAGCGGATGCTCGCACCGAACGGCATCCGGTCGGTGAGCCGGGAGCATCTCGAGGCGCCGTTTCGCATGGAACTCGCCGGCCGACAACTCCAGGTCGACTACGAGCCGGCCGAGAGCCGGACGCCCCTCTTCGGCGGAAACTCGAACTGGCGCGGCCCGGTGTGGTTCCCGTTGAACGTCCTGCTGCTCGAGGCGATGCTGAAGTTTCATCACTACTACGGGGACGACTTCAAGATCGAGTTTCCCAGTGGTGGCGAGCCCACGAACATCGCCGCCGCGGCGCAGCGTGTCCGACGACGGCTGGTCGATCTCTTTCTCGCGGACGCGGGCGGCCACCGTCCGCTCTTCGGGGACGACGCTCGATTCGACGATCCCGACTGGAACGGCCTGCTTCCCTTCCACGAGTACTTCTGCGGCGAGACCGGCCGCGGCTGCGGTGCGATGCACCAGACCGGATGGACGGGGCTCGTCGCTCGGCTGCTCGACCCCGGAAGTCTTCAGGAAGTCCGTTCCGACCTTCTCGACTGAGCCTTCGCAGGTCCGAAAATCCGACCAACTTCGAACCTGCCCGGGCTTGAGGCGTAAGAAAAGGGTCGACGCCGTGATTCGACGTCAAGGGCCCGTTTCGGGGGGTCCCAAGAGGACGGTGATCGTCTGCCCCACCGGCATGCGATCGCCACCGGGTCCACCACTCCGACTGCCTGCGGAGTGGTGGCCCACTTCATCAAACCAAGACGAAAAGTCCGCGACGCACCCGTTCCAAGCCGACGCCCATTCCGGGTCGAGCCGTCCGTTACCATGTCCACCCCGGCGAACGCCGGACCAGGTGAGGTGGCGGAGCGGTTGAACGCACCAGTCTTGAAAACTGGCGTGGCCTCCGGGTCACCGTGGGTTCGAATCCCACCCTCACCG